>NZ_JABWMG010000009.1:0-146331 GCF_013366455.1 Salinivibrio sp. EAGSL | reverse complement strand
CGGCCGCGCGCCATCCGACATTGGTGGTAAATTTGGCACCGATCGTGACAGGCGCAGTGCAACTGGCGCCCGTTGGCATAGCGCATCATTGTTGACCTCTTACCGGGGCTTGTGTCATCGACGCCAATGGCACCATCGATGTATAAATTTTGTCATTGTATGCATTCCCACGCAGGAGCGTGGGAACGAGTAAAGAGTAAAAAGCGCTTTACCGATATCGGCCGCGGCGGGCGGCGTTGGCTTTGCCGGCCATGGCGATCAGGGTGTGGTTGGTGTGGGCATGACAAATCGCCACGGCCAGGGCATCGGCGGCATCGGCTTGGGGGGTAGCGCTGAGTTTCAACATGTGGGTGACCATATGCTGCACTTGCTTTTTATCCGCGCTACCTTTGCCGACGACTGCTTGCTTGATAAGCCTTGCTGCGTATTCTGATACCGGTAGATCGGCATTCACCGCCGCAACGATGGCACTGCCCCGTGCTTGGCCCAATTTAAGCGCCGAATCGGCATTACGGGCCATAAAGACTTGTTCGATGGCAAAGTTGTCCGGCTGAAATTGGGTGATCACTTCGCTCACCCCTGCGTAGATATGCTTCAAGCGACCAGGTAAGTCGTCGGTTTCTGTCCGAATACACCCGCTACCGAGGTATTCAAGATGCCGCCCCTGTTGGCGGATCACCCCATAACCGGTGATCCGCGAACCTGGGTCAATCCCCAGTATAATGGTCATTTAGCTTAAACTCGCTGCCACTTCATCCGAGATATCCCCGTTATGATAGACCTCTTGCACATCGTCAAGGTCTTCTAACGTATCGATAAGACGCAGTAACTTCGGTGCGGTATCTGCATCTAACTCGGCTTTGGTCGATGGCACCTGAGTCACTTCGGCGCGTTCCGCTTCAAACCCGGCTTTGTCGAGGGCATCTTTGACGGTACCAAAATCATTAGGGGTGGTGTAGACATCGATTGAGCCGTCGTCATAGGTGACCACGTCTTCTGCCCCGCCTTCGAGTGCCGCTTCCATGACGTCATCTTCTTCCAGGCCAGACGCATAGGTCACAACGCCTTTTTTATCAAATAGGAAACTGACCGAGCCGTCAGTGCCTAGGTTACCGCCAGATTTGGAAAATGCGTGACGAACACCTGACACGGTACGATTGCGGTTGTCGGTCATACATTCCACCATCACCGCGGTGCCCGCTGGGCCATACCCTTCGTAAATCACGGTTTCCATGTTGTCGTCGCCATCACCGCCAGCTCCGCGTGTGATCGCTCGGTTGATGGTGTCGCGTGTCATATTGTTAGATAGCGCTTTATCGACCGCCGCACGCAAGCGTGGATTGGTTTCTGCTTCGGGACCACCTTCTTTGGTGGCAACCACTAACTCTCGAATCAGTTTGGTGAAAATCTTACCGCGCTTCGCGTCTTGAGCGGCTTTACGGTGTTTAATATTCGACCACTTACTGTGACCTGCCATATCGATTCTCCGTTTTTTGCGCTCCCCTCACGTGAAAGGAGTAATCAGAAAAAACGCGCCTTGGCTTTTCAGTCTGAGGCGCGTTGATGAAATGACGTTAAGGTAACGTTATTCGCTTTGTTCGTTTTGCTCGGCTGCCACGGTAATGCTGAGCGCTAGCTCTTCAAGCGCGGCGTCATTGGCAATACTTGGCGCATCCGTCATCAAGCACGCTGCGGCTGTGGTTTTCGGGAACGCAATGACGTCACGAATGTTCTCAGTGCCAGACAGCAGCATCACCAAACGGTCCATACCAAATGCCAAACCTGCGTGTGGAGGGGTGCCGTATTTTAGCGCGTCGAGCAAGAAACCGAACTTCTTGCGCTGCTCTTGTTCATCAATACCTAGGGTCTCAAAGACGGCTGCTTGCATTTCTGGGTTATGAATACGCACCGAGCCACCGCCGACTTCATAGCCATTAATCACCATGTCGTAGGCATTGGAGTTCGCCGCGGCCGGATTGGCTTTTAACTGCTCTGGCGTGACGTCAGTTGGCGCTGTAAATGGGTGGTGCATGGCGTGCAGGTTACCTTCGTCATCTTCCTCAAACATCGGGAAGTCCACTACCCACAGCGGGGTCCAAGCTTGGGTGTCGGTCAGTTCAAGATCCAAGCCTAGCTTGACGCGCAATGCGCCCAGCGCTTCGGTGACTACCGATTTTTTGTCGGCGCCGAATAAGATAATGTCCCCGCTTTGCGCGTCAGTGCGTGACAGAATGCTCTCCACGACATCCGCGTTAAGGAACTTGGCGACGGGCGATTGAATACCGTCAAAGCCGGCGTCGCGATCGTTGACCTTCATCCATGCCAAGCCTTTGGCGCCGTAAATGCTAACAAAATGGGTGTACTCATCAATTTGTTTGCGAGATAAGCTGGCGCCACCTGGCACGCGGATGACTGCCACACGGCCTTTTTCATCGTTCGCTGGACCAGAGAAGACTTTAAATTCAACGTCTTTGACAATGTCGGCCACATCGACGATTTCAAGCGGGTTACGCAAGTCTGGCTTATCAGAGCCAAACCGACGCATCGCTTCTTCATATTTCATGATGGGGAAGGTACCCAAATCAACGTTGAGTAGCGACTGCCACATTTCGCGGATCATTTGCTCGGTCACGTCACGTACTTGTTCAGCGCTCATGAACGAGGTTTCGATATCGATTTGGGTAAATTCTGGTTGGCGATCCGCGCGCAAGTCTTCATCTCGGAAGCACTTCACGATTTGGTAATAGCGATCGAAGCCGGACATCATCAGTAGCTGTTTAAACAGCTGTGGCGATTGTGGCAAGGCATAAAAGCTGCCTTTGTGAACGCGGCTTGGCACCAAGTAATCGCGTGCACCTTCCGGGGTTGCTTTGGTCAGTACCGGGGTTTCGATATCTAAAAAGTCGTTCTCATCCAGGAAACGACGGACAAAGCTGGTGGCCTTGGCACGCAGTTTAATGCGATCGCTCATCTCTGGACGACGCAAGTCGAGGTAGCGGTACTTAAGACGCTGCTCTTCAGAGATAAACTGGTTAAAGTCAATCGGCATCGGTGCGCTGCGGTTGATAATCTCCAACCCTTTCGCCACCACTTCGACTTCGCCGGTGGCCATATCACGGTTGATTTGGCTGTCTGGACGTGCACGGACTTCACCACGAATGGCAACACAGAATTCGTTACGCAGTTTATTGGCATGTTCGTAAACATCACCCATATCAGGATCAATCACAACTTGCACCAGACCTTCACGGTCACGCATGTCGATAAAAATCAAGCCGCCCAAATCACGACGACGATTAACCCAACCACAAAGACTTACTTCTTGCCCGACATGGGCTTTATTCAGGTGACCACAATATTGGGTGCGCATAGACTATTCCTGATCTGTTCTGATAATTCTGCTTGCCCCCTTGGGCACAAGCCTGTCAATTCTGAGGGAAATTAGACAACAGTCTTTGTCGTACCTGACGGTACGCCCCCGCGACTGCCGTTACTGTCAAAGACCTGCCATTATAAAGGAAAAGCCCCGCTCTTGGTAAAGCGATCGCGTGTTTTTATTCTGTTTATCCTTCATATGGTTTTTTTTCCCGGTTGCGATTAGGCTACCACAACATGTATCGACCGATCATAACGACGCCATGTCTCTGATGCTACATCAACTGTTCGATCCGCCGTTGCGCCTTGGTTTGACCCAGTGGTCTCATCCCAGTTGGCAGCACCATTTTTATCCTCCAGGTACCCGTTCGGGTGAGCGTTTAGCCCGCTACGCAGAGGTATTCAATACGGTTGAGGGCAATACCACCTTTTACGCGTCGCCGTCGCCACAGACGGTGGCGAATTGGGCGGCCGCGACGTCAGACACTTTCCAATTTACTTTTAAGTTTCCCAAAACCATTACCCATCAATGCCAGTTGCGCCATGCGCAAGATTTAACGCGGGATTTTATTCATTTGATGGCGCCTCTCCATAATAAAATTGGCCAGTGGACCATTCAGCTGCCGGCCCGCTTTGGTCCTGAAGGCTTGCCGGATCTGGCCGCCTTTTTGCAAAGCTTACCGGCGGATATCTTTATCGGCGTGGAAGTACGGCACCCGGCTTTTTTTGCCAAAGGAGAGGCAGAGAAGGCGTTGAATCGACTATTGATCGCCCATCATGCCAACCGAGTGATCATGGACAGTCGTCCTGTGTTCGCGGCGAAACCGGACACGCCAGCGGTGATTGATGCACAAAAGAAAAAGCCGCGTGTCCCCGTGCATGCGATTGCCACCAGCGATGCGCCTATGGTGCGGTTTATTGGTCATCCTGAGCTGGCAAACAATAGCGCATTTTTTGAACCATGGATCCCACGTTTATCTCAATGGATAGCCGCGGGCAAAACGCCCTATTTAATGATTCATACCTCGGATAACGACCAGGCCCCGGCGCTCGCGGCACACTTGTATCAACGTCTTGATTTATCAACGCCACTGGCTTCAGTCACCCGCACCGCGCAAAGTCAGCAAGGGGCACTGTTTTAGTGTATCCAAGCAAGGTGCACGCTCACCGTGCAGACAGGCGCTGAAAAATTCACTACAATACGCCGCTTTTGCGATAGGGTTTGCTGGCGTCAGGTGCTCACACTGGCCAGCTGGGCTGATTTGTAGGGGCTTATATGGCTAATCAGGATAAAATTTTCGCGGCGCCGATTGAGAAGATGGGCGACTTTACCTTCGATGAGAATGTCGCCGAGGTGTTTCCAGATATGATCCAGCGCTCGGTGCCTGGATACAGCAATATTATCTCGGCGATTGGTATGTTAGCGAAACGCTTTGCGACACCAGATAGCCATGTTTATGATCTTGGCTGCTCGTTGGGCGCCGCCACCCTGTCGATGCGCCGCCATATTCCTCATGATAGCTGTACCATCATCGCGGTTGATAATTCACAAGCGATGGTGGAGCGTTGCCGTTTGCATGTGAATGCCTATCGCGGCGCTGCCGATGTTGAGGTGCGTGAGGCTGATATTCGCGATGTGACGATTACTAATGCCTCCATGGTGGTGCTTAATTTTACCCTACAATTTTTAAGCCCGGACGATCGCCAAGCGCTACTCACCCGCATCTATCAGGGATTAAAACCGGGCGGGATCCTGATTTTGTCGGAGAAGTATTGCTTTGAAGACGAAACCGCCAATGAACTGCTGATTGACTTGCACCATGACTTTAAACGCGCCAATGGCTACAGCGAGCTTGAGATCAGTCAAAAACGCAGTGCGCTAGAAAACGTGATGCGTCCAGATAGCATTGATACCCATAAAACGCGATTGAGCGAGATTGGTTTTAGCAGTGTCGCCATGTGGTTTCAATGTTTTAACTTTGGGTCGATGTTCGCGATTAAATAAGATAAGCGATGACATAAAGCGATGCGTCCCGTCATCCCGGTACGCTATTGATCTATTTACATCATTGATCCAGTTACACCATTAATCTATTTACACCATTGATCGCGTTACACCCTTGATCCAGTCAACCCTTTGATTCAGCGAAATACGCCATTAAGTACGAGTAATCTGATGTTTGATTTTTCCGATTTTTATCAACTGATCGCCAAAAACCGTCTCTCTCATTGGTTAGAAGTTCTGCCGGCGCAATTGGCGGAGTGGCAAACCCAGCCCCATGGCGATATGCCAAAGTGGATAAAAGTGCTGAATAAAATCCCGACCGATGCGCCCGAGCAGGTGGAGCTAAAAGATAGGGTGCAGATTGGCGATGCCACCAGCTTGCCTGCCGGTGAGCGTAAAAAGTTAGAAAATCTGCTCCGTAGCTTTCACCCATGGCGCAAAGGGCCTTATCAGGTTCACGGTATGGATATCGACACCGAGTGGCGTTCGGATTGGAAGTGGGATCGGGTGCTTCCCCATATCTCTCCGCTGAAAGGGCGCTATGTGCTCGATGTCGGTTGCGGCAATGGCTACCACATGTGGCGGATGTTGGGTGAAGGGGCGGCTCTGACCGTGGGTATTGATCCCTCTGAGCTCTTCTTAATGCAGTTCGACGCCATTCGTCGTTTAATGGGCAATGATCAACGCGCGCATCTGCTGCCCTTAGGAATCGAAAAACTCCCTGCCCTGCGTGCATTTGATACCGTGTTTAGCATGGGCGTGCTTTACCACCGTCGCTCGCCGCTCGATCATCTAATGCAACTCAAAGATCAGTTGGGGAAAGACGGTGAGCTGATACTGGAAACCTTGGTGATTGATGGCGATGAAAACGCTGTATTGGTGCCATCAGGCCGCTATGCACAAATGCGCAATGTCTACTTTTTCCCTTCGGCGCGTGCGCTCAAAGTGTGGTTGGAAAAAGTCGGATTTGTCGATGTCCGTATTGTCGATGAATGTGTTACCACCACCGATGAGCAGCGCAGCACAGCGTGGATGACCCATAACTCGTTGCCAGAGTATCTAAACCCAGATGACCCGACGCAAACCATCGAAGGGTATCCGGCGCCTAAACGCGCAATTTTAGTGGCGCGCAATCCTGATTAAATCGCGCCAGGCGGCGTGTGCTGTGGTTAATGTTACCTAGTGTAGTTAATTTGACCTAGAGCACACGCAATGCTGACGCTGATGTCGCGATCTGCGCCCTTTTATTGTTGTTCACTTTATGCACAAGGCGCGACTGCCTGTTTTCGGGCAATTTTTCACCGATAGCGTTGATATAATCAACGTTTAGTCAATTCTGACTAACATTTGACAGAATCCCTCTATCCATCTTGGTCGCATCCTTTAGAATCTGCGTCCACGGCTTGTCGTTTCATCCTTCCTGTCAGGCTAAGCAACATAAACCGACTGATGAAATAAAATCGGCTTCGCGACTAAGTCATCGACAAGCTATATTTCAAGCATATACGAGAATTATCTTTCCAGCGCCGAGGGTTTTACATGGTTTATCGCTACACATTGATTGGTGGTTTGCTCGTTATCGTTTCTGGCTGTACCTTGACTTCACAGCACCAGCACAAAGAAACGCTAAATACCATTCATTCCACCGCCACCCATGTGCATGAGCAACAAACGGCCACACAGGACCAATTAAAAGCGCATGACAAGACCCTGATCGTATTGACCGACGAGATGCGTCAACTGGCTGATAAATTAAACGTCATGCAGCGGACTCAGGCAAAAATGTATGCCAATTTCGCTAACCCAAAACCGGAAGTTAAAATCCAAGAAAAAGTGGTCCGGGTGCCCGTGAATAACGACAAAGTGGTCCTCGGCGGACGTGAGTGGGTTTGGTTTGATGAAGTCAAAAGCACCTTCCAGTCGCGCGTAGATACCGGCGCGGCAACCTCGTCGCTCAATGCGGTAGATATTCAAGAATTTGAGCGCGATGGTGATACCTGGGTCAAGTTTAATGTCAATCATAGTGAAAACAATGACCAGCCAGTATTTATGGAAATGCCCGTAAAGCGCTGGGTTCTCATACGACAATCATCGACCGATAAAACTGACCGCCGCCCCGTGGTGGAAGCGTGGATCCGGGTGGGTAACATTCACGAAAAAACCGAATTTACCCTCGCGGATCGCACCAATATGGAATACCCCGTATTGTTGGGCCGCTCGTTTTTTAAAGATTTAGCCGTGGTAGATGTCAGCCAAGTACACATTCATCCGCAATATCAGCCGGACACTCCCCCGGAGCCTAGTGATGATGATCGTCAGCCGCCATCAGCGTCTAAAGAATCGGCTCTACAAGAATAGGCTTTACGAAAAGCTAGGCTCTTCGAAAATAGGCTCTACGAAAATAGGCTCTACGAAAATAGGTAATCGACATGGTTTCACGGGTTCCTTTTTACTTTTTGATCGGCTTTTTAATTTTGGCCGGTATCGCACTCAGTGCCTATCGTCACCTAGGCTATGGGGTGCCTTGGCAAGCGGATGACACCCGCCAAGTCTGGCAAATTGAGGCCAGAATTAACTTTGATGCCGACGATGGCCCAGTAAAAGTTAGCCTTGCTGCACCAGATAGCCAACCTGGGCTTACGCTTATCGATGAGAGCACCTCCTCGGCAGGCTATGGTTTTTCATTGCTTAACACTGAACATGGCCGCCAAGCACAGTGGTCGACGCGCCAAGCCAACGGTGAGCAAACCCTTTATTTTAAAAACCAAATGTTAGTCGACGACAGTGCGCGCTATACCATGGCCCCACCTGATGAAGAGCCGGTGACGCTTCCTGTGATGGATAATGCTGCCAAAAATGCGGCGTTAGCACTGTTGGATCGTGCACGGGCGCGCTCGGCGGACAACATTACGTTGACCCGTGAGCTCATCAAACAATTTAATAGCCCAGATAGTCAAAACGCGGCTTTGTTACTCAATACCCTCGACAAACCCGACGCCCTACGAAAAACCTTAGCACTGGAAGGTGTGCATGCGCGCGTGGTCGGTGGCTTGGAGCTTGAAGATGGGCGACGTCGCCAAACCATTTCTCCCATGCTACAAGTGTGGCAAGACACACGCTGGCACTTGTTTGATTTAACCACTGGGCAAAATGGCCATCACAGTAATGTCCTGCTCTGGAACCAGCACGGCGGACCATTGTTAGAAGTGATGGGCGGTGAACATAGCCAGGTACATTTTTCAATTATCTCCCAAGATATCAGCCCACAACAGGCCACTTCAGCGAAGGTTTCCGCCGATAACCTACTTAACTTTTCTATTCATAGCTTGCCCATTGAAGAGCAGGCGATGTTTAAAACCATTATGCTGATCCCGATTGGCGCGCTAATTGTGGTGTTCTTGCGCGTGATCGTGGGGTTAAAGACTTCAGGGACCTTTATGCCAGTGCTGACTGCGGTCGCCTTTGTGCAAACCCAATTACTCACTGGGATTGTTGGCTTTGTGTTGATCGTCGGCACTGGGCTGGTGATAAGAAGCTATCTCTCGCGGCTTAATTTGCTGCTGGTGGCGCGAATTTCCGCGGTGATTATCACGGTCATTTTAATTATTTCGGTATTTAGCGTGATCGCGTTCCGTATCGGCTTAATGGAAGGGCTAACCATCACCTTCTTCCCAATGATTATTCTGTCATGGACCATCGAGCGGATGTCGATTTTATGGGAAGAGGAAGGCGCAAAAGAAGTGGTGATTCAAGGCGGTGGCTCACTCGTCACTGCGGTGTTGGTGTATTTGGCGATGACCAATGAGTTGGTCCGGCATCTGACCTTTAACTTTATTGGCTTGCAGCTGGTGATCTTGGCATTGATATTAATGCTGGGTAATTACACCGGCTACCGCTTGTCGGAGTTGAAGCGGTTTCGCCCGTTAGCACATCAGAATGGGAGCGGTCGTGATGATTAAATTCTTTTCAAGGTTCGCCTCTCCCTTTCGCCTGAGTCACGCCGGCATTATGGGGATGAACCAGCGTAATATCCGTTACATTGGTCGTTACAACGATAGGCGTCTTTATCCATTAGTGGATGACAAACTTAAAACCAAGTTGATCGCCCAGCAAGCCGGCGCTACCGTCCCTGAGTTGATCGGCGTGATTGATAGCCAAGCGCACGTCAAACGTATTCATCACATGGTGGCAAATTGGCCCGGTTTTGTGATTAAACCGGCGCAAGGCTCAGGCGGTAAGGGCATTTTGGTGGTGACGAAAAATCATCAAGGTGTCTATACCAAAGCCTCTGGCAAGACCGTGAGCCATAATGACGTGGAACGCCATATCACTAACACCCTTGCGGGTCTGTTCTCGCTCGGTGGTAAAGCCGATGTGGCGGTGGTCGAGAACTTGATTGCGTTCGATGATAGCTTCGCCGGCTTTAGCTACGAAGGGGTCCCTGATATTCGCGTGATTGTGTTTCAAGGGTATCCGGTGATGGCGATGATGCGGCTGTCGACCTCAGCATCTGATGGCAAGGCCAATTTGCACCAAGGGGCAGTAGGCGTCGGGCTAGATATGGCCACCGGTAAGGCGCTAAAGGCGGTGCAATTTAACCGTCCCATCACCCATCATCCCGATACGGATCATGATCTTTATACCCTCAACGTCCCTCACTGGCAGCAATTGCTCACGCTGGCAGCCAGCGCATGGGAAATGACAGACTTGGGTTATATGGGCACCGATATGGTGCTAGATAAAGAGAAGGGCCCGATGGTATTGGAGCTCAATGCACGGCCCGGCCTGGCCATTCAAATCGCCAATGGCTGCGGGTTGCTGCCAAGGTTACGGCTGATTGAATCTCTACCGCCTCGGCGCTATCCGCTGATGCCGGAAGACCGTGTGGCGTTTTCGATGCAGCATTTTGCCGGACAAAGTACGCAGCCATTGCCGCCCCAACTGGCACAAACTGGATAAAAAAGCCCTAAAGTTTACCGTACGCGGCCGATACCCTATACACATCCGCACAATCACGATATGAATTAGGGTAACGGCCGTGACTATCCATACCATCGACAAAGCGCAGCTGATTAGCGACGTCCAGTTTGGGGGTAACCTCAATCAGGCGGTGGTGCAAGGACGTCGTTCCGACTTTGCGTTGATGATGGCGCTGCTCTCAGGAGACGCGAATGAGTCAACGCCGCTCACCCTCACCGACAATCCTATCAGCAATGATGCGGTATTGCGCCAGCAGTTCCAGCTAGCCGAGCCGCAACCTTTGGCGGCTAGCAATGAAGAAGATTATCAGCGCGCCAGCGCGCAAGCCGATGCCTTTCACCGTGGCGGTTTAGCCAGCGCTAATTTGCGCTTTCAACTTGCTCCGGCCGCTATGCATTATCCGCCCCAAGGCACACACGGTTTTGATGAAGCGGTCTATCACAACCTTTCCGGTCATGAGCGTCGTCACTTAGCTGATGCAACCCCAAACCGCCCCGCTTTTAACCCTGCCACCTTGTATGAAAAGCTAACCACCTCTCATTGCTTCGATAAAATGCGTGTAAGTGCATAACAGCGAAGATCGCAAGTTGATCCTGATGGTGTTTGATGATCCTTCTCGAAATTGTGATCGTCTCTTAATTCCCGACAATATTTCTGCCCGACGACCAGACGTTTTGAGCCTTTTTTTCGCAGTCCGCGTAATTATGGTCCAGTATTACTTTCCCACGCCTGAATAAGGTGTGAGTAAGCTGTCATTTCCACGTGATTAGCTTGCGTATAAAGGGCAAGGTGAAAATAGCTAGTTAGTTGATAATATTGAGGAATTGACCATGAAGATCGATAACGCAGTGGTCGTTATTACCGCCGGCGGCTCATCATCGGGACGCGCAATGGCAGAGCATTTCTGCTCGCTCGGTGCTGACGTCGCATTGCTCGATACGGAATGGCCAGCACTGCGCTTAAGTGCCGATCAATGCCGTCCCTATGCTGGACGCGTCCAACCGATTTGTTTGGCCGATGATCAACCGGCATCTGTGCATGAGGCATTTGCACAAGTGACGCAACTTTTTGGCGGCATAGATGTGCTTATCAACCAATGGCAGGGCGACATGCTGCCTAGTTTATTCGACAAAGGGGCTTGGTGCGATACCCCGCGAACGCTGACCGATACGACCTCTCAGTGTTATCTTGTGGTTCAGCACGCGGCAGAGTGTATGCAACAACGTGGTCGCCCCGGGGTGATCATTAATGTTGCCGGCGCTCACCTAACGCCTGACACCGTTGCCAGTGCGATGATTGGCGGCTTAACCCAACGCTGGGCCAAAGAGCTATCCGGGCTTAAGATTCGCGTCGGAGGAATCGTTCCACGTCACCGTCGCCGAGCCACTGGTGAGCTGGACGATGACTTAATCCGAAACGCGGAGTATATTGTCTCGAATGATTCTTTCAACGGCCGGTTGTTAGAGGCAAGTGGGTGAGAGGGAGCTAGGAATACAGATGACTGAATACAGAGTACAGAAAGAGCAAAAAACTCAATGCGAGCACGACGCTGCTTTCTCTAGTCTCTAGTCTCTAGTCTCTAGTCTCTAGAAACGAAGCGTCTTTTCCCGTATTCCGTAAGCGAAGCGCTCCGTATTCTAGTGTCATCGTCGCCACGGATAAAATCAAAAAGACCCGCCGGTGGCGGGTCTTTTTCGTTAAGCGGTTGCCTAGGTTACATTAGGCGTCTGCTTTTTGGTCCTTTTGCTCAGCTTTCGCTTTTGCGTCAGCTTTAGCCGCTTTGGTCGGCGCTGCAGCGGGTTGGTCATCTCTTTTTTTGATAACCGTGGTGCCTTCAAAGGTTTCACCTTCAACGTAAGGCTTGCCATAGTAAGACGCAACCAACACTTCTTTCAGCTCTTTGATGAGTGGGTAGCGTGGGTTTGCACCGGTACATTGGTCATCAAACGCTTCTTCCGCCAGCTCGTCCAGTTTGGCCATGAAGTCTGCTTCTGGTACACCCGCCGCTTGGATAGAGGTTGGGATGTCTAGTTTCAGCTTCATGTCTTCAAGCCAGGTTAACAAACGCTCAATTTTCTGTGCGGTACGGTCACCGGTTTGAGCCAGACCCAAGTGGTCAGCGATTTCTGCATAGCGACGACGTGCTTGTGGGCGGTCGTACTGCGAGAATGCCGTTTGCTTGGTTGGGTTGTCATTGGCGTTAAAACGTACCACGTTTGAAATCAATAATGCGTTCGCCAGGCCATGCGGCAGGTGGAACTCAGCACCGAGTTTATGCGCCATGGAGTGACACACACCCAAGAAGGCGTTGGCAAACGCGACACCGGCAATGGTGGCACCATTGTGCACTTTTTCACGTGCGATTGGGTCGTTAGCACCGTGCGTATAGCTTGCTGGCAGATAGTCTTTCAGCAGTTTCAGTGCTTGCAACGCTTGCCCTTCCGAGTACTCATTTGACAGGATAGACACGTAAGCTTCCATCGCGTGAGTAATCGCATCGTAACCACCAAAGGCTGTCAGCGACTTCGGCATGTTCATCACCAGGTTGGCATCAACAATCGCCATTTGTGGTGTCAGCTCGTAGTCAGCCAATGGGTATTTAGCACCAGTTTCGTCGTCAGTCACAACCGCAAACGGCGTGACTTCTGAACCAGTACCTGAAGTGGTTGTGACACAAACCAATTCGGCTTTTTTACCCATTTTCGGGAATTTGTAGATACGTTTACGGATATCCATAAAGCGCATTGCGAGTTCTTCGAACGCGGTTTCTGGATGCTCGTACATCACCCACATAATTTTCGCTGCGTCCATCGGTGAACCACCACCAAGAGCGATAATCACGTCAGGCTGGAAGCTTTGCATCGCTTCAGCACCTTTGCGTACCACGCTTAGCGTTGGATCCGCTTCCACTTCGAAGAAAGTGTTTACATCCATGCCTTGCGCTTTAAGCAGTGACTCTATTTGCTCTGAATAACCGTTGTTAAACAGGAAGCGGTCAGTCACGATCATCGCACGTTTCTTGTCTTCTAAATCACCCAGTGCGATTGGCAAGCTGCCGCGACGGAAGTAGATAGATTTTGGTAGTTTGTGCCACAGCATATTCTCAGCTCGCTTCGCAACAGTTTTCTTGTTCATCAGGTGTTTAGGCCCAACGTTCTCAGAAATTGAGTTACCACCCCATGAGCCACAACCCAGTGTGAGTGACGGTGCAACGTTAAAGTTGTACAAATCACCGATACCACCGTGCGTCGTTGGAATGTTCACCAGAATACGTGCTGTTTTCAGGCGGTCACCGAAATACTTAATGCGGTCTTGGTTGACGTCTTGGTTGGTATACAGGCCTGATGTATGACCGATACCGCCCATTTCTACCATTTTGCAAGCCATGTCGACGGCGTGCTCGAAGTTTTTGGCACGGAACATACCCAGGGTTGGTGAGAGTTTCTCGTGTGCAAATTCTTCTTCAATGCTGATTTCCAGGCCTTCACCAATCAGAATTTTTGTGTCTGATGGGACGCTTACGCCTGCCATATCGGCAATTTTTGTTGCTGATTGACCGACGATATCTGCGTTCAGGTTGCCGTTAATGAGCAACACTTTACGCACTTTGTCGGCGTCGGTTTTACTCAATACATGGCCTTTGTGAGAAGCGAAACGTTCTTTGACTTCGTCATACACTTCGTCCATCACGATAACCGCTTGCTCTGACGCACATACCACGCCGTTATCGAAGGTTTTAGACATGAGTACAGAAGCTACAGCACGCTTAATGTCTGCAGTCTCGTCAATCACGACAGGTACGTTACCCGCACCCACGCCGATAGCTGGTTTACCAGATGAGTAAGCCGCTTTCACCATGCCTGGGCCACCCGTGGCCAGAATCAGGTTGATGTCATCGTGCTTCATCAGTGCGTTAGAAAGCTCAACAGACGGTTGATCAATCCAGCCAATAATGTCTTTAGGCGCACCAGCGGCAACCGCGGCGTCGAGAACCAGTTTTGCGGCATCATTGGTGGAGTTTTTCGCACGTGGGTGTGGCGAGAAGATGATGCCGTTACGGGTTTTCAGTGAGATCAGAGATTTGAAGATCGCTGTCGACGTTGGGTTCGTGGTTGGAACGATACCGCAGATAAGACCCACTGGTTCGGCAATGGTCATGGTGCCGAATTCGTCATTCTCTTCCAAAATGCCGCAGGTTTTATCGTCTTTGTATTTGTTGTAGATGAACTCAGACGCGAAGTGGTTTTTGATAACCTTGTCTTCGAGGATACCCATGCCTGACTCTTCGACGGCTTGTTTAGCCAGCGGGATACGCGCGTTGTTTGCCGCCAGAGATGCAGCACGGAAGATCTTGTCTACTTGCTCCTGTGAATAGGTAGCAAATTCTTGTTGTGCCTTTTTGACACGCTCAACCATCGCGTTGAGTTCGGCAATATTAGTAACAGGCATAGTTGTCTCCTGGTTCATATTTGAAAATCATTTAGTAACTGCTTGCGACCACCAGCGTACCCGCTTGGTTGGGTTTTTGATGGCTGCCTGGCGTTTGACCCCTCTAACCGAGATTTCTTCACCCTAACGGCATCGCATTTAGTAAATAACTTTCAAAACTGAGTATAAGTTTTCACAGCGATAGCAACTTGATCTCGATCATTTGTTATCAAATCAATCACAACGAATTTATTGCTTAACCCCTATGAACATTGGGTTTATTCATCATGTAGCACATAGGCTACGTGTCCAATATTTTCACCAAAGTAACACGACCTTTACATGCGAGGCCAACAAAAGCGGTGATTTTGTATTATTTTTTCAACAAAAAGTGAGTGTCTACCATAAAGCTGTTTCTTTTATTCTTCTAAGCCCACCAATGTGACTCTTTTTCCTCTAGTGAGTAAAAACCGTTTAGTGGCTCAGTATAGTCTGCGCTAACAATCTTGCTCACTCATTTGGGGACTTTTTTGCTCCCTCCCATGACTTCACTAAAACCGCAATCAAGACTTGCAGAAAATGCAAGGTTAAGCGGTTGGTTTTTAAGCTGAGGTCGCTATACTGGCCCCACCTTTTAACCCGAGAGAAACTGGACTTCCTCACAGCATCACGAGATTCGCCATGGCCGTTTTTGACACCATGATTTTTGTACAGTTTTTTGTCGGGCTTTTTGCCGCCGTGAACCCTATCGGTATCATGCCCGTTTTTGTGACCCTTACCGTGCATCTTGATAAGCAAGAGCGAAACCGCACTGCGTATACCGCAGCCATCGCGGTGGCGATTATCTTGATTGTGTCCTTGCTTGCCGGTCAGATGTTGCTCGACTTGTTCAGTATTTCTTTAGACTCTTTCCGTGTCGCCGGTGGCATGCTACTGCTCAGTATCGCTTTTACGATGATGAACGGTAAGTTAGGAGAAGGTAAACAAAACAAGCAGGAGCAGTCAGAAACCATCAGTCGTGAGCAAGTGGGCGTGGTGCCGCTTGCCATGCCGTTGCTTGCGGGCCCCGGCGCGATCAGTTCGACCATTGTTTACGGCTCCCAATACCCTGATACATGGAGTACGGTCACGCTTATTTCAACCTTGGTGATCTTCGCCGCCGGCATTTGGGGCTTATTTAAAGTGGGACCTGCGGTGGTAAAATTCTTGGGACAAACCGGTATTAACGTGATCACTCGAATCATGGGTCTGATTCTCGGCTCTCTCGGGATCGAGTTTATTGCCTCTGGCATGCGGGCTTTGTTTCCAGGCCTTAACTGACCCTGTCGCAGATTGGCCTTAGGCTACACGGCAAACAAATATCAAAAACCGGCACGTTGAGCTTTGTAGCCATGTTATGTGTTGCAGTGTCGGTTTTTCAGCTCAATCATCATGTTTTTCGAGCAAGGAAAGCCCATGAACAAACCACAAAGCCGATTGCAGCATTACTTATATACCACAATTTTTGGTACGGAAACCAAGCACGGTAAGGTGTTTGATCTGGCATTGATCGTCATGATTTTGGCATCAATGGTGGCATTGATGCTGGAGTCGATCGCAAGTGTCCACGCCCGCTGGTCACAATGGCTATATTGGATTGAGTGGGGATTTACTGGCATTTTTACCATTGAGTATTTGCTACGTCTCTATTGCTCCCCACGCCCATCCGCCTATGCACGTAGTTTTTATGGCGTCGTGGACCTGCTTGCTATTCTCCCCACTTACATCGCCGTATTTGTTCCGGGCACGACTTATATGATGGTGGTGCGTCTGCTCCGTGTATTACGTATTTTCCGTATACTGAGACTCATGCGCTTTTTGGAAGACTCCAATATTCTGATGCGTTCGATGATCATGTCATCACGCAAGGTGATGATTTTCTTTTCCACGGTCATGATTCTGGTCACAGTATTCGGCGCTCTAATGTATGTGATAGAAGGACCAGAGAATGGTTTCACCAGTATTCCTTATGCCATTTATTGGGCGATAGTAACGCTTACCACTGTCGGATATGGCGACTTGGTCCCTCAAACGGATATTGGTAAGACACTGGCCTCTTTCACTATGCTGATGGGCTATTCCATTATCGCTGTCCCCACCGGGATCATTACTGCTGAAATAGGCCAACAAATGACACTGCATCGCCAGTTAGTCAAATGCCCAAACTGTTCGAAAGGGGGGCACGAGTCTGATGCGGACTTTTGTAAACATTGTGGTAGTGAACTGCCTGAGCCCGATAAGCGTGAAGTAAAGCCTGGACGGTAATCCAGGCCGGTGCCTTCACGCATTTGACCTTCTGTGTCACACGATTATCACACCGACAATAAAAAACGGAGCCTTATTTGGCTCCGTTTTCATTAAATTGCTATTATCCTCGGCCGGATGGCGCTTTATCTGCTTACTTACGGCGCCAGGTGGTGCCTTGTGGGCCATCTTCCAACACAATACCCATCGCGGTCAGTGCATCGCGCGCCGCATCGGCTGCTGCGAAGTCTTTGGCTTTACGGGCATCATTACGTGTTTGAATTAAGGCTTCAATGTCAGCAGCTTCATCATCAGCGCCAGCATCACCTTGCAAGAAGTTATCGGCGTCTTGCTCGAGCAAACCAAGAATAGACGCCAATTTGCGCATTTGCGCGCCCAGTGCGGACGCGGTGGCCATATCGTCAGCACGGAGGCGGTTAATCTCACGGGCCATATCAAACAACACTGAATAGGCTTCTGGCGTATTGAAGTCGTCATTCATTGCCGCTTCAAAACGCGCCACGTATTGGTCGCCACCTGCCGGGGTTGCCTGAGTGTCTAAACCACGCAATGCCGTATAAAGGCGCTCTAATGCTGAGCGGGCTTGGTTAAGATTTTCGTCGCTGTAATTAAGCTGGCTACGATAATGGCCTGACAGCAAGAAATAACGCACGGTCTCTGCATCGTAGTGCACCAGCACGTCACGGATGGTAAAGAAGTTTCCAAGTGACTTAGACATCTTCTCACGATCGACCATCACCATGCCGCTGTGCATCCACGTATTCACATACGGGGTGTCATGGGCACAGCACGACTGAGCAATTTCGTTTTCATGATGCGGGAACTGTAAGTCTGAGCCGCCGCCATGAATATCAAAGTGCTTACCCAGAAGCGCTGAGTTCATCGCTGAGCATTCAATGTGCCAACCTGGACGGCCCGGGCCCCAAGGGGATTCCCACGTCGGCTCGCCGGGTTTCGACATTTTCCACACCACAAAATCCAGCGGGCTGCGTTTCGCAGTTTCAATATCCACACGGGCACCAGCTTGGAGCTGATCCAAGTCTTGTTTAGACAACTTACCGTATTCATCAAACTTAGCGACTTCAAACATTACATCGCCGTTATCGGCCACATAGGCAAAACCACGCGCAATCAGCGTTTCTACCAAGGTAATGATTTCGTCAATATAATCGGTCGCACGCGGCTCGATATCAGGACGCACCATGTTTAAGGCATCAAAATCTTGGTGCATTTCACCAATCAAACGTTCTGTTAACGCATCGCAGGTCTCGCCATTTTCAGCGGCACGCTTGATGATCTTGTCATCAATATCCGTAATGTTGCGCACGAAGGTCAGATCAAAGCCCAGATAACGCAGGTAACGAGAAATCATGTCAAACGAAACGAAGGTGCGCCCATGTCCGATATGACAAAGATCGTAAATCGTCACCCCACACACATACATACCAATTTTTCCTGGCGTGATAGGCTGAAAGACGGCTTTTTCTCGCGTCAGTGAGTTGTAGATCTTTAACGGGGGGGTTTGCATCGACATAATAATTAGATGACTCGTTACAGTAATGACAATGAGTAAAGTGAAGCTGCTATTACACCTTTTCTGCTAGCGTGACGCAAGCATCGACCCGGTGTCTGGCCCGATAAAGCGCGACGACCGAGTTCACAAGTTAAGAGAAAAAGCACGATTTGAACCAAAACCGACCAATCGGTGCTTGAGTTGGGTCGGGGTGATCATTTATTTTTCGGTAAAGAATCTTTATCGATAACCATTATGACAAAAAATTCAACGTGCACACACCCAGTAACCACGGCTGCTTCAAAAAGCCAAGAACAAGGTGTTACTCCATCACAAACTGACAAGGTTGATCTCATTCTGAGCCAGTGGCACCGCGAACGCCCTGATATTGATCCGAGCCCCATGGCGATTACAGGCCGGTTGGCACGTATCAACGGCCACATTAATCCCAAACTGCAGCATGTTTTCGGCCAATACAATCTAAACCCAGGGGAATTCGATGTGCTGGCCTCGTTACGGCGTGCGGGCAAACCCTACACGTTAACCCCAAATCAGCTGCTGGATGCTTTGATGCTCACCTCCGGCGCCATGACTAACCGTATTGATCGGTTGGAGCACAAAGGCTTGGTGGCACGCAGCCCCGATCCCAACGATCGCCGTGGGGTCTATGTCTCACTCACCGACGCAGGGCTGGATTTGATCGATAAGGCGGTGACCGATCACACCAATAACTTGCATCAGCTCCTGGCTGGACTCACCACTAGTGAGCAAGCCAACTTAGCTGATTTACTCAAAAAGTTGCTCGGGCATGTTGAACCTATATCGTCAGAATGATTTCGATGAATAAAAGTGATCTTGAGAAATAAAAGTGATCTTGAGAAATAAAAGTGATCTCGGGGAATAAAAAAGACAAAGCGCCCCTGCAAATCGGCACTTTGGGGTCACTTAGCGATGATTAATTCCACATCCAGGGCGATCATGCTTGATCACCCGGCTCGTTAGGCTAAAATCTGTGATCCTTTTTAGCCAAGCCAATGACAGGATTACATCATGGTAACTCTTCATACCACGTTCGGTGATATCAAACTCCGCATGTATGCAGACGAAGCACCGACCACGGTCGAGAACTTTTTACAATATTGCCGTGACGGCTTTTATAACGGAACCCTGTTCCATCGCGTGATTGACGGCTTTATGGTCCAAGGCGGTGGCATGGCCTCTGGCATGGAAGAAAAGTCAACGCGCGCACCGATCAAAAACGAAGCGGATAACGGTTTAAGTAACCTTACCGGTCGTTTATCCATGGCGCGTACCATGGAGCCGCATTCAGCCAGTTCACAATTCTTTATTAACGTGAATGACAACTTATTCCTGGATCACAAAGCCAAGACGCCAGACGGTTGGGGCTACTGTGTGTTTGCCGAAGTCGTCGACGGCATGGACGTGGTCAATAAGATCAAAGGCGTTGCGACCGGCAATTGGGGTTATGTACACCAAGACGTCCCTGTTGAGGAAGTATTAATCAATAGCGTGACTATCGAAGACTAGCGTGACACGATAGCCCAAGGGTAGCTAAGGCTACCCTTTCTTTTTGAGTGAGCCGCTCGTTTTACCAATAAAAAGCCAATACATGCCACATACCCTCTTTATTGCTGATTTACACCTCAGCCCTACTCGGCAAGATATCACTGATTGCTTTTTGCGATTTATGGCCGAGGAAGCGGTCCACGCTGATGCACTCTATGTGCTGGGAGATTTGTTTGAGGCTTGGATTGGCGATGATGATCACAGCCCCTTTCATCAGCAAATCAAAACCGCCTTTGCGACCCTCACACAGCAAGGTGTACCTGTGTACTTTATTAATGGCAATCGTGATTTTTTAATCGGAAAGCGTTTCGCCCGTGAAACAGGCATCACCTTGTTGGATGAGCACACATGCATTGATTTATATGGTACGCCGACCTTGATTCTCCATGGCGATACCCTATGTTTGGCGGATGCCGACTACCAAGCATTTCGTCGCAAAGTCCACCAGCGCTGGCTACAACACGTGTTTTTATGCTTACCCTTAGCGTTGCGTCGTCGTATCGCGGCCAAAATGCGCGCGGGCAGTGCCAGTGCCAATCAGCAAAAGTCATCCACCATCATGGATGTGACGCCACAAGAAGTGCAGCGCCAGTTAGATAACGCAGGAGTGGTTAACATGATTCACGGCCATACCCATCGCCCCCATGTCCATCAATGGTGTGATCAAGGACACGATTACCAACGCATCGTGTTAGGCGATTGGTACCAACACGGGTCGGTATTAGTGTGTGGCCCGCAAGGCTGTGACTTACAAACTCGCGACTTTATCCATCACTAAGCCTTTCAGCCTATCGTTAAGAGATCTTTATGCAGACTGATTTATGCCCTTGTTGTAGTAACAAACCCTACGCCGAATGCTGCGCGCCCGTTCATCAACATCCGGCCAACGCTGCCCACCCTGAGCAATTGATGCGTGCTCGCTACAGCGCACATCCGAAAGGCTTGGTGGACTTTATTGTCGCGACCTATCACCGCGAATGTGGCGCCGAGGCATTTCGGGATGATATTGCCATGATGACCGACCATCAGTGGCAATCACTTGAGGTGCTAGATAGCGAGGTATTAAACCACGGTGAGCTTGGATTTGTGACCTTCAAAGCCCACTTTATTGCCGACGGTGAGCCTCAGTGTTTGCATGAGCGGTCTCGGTTTATCCAAGAAACAATCAATGGACAGCCTCAATGGCGATATATCGATGGTGTTTTCCCCGGCCATGTCAAAGCCGGCCGCAATGACCCTTGCCCGTGTGGCAGTGGGCGTAAGTTTAAAAAGTGTTGCTGCTAGCCCCCTAGCCTCGCCATTCTAAATAACTTATGGTTAAAAAATCATCAAGTTTGGTGCTTCGTGGTCGATACTAATAGTAAGACCAAAGGAGGACCCATCATGAACTGGCTTGGCAATTTGAGTCCTGTGTATCGCACGCCGCATGCACCGCCCACGAAAGTATGGGCGATCCGCAAATCGGAACACATTGATGCGCGTAAAGAGCGGCGGCTAGACGATCTCAATGATCACGCTCAGCAACCGCACCAAGAGCACGAGGAAAAAACACCTAAAAAAGACGGTGAACTCGATATTTATGTCTAGCCTCGGTGTCGACGCTCTCGCTGTTCATGGCGATAGCGACGCTTACGGCGATGGCGACAATTACTTAGCACGACCTGGCATAAAGACACGTGAAAAAAACGCGCTTTGACTGGTTGCAATCCAAACGGATTTTGATATGGTCATAAACAGTTAAGCTTTTTGGTATAGAGCTTATTTTTATCACAGAGCGTACTTTCGTTAGATAATGGACGACCAACAATGATTTCAGCACTAATGACCATGCATCACCACCATCATCCTGACTAGTCTTTCGGGAGGAATGGTTTCGACTGGAAGACGAGTAAAAAGCGCTTCCGTCGGTCATTAGCAAGCTAACAGATTCAGACCCTCGGGAGCATCGTCTTCCGAGGGTTTTTTCTTTTTTAGCTTTTCATTTTTAGACAAGGAAGCACACATGCAAACACAACGCTTACGTATCGCCATCCAAAAAAAGGGCCGTCTCGCCAAAGAGTGCCAAGAGCTGCTCAAACGTTGCGGGGTTAAAATTAACTACACCGGCGAGCGCTTGGTGGTCCACGCCGAAAACATGCCCATCGATCTGCTACTGGTTCGTGATGATGATATCCCTGGCCTTATCATGGACGGCGTGGTTGACTTAGGTGTGATTGGTGAGAACGAATTAGAAGAGGTTCGCCTTGAGCGCATCAAGTTGGGTGAGCCGAGCCAGTATCAGCTGCTTCGTCGCCTCGACTTTGGTGGCTGTCGTCTTTCCATTGCGCTCGATAAAGACCAAAATTACAACGGCCCACAAGATCTCGCTGAGCAACGGATTGCGACCACCTATCCCAATATTCTTAAAGCCTACATGGATAAACAAGGTGTGAACTTTAGCACCTGTATGCTCAATGGCTCCGTGGAAGTGGCGCCACGTGCGGGGCTCGCCGATGCGATTTGTGATTTGGTCTCAACGGGCGCCACCTTAGAGGCCAACGGCTTGAAAGAAGCCGAAGTCATTTTTCGCTCCAAGGCAGTGTTAATTCAGCGTGAAGGCAGCTTCAGCGAAGAGAAAACCGCATTAATTGAACGCTTGCTCACTCGCATGCAAGGCGTGATTCAAGCCAAAGAGTCGAAATACATCATGCTTCACGCGCCGAGCGAGGCGCTAGAAAAAATTGTTGAGCTACTCCCCGGTGCCGAAGACCCGACCATTTTGCCGCTCGCACACGAAAAAAGCCGTGTGGCGGTGCACCTTGTCAGTACCGAAAATCTGTTCTGGGAAACCATGGAAAAGCTCAAACAATTGGGCGCAAGCTCAATCTTGGTCCTGCCGATTGAAAAGATGATGGAGTAAGTCACCATGCGAACAGTAGTCTGGAAATCACTCGGAGAGTCACAAAAAGAGGGCTTGATGCGCCGCCCTGCCATCGCCACCGGCGCACAAACCCAAGCCAGTGTCACGGAGATTATCGCCGATGTGAGAGAACGTGGTGATGAGAGTTTAAAGGCGCTGACCAAAAAATTTGATGGTGTCGAGCTCGATAGCATCAAACTCGACAAAGCGATCTTGGCCGATGCCGAAGCGCGATTGGGGGAAGATATCAAACTTGCCCTACGTCAAGCCTACGACAACATCAGCACCTTTCACCGCGCACAAAAAGCCCAGCCGTTGAAAGTCGAAACCATGCCGGGGGTGGTATGTGAATCCATCACTCGCCCAATTAACCGCGTCGGGCTGTATATTCCTGGCGGTAGCGCGCCCTTGCCGTCTACCGTGTTGATGCTGGGCGTGCCGGCGCAAATTGCTGGCTGCCGCAAAGTGGTGCTGTGTACCCCGCCGCCGGTGGCCGATGAAATTTTATACTGCGCCAAACTGTGTGAGATTGATGAAATTTATACCCTAGGTGGCGCACAAGCGGTGGCGGCGATGGCCTTTGGCACCCAAAGTGTGACCAAGGTGGATAAGATTTTTGGTCCGGGCAATGCCTATGTCACCGAAGCCAAACGTCAGGTGAGCCTTGCTGCCAATGGCGCAGCGATGGACATGCCTGCCGGCCCCTCTGAAGTCTTGGTGATTGCTGATGCCGGCGCGGATCCCGACTTTGTTGCCGCGGATTTACTCAGCCAAGCGGAGCACGGCCCCGATTCGCAAGTAGTGCTAGTGACCCCAGCCCCAGAGATGGCAGAAAAAGTCGCCGATGCGGTGCAACAGCAATTAACCACGCTCAGTCGTGCAGAAATTGCCAAGCAAGCGCTGGGCAGTAGTGTGATTATTATTGCCGACACCCTCACCCAATGCGTGTCGATTTCTAACCGCTACGGGCCAGAGCACTTGATTGTGCAGACTCAGCAGCCTCGAGATTTGTTACCGCTGTTGGATAACGCTGGCTCGATTTTCTTGGGCGCCTATTCGCCCGAATCCGTGGGTGATTACGCCTCAGGCACCAACCATGTGTTGCCGACTTACGGTTATACCCGTACCTACAGCAGTTTAGGGCTGGCCGACTTTAATAAGCGGATGACAGTGCAACAGGTCAGCGAAAGCGGCTTACAAGCACTGGGCCCGACCGTGATGCGAATCGCAGAAGCCGAGGGCTTGGATGCGCATCGCCAAGCGGTCGATATTCGTCTAAATAAGCTACAACAAGCCCAAGCCTCAGAGGACCCGTTAGTATGAGCATCGATAAACTCGCCCGTGAGCAAGTACAAGCGCTCACGCCCTATCAGTCAGCCCGCCGTATCGGTGGCAGCGGGGATGTGTGGCTCAATGCCAATGAATCCCCCTTTGACAATGCTTATACCCTGAGCGGCCAAGGACTCAATCGCTACTCCAGCTGTCAGCCGGCATCATTGATTAATGCCTATGCCAACTATGCGGGGGTAGACACGGGCCAAGTGATTACCACTCGTGGCGCCGATGAAGGGATTGATTTATTGCTGCGCGCGTTTTGCGAGCCAAACCAAGATAGCGTACTGATTTGCCCACCCACCTATGGCATGTATGCGGTCAGTGCAGAAAACCAAGGGATCGCGACCACCCAAGTGCCGCTCACCGCCGACTGGCAGCTGGACATGGCAGGAATTGATTCCGCCTTGGAGGCAGATGCCAACATCAAGCTTATCTTCGTATGTAGTCCTAATAATCCGACCGGTAATTTAATTAACCGCGACGACATAGAAGCGCTACTCACCCGCACCCAAGGTCGCGCGATTGTGGTGTTGGATGAAGCCTATATCGAATTTAGTCCAGAAGCGACCTGCACCGATTTACTCGCGCGCTTTGAGAATCTGGCCATTTTGCGCACGCTATCAAAAGCGTTCGCTCTGGCGGGACTACGTTGCGGCTTTACCCTCGCCAATCCCGCTATTATTAACTTGATGCTCAAGGTGATCCCGCCGTATCCGGTGCCGGTGCCCGTGGCAGATATTGCCGAGCAAGCGCTCTCTGAAGCGGGCTTGGCGCGGATGAAGTATCAGGTTTTGGACTTAACCGCCAACCGTGCCTATTTGCAAGCCGGCCTCAGTATGCTGCCCGGCATCAAGGTGCATCCAGGCTTTGGTAACTACCTGCTGATAAGCCTGGACGACACCGATGCGGTGTTCGAGCACTTGGGTAATGCGGGGATTATTGTGCGCCGTACCGCGATCGAGAACAGCTTACGCATCAGTATTGGCAACCGTGACGAATGTGAAAAAGTGTTGGCTTTTATCCGCCAGCAGCTCAGTGAATAAGGACAACCACTGTGAAAGACAAGATTTTATTTATTGACCGTGATGGCACCTTGATTGTGGAGCCGCCTGAAGACTACCAAGTGGATCGTCTGGATAAATTGGCCTTTGAGCCGGACGTGATCCCCGCACTACTTAGCCTGCAAGCGGCGGGCTACACCTTGGTGATGGTGAGCAATCAAGATGGTTTAGGGACCGATAGCTTCCCGCAAGCGGACTTTGATGCACCACACAACATGATGATGGCGTTATTTCGCTCACAAGGGATCCATTTTGAAGACGTGCTGATTTGTCCGCACTTTGATAGCGACGACTGTAGCTGCCGCAAGCCCAAATTAGGCTTGGTAAAAGACTATCTGCAGCAGGGCCGGATTGATTTCGCCCAATCGGCGGTGATTGGCGATCGCGACACCGATATCACCTTAGCCAACAATATGGCGCTACAAGGGATCAAGTACCAACGCGACGTGATGGGCTGGCCACAGATTGTCGAGCGTCTGACCTTGCAGCCGCGCATCGCATCGGTGACTCGCACCACCAAAGAAACCGACATTCAGGTGGCTGTTAACCTGGATAAGAGTGGCGGCAGCCGCATTGAAACCGGACTGGGCTTTTTTGACCACATGTTGGATCAAATCGCCACCCACGGCGGTTTTCAGCTGAGCGTTGGCGTTAAAGGCGATTTGCACATCGATGACCACCACACCATTGAAGACACCGCCCTCGCCTTGGGCGACGCGCTTAAACGGGCGCTGGGCGATAAGCGCGGTATTGGCCGTTTTGGGTTTAGCCTGCCGATGGATGAATGCTTGGCGCAATGTGCGTTGGATTTATCCGGACGTCCGTTTCTTAAATTTGAGGCCAGCTTCCCGCAGCCACAAGTGGGCGATATGTCGACCGAAATGGTCGGGCATTTTTTCCGCTCATTGACCGATACTTTGGCCTGTACCCTTCACCTGACCGTCGATGGCGAAAACACCCATCACTTGGTAGAAAGCTTATTTAAAGCCTTTGGCCGCACCTTGCGTCAAGCCATTAAGGTAGAAGGCGATGCTCTGCCAAGCAGTAAAGGAGTCTTATAATGCGCAAACACACCGTCATTATCGATACCGGCTGCGCCAATGTCTCCTCGGTACGCTTTGCTGTCGAACGCCTGGGGTATCAAGCCACATTGAGCCGCGATCCCGACGTAGTGCTGGGGGCAGACAAGCTTTTTTTGCCCGGCGTCGGCACAGCCAGCGAAGCGATGAAAACCTCACCGAGCGCGGCTTAGTAAATTTAGTTAAACAGGTTGAGCAACCGCTACTGGGAATTTGTCTTGGTATGCAAATGCTAGGCACACGCTCCGATGAAGGCGATAGCCCGGTTGAGTGCCTTGGCCACATCCCCGCGCCGACCAAGCTAATGGATACCGATGGCCAGCCTTTACCTCATATGGGTTGGAATCGGGTCGCCACCGTCAATGACCATCCCTTATTCGACGGCATTGTCGCGGGCAGCTACTTCTATTTTGTCCACAGTTACGCGATGCCGGTCGGTGACTATACCCTGGCACAATGTCACTATGGTCATGCGTTCAGCGCAGCAATCAATCAAGGCAACTACTACGGGGTTCAGTTTCACCCTGAGCGCTCGGGCAAAGTGGGCGCGCGTTTGATTCAGAATTTTTTGGAGATGTAAGCAAGGATGATTATACCAGCACTCGATTTGATAGATGGCCAAGTGGTGCGCCTTTATCAAGGGGATTATCAGCAAAAAACCGACTACGGTTTTGACCCGCGTGAGCAGTTCGCACGTTACCATCAAGCGGGCGCGGATTGGTTGCACCTCGTGGATTTAACCGGTGCCAAAGATCCGACCGCGCGTCAGGTCGATTTAATCACCGAGATTTTGCAATCAACGCCCGCCAATATCCAAATCGGCGGCGGCGTGCGCACCGAAATGGACGTGATTGAGCTGCTAAACACCGGCGCGCAGCGCGTAGTGATCGGCTCCACCGCGGTCAAATCCCCCGATTTGGTCAAAGGCTGGATGAAAACCTACGGCCCTGACCGGATTGTATTGGCACTCGACATTCATATTGACAACGACGGGACGCGACGCGTGGCGGTGTCCGGCTGGCAACAAGACTCCGGCGTCACCATTGAAGCGCTACTCGACGATTATTTGTCCGTCGGGCTAGAGCATGTGCTGTGCACCGATATCTCCCGCGATGGCACCTTGCAAGGTAGCAATGTGGCGCTTTACCGCGACTTGTGTCAGCGCTATCCGAGCATTGCGTTTCAATCATCAGGCGGCATTGGCAGTCTCGAAGATATTCGCGCCTTACGCAACACTGGCGTGGCAGGCGTGATCGTCGGCCGCGCCCTACTGGAAGGCAACTTTAGCGCAGAGGAGGCGATCGCATGCTGGCAAAACGGATAATTCCTTGTTTGGACGTCCGCGACGGACAAGTGGTAAAAGGCGTGCAATTTCGTAATCACGAAATCATCGGCGATATCGTCCCGCTCGCCAAACGCTACGCCGAAGAAGGCGCTGATGAGCTGGTGTTTTATGACATCACCGCCTCCAGTGACAGCCGGGTGGTCGATAAAAGCTGGGTTAGTCGCGTCGCGGAAGTAATTGATATCCCCTTTTGCGTCGCCGGTGGGATTAAATCCGAAGCCGATGCCCAGCAAATCCTGGAATTTGGCGCGGATAAGATATCGATTAACTCACCGGCATTGGCCGATCCGAGCTTAATCACGCGACTGGCCAATAAGTTTGGCGTGCAGTGCGTGGTGGTCGGAATTGATTCCTTCTTCGATGAAGCGACCGGGCACTATCAGGTCTATCAATTTACCGGCGATGAAAGCCGTACTCAGGCCACACCTTGGCAAACCGCCGCGTGGGTTGAGGAAGTCCAACAGCGGGGCGCAGGCGAAATCGTACTTAATATGATGAACCGCGATGGCGTGCGCCAAGGCTATGACTTAACCCAACTAAAAATGGTGAGAGAGCGCTGTCAGGTGCCCCTGATTGCCTCCGGCGGTGCCGGTGAAATCGCGCATTTCGCCGACGCCTTTTTACAAGCAAATGTCGATGGCGCGCTGGCCGCTTCGGTGTTTCACAAGCAAATCATCGCGATAAGCGAATTAAAACAAACATTAAAACAACAAGGGATCGAGGTAAGAGTATGACGGCAGCGTGGGTAGAACGTATCGATTGGGAGAAAAACGCCGGCTTGGTGCCTGCGATTATCCAACACAGTGATAGCGGCCAAGTATTGATGCTGGGCTACATGAATGCCGATGCACTGAACGCGACGCTCGAAACCGGTCGCGTCACCTTTTGGTCGCGCAGCAAGTCGCGTCTTTGGGTAAAAGGCGAAAGCTCCGGTCATGTGTTGAGCCTGGAACACATTGCACTCGATTGCGATCAAGATACCTTATTGGTCACGGCGACGCCACACGGGCCCACCTGTCACCTCGGCACGACCACCTGCTTTGACAGTGACAACAAACCGCCACACACGGGTCCCGGCTTTTTGTCGAGCCTAGAGCAAGTGCTTGCCAGCCGCAAAGACGCCGAACCTGATGCGTCTTACACCGCGAGCTTATTTGCCAAAGGCACCAAGCGTATCGCGCAAAAAGTGGGGGAAGAAGGGGTCGAAGTCGCCCTCGCTGCCACGGCAGGCGATAAAGCCGAGCTATTAAACGAAAGTGCCGACTTGCTTTATCACCTATTGGTATTACTGCAAGACCAAGAGCTTAGCCTCCATCAAGTAACCGAAGTCCTCGCCTCTCGCCATCAAGGCTAACAGCGAAGCGCGTTAACCTATACATGCTCCCTCCAAAGCGCCGTCCACATGCGGCGCTTTTTGCGACTGACATATCAATAAAGTACTAGCATCCGCCGTCTATCGCTTTTAACCCATAAAAACAAAACGCCACTCTGATACTATCGCTCCTTAAGTATTCAATATAAAGGCACAATTCGAGAAGCCTTAAAACATCAATGCCTCCATGAGAAAACAGCTTATTACAGAGAAATACCGCTCACTAAGGCTGGCTGTACTGAAACAAACGCAAAGCGAGTTTGAGCAGCTTCAACCTGATTTAATTGACTGTATCTCGTTAACTGAAATCAATGAATTAGCGCTTGTTGCTCAAAACCAGTGGCATCCCTCACCGGTTCGTCAGATTGGCTGGGATTGGCGACAAATACTGCAACAGTACCGCAGAGATCATATGGCTAGATTAGAGCTGGCGATATGGCACCACCAGGATCTTAGTGGCCTAATGATCGGGAAAGCGAGTGAGGGCAGACTAGTTGTAAAAATCAACTATATTCAAGGAGGAGACGCAGTAACCCCTTGAAAGGTTATATTCTTCCCATCGCCTCGCGATGTGCCGAACTGTTCGCTGCTGCTATCAATGCCGGATGGATTGGAATCCAAGATCCAATAGAGAATGAAGACTTACTCCATTACTATCACCTATTAGGTTTCAATCAACGCGATCCATTCGATCCAAGAAACAATGCATTGTTCAAGCGTATCAGCTGAGCACTCAGCAGCTTTGCAACCCCATTTTATTCGGTTATAATTACATCAATATGGAGGTACGTATGACACAATTAGCGACAAAAAAAACAGATGACTTCGATTTGGAAAAAGCGCTTAAACGTATGCAATATCATGCGGATAAAACTCGCTTATCATTCGATAAAGCACTGAAAGTCAAATCACCAAAGACACTGGCTGGCCGCCTTGCTGGTCCAGCGAAAGCATAATTGTTATCGCTTTCTGCCTACGCGCTCACTTAGCACCACGTATTATAAATTTTAATCGCTGACCACCCATTATCACCAGAACGCCCTAGCAGATCGCCAAATCCTGCTCAGATCAGTTAAACTGCCTGTATTCCCGACAGTTAGTGACAAGGCGTCCTATGTTTAACGGCAAATCCATTCTGATCACCGGCGGTACTGGTTCTTTTGGTAAAAAGTACGTCCGCACCCTGCTTGAACGCTATCAACCACGTCGCCTCGTGGTGCTCTCTCGCGATGAGCTCAAGCAATATGAAATGCAGCAAACCTTTAACGCCCCTTGCATGCGCTATTTTATCGGCGATGTGCGTGATGGCGATCGTTTAATGCAAGCGATGCAAGGCATTGACTATGTGATTCATGCTGCTGCACTCAAGCAGGTACCTGCCGCCGAATACAACCCGATGGAGTGTATCAAAACCAACATTCACGGTGCAGAGAATGTGATTCGAGCCGCGATTGCCAACGGGGTCGAAAAAGTGATTGCGCTCTCGACCGATAAAGCCGCCAGCCCCAATAATCTCTATGGCGCCACCAAACTGTGTTCAGATAAATTGTTTGTCGCCGCTAACAATATGACCGGGGGCCAAAAGACACGTTTTTCGGTAGTGCGCTATGGCAATGTGGTCGGCTCGCGCGGCTCTGTGGTGCCTTTGTTTAAGAAAAAGGCAGCGGAAGGCGCGGATCACTTGCCCATTACGCATCCTGAAATGACCCGTTTTTGGATTACCTTGCAGCAAGGGGTGGATTTTGTGCTGAAAAACTTTTCGCGCATGTATGGCGGAGAAATATTTGTTCCTAAGATCCCATCGGTTCGCCTGACGGATCTCGCCAGCGCCTATGCCCCGAACACACCCGTCAAGGTGATAGGCATTCGCCCCGGCGAAAAAATGCATGAAGTGATGTGTCCGGCTGATGATGCGCACCTGACGCTCGAATTTGCCGATCATTACGTGATTTGCCCCACCATTAAGTTCTACGATGCCGATGATGACTATCGAGAAAATGCGTTGGGTGAGAAAGGACAGCCCGTGCCAGAAGGGTTTGAGTATCAATCAGGCACTAACCCAGATGTGTTAACCGTCGAGGCTATTTTGCAACTCGACACCGAGCAGTAAAGGAGTATGGCGTTGATCCCATACGGAAAGCAGCATCTTAGCGAGCAAGACTGTGCCGCTGTGCTTGAGGTGCTAAAAAGTGATTATCTGACGCAAGGCCCGCAAGTTCCGGCTTTTGAAGCCGCCGTCGCCGAACTCACCGGGGCTGCGCATGCGGTCGCCGTTAATAGCGCGACATCTGCCCTGCATCTGGCTTGTCTGGCGTTAGGACTGGGCCCAGGCGATCGTTTATGGACCTCCCCCATCACCTTTGTCGCGTCAGCCAATTGTGGCCGATACTGTGATGCTGAGGTGGACTTTGTCGATATCGACCCGAACACACGTAATCTATGCCCCCAGCAGCTCGCGAAAAAGCTGGCACAAGCGGCCGCTACTCACAGCTTACCCAAAGTGCTGGTGGTGGTGCATATGGCCGGTGTCAGTGCGCCAATGGCCGAGATTGCCGCGCTCGCCAAGCGTTATCAGGTAGCCATTATTGAGGATGCGTCACATGCGATGGGCGCCTACTATCAAGAAGCGGCGGTGGGTGGATGCCAGTACAGCGATATTAGCGTGTTTAGTTTTCATCCAGTCAAAGTGGTCACCGCGGGAGAGGCAGGGGTTGCCACTACCCAAAATGCCACATTGGCGAAAGCGCTGCGTCAGTTACGTAGCCACGGGATCACCCGTGACGCAGAAGACTGCCACGCAGCCTTGCCGCCTTGGGGTTATGAGCAGCATGCATTGGGGATGAACTATCGCCTCTCGGATATTCATGCCGCACTTGGCCGTTCACAATTAACCCAGCTTCGTTCCTTTATCGCCAAACGGTTTGCACTCGCCGAGCGCTACCACCAAGCGCTGGCGGATTTGCCCGTCAAGCGACCCATTTTAGACCCTGAGTCGGCATGGCATTTGTATTTGATTGAGCTTGAGCACGCCGATACACGCCGCGCCGTTTTTGAGGCAATGCGTGCGCAAGGCATTGGCGTGAACGTGCACTATATTCCTGTGCATACGCAACCTTACTATCAGGCACTGGGCTTCCAACTCGGAGACTTCCCGCTCGCCGAACAGTATTACGCGGGCGCACTCACTTTGCCGCTTTACCCCGATTTAACCGAGCAACAGCAAGACACAGTGATTGCTGCGCTACAAAAAGCCATTGAGGACGCGTGACCGATGAATGTATGTATTATTCCCGCCCGAGGTGGCAGCAAACGCATTCCGGGCAAGAATCTCAAACTGTTTAACGGTGCGCCCATTATCACTTATGCTATTGCGACAGCGCGTCAAAGTGGACTATTCGATCGCGTCTTGGTTTCCACCGATTGCGACGACATTGCCAGTGTGGCGCGCGATGCAGGGGCAGAGGTGCCTTTTGTACGTCCCGCCGAGATTGCCGGCGATCACGCTACGACCTTGGATGTGCTTGAGCATGCGATCCAGTGGCTTAACCCGTCGCCACAGCAAACGCCTTTGCAAGCGATATGCTGCCTGTATGCTACCACTCCCTTTGTCACCACGGATGACTTGCGCCAAGGCTTAGCGTTACTGGACGGCGACACCGTCAAATACAGTTTTGCCGCCACCCGCTACGCCTTTCCGATTCAGCGCAGTATTCATGTCGATGCCGATGGCAGTGTCAGCATGTTGTGGCCCGAGCACTTCACCACCCGTTCACAAGACTTACAGCCGGCCTACCACGATGCGGGAATGTTTTACTGGGGCACGCCAAGTGCTTTTTTAGCGCGCGAACCGGTTTTTTCCCCTCACTCGAAAGCCGTGTTGATCCCTCATTACCGCGTGCAAGACATTGATGAGCCGGATGACTGGCTACGCGCTGAGCTAATGTATCAACTGTTGGAGCAACAAGCCTTGCTATGAGCCATATTGCCATTCGAGTCGATGCCTCCCAAGCGATAGGTACCGGCCACATCAGCCGCATGCATGTGTTGGCTAGCATGCTACAAGGGTCTGGCCATCAGGTGACCTTAGTGTGTCGCGACTTGCCCGGCAATTTGATAGCAGTCAGCCATGAACAAGGCTTAACGGTGGCGGTGTTGCCTGCTCCCAAAAACTCGCTTAGCAACACCGATTGGCTTGGTGTGAGCCAGCGGCAAGATGCCGAAGAGACAACCGCATACGTCGCTAACCAGCCGGTGGATTTGATGGTGGTGGATCATTACGCCCTCGATGCCCGCTGGGAGCAGTCAATTCACATCCAATTGTGCTGTCCGGTGATGGTAGTCGATGATTTAGCCAATCGGCCCCACGATTGCGCGTTTTGCTCGATCAAAATCCTTGGCCTGATCTCACCACGCGCTACGCATCACGGCTTGTAAATCCACAAACCCGATGCTTATTGGGGCCAGACTATGCACTATTGCGTCCAGCATTTGCCGCCTTACATCAGTCTCCGCCGCCGCGGGAAGATAAGGTAATCGCCTTTTTCTCCGGCACGGACCCGACCGGTGAAAGCCGCAAGCTCGTGGACGCGGTGAAGCACCTAGAAGCCGTTCAACACCTAGAAGAAGAGCAAAAGCTCGATAGGCTGCCTTTCTCGCTATTAATTGTCACCGGCCGGCGTAACCCAGACCGCGATGCATTGTGTAAAGAGCCTGTCCCCGAAGGGGTTAGCGTAGTGGAAGCACTGTCGGACTTTGATGCCCACATGGCACGGGCACGCTATGCGTTTGGGGCGGCCGGTGTGACCGCCATTGAGCGCAGCTGCTTGGGGGTTCCGAGCACCTTGGTGTGTGTGGCGGAAAACCAACACGCCATGGCCGAGTATCTCGCCGGACAACCGGGCTATCAATACTTAGGACGCGGTGAGCACACCCGCTGGCAAGATTACGCGTCTGCACTGCAGCATCTTGCGGCAAACTGGTATCAGCTTCCTACTCTGCCAGCGATCACCGATGGAAAAGGCGCAGAGCGCGTGGTCGCGGCCTTGGAGCATGACTTATGCAACTGATTTTTAAAGCGGTGAGTCACGCGGACAGTGACACCTTATGGCATTGGCGCAATCGTCCCGCTGTCCGCCAGTTTATGTACACTCAGCATGAAATTAGCCATGATGAGCACAAGGCATGGTTCAGCCATATGCTCGCCAATACGCACCGTTATTTCTATATCGTCTACAAGCGCGTAGACAGCCAACCAAACACCCCGCTTGGCGTGGTCAACCTTGACCTCGATAGCGAGAATAGGACAAGTGCGACCTGGGCTTTTTATGCGGCCCCAGATGCACCGCGTGGCAGCGGCGCACTCATGGAATTTGGCGCATTAAGTTTAGCATTTGAGACCTTGGGTGTGACCCAGTTGAACTGTGAAGTGCTCAGTCATAACCAGGGAGTGGTTCGGCTACATCAACGCTTTGGCTTTCGTGAAACGCCGCAAAGTCGGCAACGCACCTTTTCCCTGCCTGAGGGAAAAACAGTCGAGATTGTGTGCCTGTCTTTGTCCGCTGATGAGTGGCAGCAAGACGCCAGCGCCCTTCAAACCAAACTGAATATCGATGCGGTTTATGAACAACGACATTAAAATTGCAGGCCGTTTGATCGGTCCCCAGCATCCTCCCTATATCATTGCCGAAATGTCGGCCAACCATAATGGTAGCCTTGAGCTTGCCAAGCAAACCATCTCCATGGCCAAAGCCTGCGGTGCCGATGCTGTCAAAATGCAAAGCTATACCGCCGATACCATTACCCTTGATTGCGACCACGATGAATTTCAGATCAAAGGCGGACTGTGGGATGGTTATAGTCTCCACCAACTATATCGCTGGGCACAAACCCCGTTTGAGTGGCACAAGCCGTTATTTGATCACGCACGAAAGGAGGGTATCACCCTATTCTCTTCTCCTTTTGATTGCTCAGCGATTAACTTGCTCGAGGATCTTAACGCCCCCGCCTATAAAATTGCCTCGTTCGAGGCGATTGATTTGCCCTTGATTCGCTATGCCGCGCAAACCGGTAAACCGATGATCATCTCAACCGGCATGGCTGACGAGACAGAGATTGCCGAGGCGGTGGCGACGGCCCGTGATAACGGCTGTCGTGAGCTGGTGTTGCTTCATTGTATCAGCGCCTACCCCGCGCCGATGGAACAAAGCCATCTGCGAACCATTCCAACCTTAGCCAGCCGCTATCAAACATTGGCGGGTTTATCCGATCATTCGCTGACCAATACCGCCGCGATCGCAGCCGTGGCACTCGGCGCGTGCGTGATTGAAAAACATGTGATGCTCTCTGAAAATTCGGGAGGCCCGGATGCTGCTTTCTCGCTTACGCCACCTGCACTCAGTGCGCTTTGTGAGCAAACCCACGCGGCGTGGCAAGCGTTAGGAGAAAGCGCCCTCACCACCCGAGAGGCCGAGTCGAGCAACCGTCAATTTAGGCGCTCTTTGTATGTCTGTGAGGATATCGCGCCCGGTGAGCCACTCACGCCCGATAATGTGCGCAGTATTCGTCCTGGCTTTGGGTTGGCGCCGAAACACTATGATGCGGTGCTCGGAAAACGCGCGACACGCGCGTTAACCAAAGGCACCGCGTTGTCGTGGGAGGATATAAACTGATTGTCTAAGTGGGTCATTCCCGAGACCACAAACCAAAAAACCCGGCGAATGAGCCGGGTTTTATCATCGTGCGATAATACTATTATTACATTTGCGCAATCATGTCGTCTGCAAACTCAGAGCACTTACGTAGGCTCGCACCTTCCATTTGACGCTCGAAGTCATAGGTCACAGTTTTGTTGGCGATGGTTTTTTCCATTGATTTGATCACCAAATCAGCGGCTTCAAACCAGCCCATATGACGCAGCATCATTTCTGCTGACAGGATAAGCGAACCTGGGTTTACCTTGTCTTGGCCCGCGTATTTTGGCGCCGTGCCGTGGGTGGCTTCAAACAGTGCCACACCGTCACCAATGTTGGCACCTGGGGCGATACCAATACCACCAACCTGGGCTGCCAAAGCATCAGATACGTAATCACCATTCAAGTTCATGGTGGCAATCACATCATACTCTGCAGGGCGCAACAGGATTTGCTGCAAGAAAGCATCTGCGATGGAATCTTTAATAATGATTTCTTTACCGGTTTTTGGATTTTTCATCGTCATCCACGGACCGCCATCAAGCAACTCGGCACCAAACTCTTTATTGGCTACTTCGTATGCCCAATCTTTAAACGCCCCTTCGGTAAACTTCATGATGTTACCTTTGTGGACGATGGTCAGTGAGTCGCGATCGTTATCGATGGTGTACTCGATAGCCGCACGAACCAGACGCTTGGTACCTTCTTCAGAAATCGGCTTGATACCGATACCACACTGCTCTGGGAAACGGATTTTGTTGGCACCCATTTCTTCGCGCAGGAATTTAATCACTTTATCGGCTTCTGCGGTGCCCGCTTTAAACTCGACACCCGCGTAGATGTCTTCTGAGTTTTCACGGAAGATCACCATATCGGTATCTTCTGGCTTTTTCAGAGGGCTAGGAACGCCAGTGAAGTAACGTACCGGACGCGCACAAATGTAGAGATCGAGCTCTTGGCGAAGGGCCACATTCAGAGAACGAATACCACCGCCAACAGGCGTTGTCAGTGGGCCTTTAATCGCCACTTTGTATTCACGAATAAAGTCGAGTGTTTCAGCCGGTAGCCATTGATCATCACCGTATACCTTGGTGGATTTTTCACCGGTGTAGATTTCCATCCATGAAATCTTACGCTCACCGTTGTAGGCTTTAGCAACTGCGGCATCAACAACTTTGATCATTGCAGGGCTAACATCCATCCCGATGCCATCCCCTTCAATGTAAGGGATCACAGGGTGGTTAGGGACTACCAGTTTTGTGCCGTCGAGTGTAATTTTTTCACCTTCCGCCGGTACAACTACTTTACTTTCCATTTTAATCTCCTAGCGTCCATTTGTTATCTTTGTGTAAGATGCGCAACGAGGATACTCGAATTCATACAACACGCCAAACAGATTATTACGTGTATAATACCAAAGTCTCATTTGCCGTTTAATCTATTTGACAGCCCGTATGCCATATAAATCCCGCTCTCAGCCAGCGTCAAAGGCTGTTTCAAACACCACTGCCAAATCATCTCAACACGCACAGGGTTCACGCGCGACGGCGATGACCACTAAAGTGATACTTGTTAACAAACCTTATAACATGTTGACCCAGTTTAGCGGTGAGCCCGGTGACAGCACATTAGCCGACATCGTCTCCGTAAAAGACGTGTACCCGGCCGGTCGACTCGACAAGGACAGCGAAGGCTTACTGGTACTCACCAATAACGGTGCCTTACAAGCCAGATTAACCCAGCCTTCATCTAAATCTCCCAAAACCTATTGGGTCCAAGTGGAAGGTGAGCCCAGCGATGAAGCGATTCAAGCGCTTTGCGACGGTGTGGAGCTAAAAGATGGTCTAACGCTACCCGCTGAGGTATCAAAAATGGCGTCACCCGCCGTGTGGGAACGCCATCCTCCGGTACGCTATCGCGCCAACATTCCCACTACCTGGTTAAAGGTGGTGCTGCACGAGGGGCGAAATCGACAAGTACGCCGGATGACTGCCCATATTGGCCACCCGACGCTGCGCTTGATTCGCGCCCAACTCGGCGCCTGGCAGCTGGATGATTTGCAGCCAGGCCAGTGGTGTGAGGTTGATCCGCCGAAAGGCTTTGAGCAGTTCACCCCTAAACCCAAAGGGCCAAAAGGGAAAGCACCGCGTGGGCGCACTCGATCGTCCAAGCGCGCACCGTTGAAGAAAGCTCGATAAAGCCAAGCTTCACAGCAATTGTCGTCACCGCTCTGAGATTAGATACCACGCACAGACACGCCGTGAATCCATCCCTGGAGGCTCCGCCGCGCCATCCATGGCGCGGAGGGTCTTTGCGCGGCACCCAATCACAGACTATGTCCGCCATTGATATTTAATCGCATCAACATAAGCTGCATCGGTCGCCGTCCACGCAACCATCTATCCACTTTAGATAACGGTTAACGTGTGAGCCTTATCACATCTGTATCCGGCGATTTGATTCTGTTAAACTCAGCGTCCGTTTATTGATAGCAGCATTTGTGATCACCATGTCAGATAACAGCAGCAAAAAAGTGATTGTCGGAATGTCCGGCGGTGTTGATTCGTCCGTTTCTGCCTACTTGTTGAAACAACAGGGTTATCAGGTCGAAGGCCTGTTTATGAAAAACTGGGAAGAAGATGACAACGAAGAATACTGCTCTGCTGCAGAAGACTTGGCCGATGCGCAAGATGTCTGCGATAAGTTGGGCATTGAGCTACATACCATTAATTTTGCCGCTGAGTATTGGGACAATGTGTTCGAGCATTTTTTGACCGAGTACAAAGCAGGCCGTACACCGAATCCAGATATTCTGTGCAATAAAGAAATAAAATTTAAGGCATTTCTCGAGTTTGCCGACGAAGTGCTAGACGCCGATTATATTGCTATGGGCCATTATGTGCGTCGATCTTTCCCCGACAATGGTGAAAAAGCACAGATGCTGCGTGGCCTTGATAGCAATAAAGACCAAAGCTACTTCTTATATACACTCAGCCACGATCAGATTGCACGTAGCTTATTCCCAGTTGGCGATCTCGAAAAGCCACAAGTGCGCCAAATTGCCGAAGAACAAGGCTTGGTGACCGCAAAGAAAAAAGACTCCACTGGGATCTGCTTTATTGGTGAGCGCAAATTTACTGACTTTTTATCGCAGTACTTACCCGCGCAACCGGGGCCCATCGAAACGACCGATGGCGAGAACATCGGTGAGCACCAAGGCCTGATGTATCATACCCTGGGCCAACGTAAAGGTTTAGGGATTGGCGGATTAAAAGGCGGTAACGGTAGCGAAGCGCCCTGGTATGTGGTCGATAAAGACGTTGAGCGCAATGTACTGATTGTAGGTCAAGGCCATGATCATCCACGCTTATTCTCTGCAGGCTTAATAGCAGCCCAATTACACTGGGTCGATCGCGAGAATGTGACCGAGACACGCCGTTGCACAGTCAAAACCCGATATCGTCAACACGATATATCATGTACTATCACGCCTGTTGATAATGACACCATAAAAGTGACATTCGACGAGCCGCAAATTGCGGTCACCCCTGGCCAATCCGCTGTTTTTTATGACGGCGACGTGTGTTTAGGTGGTGGTATTATCGAGCAACGTATTTAAGGAGCCGTGATCAGTGGCAGAGACGATTTATGATCGCACCCTCGCTTTTGCGAGCATTTGTCAGGCAGCGAAACTGGTGCAAGATGTGTCCCGTCAGGGCTATTGTGACCAAGACGCGCTCAGTACCAGCTTAAGCAGCATCGTGATGACGAACCCGCCCTCGACGCTCGATGTGTTTCGCGGTGAGGTCGGTAATGTCACTGGCGGCGGTGAGTCAGGGCTCCATTTAGGCTTGGAAGCGCTGATCAGCCAGCTGGATAATAGCAGCAACGGTAGCGAGCTAATGCGTTATCTGATCAATTTGCTCGCCTTAGAGCGCAAGCTTGCCAGCCGTCGTGATGCCATGGCGCAATTGGGCGATCGGATCGAAACCATCGAGCGCCAATCGAGCCACTTTGATCTGCTTGATGAGCAAATGATCAGTAATCTTGCCAGTATTTATCTCGACGTCATCAGCCCACTGGGCCCGCGTATTCAGGTTTCTGGCGACCCGCAACACCTACAACAAACCGGCGTGCAACATCGTGTGCGTGCCCTCTTGTTATCTGGTATCCGTAGTACCGTACTATGGCGCCAAGTAGGCGGTAAACGCCGACATCTCATTTTTGGTCGTAAACAAATGGTTGAGCAGGCCAAAACTATTCTAGCCCGTAGCTAATCAGATTGAACTCAGGAGACATAAAATGGAACTGTCAGCGCTGACTGCTGTTTCCCCGGTCGATGGCCGATATGGTACGAAAACGATTGCGTTACGATCGATTTTCAGTGAATTTGGATTGCTAAAGTATCGCACCATCGTTGAAATCCGCTGGCTGCAAAGCTTGGCAGCCACTGACAGCATCAAAGAAGTGCCTGCATTTAGCGATGACGCCAACGCCCTCCTCGATCGGATTGCCGCTGAATTTGATGAGCAAGACGCCGCCCGAATCAAAGAGATTGAGCGCACCACTAATCACGACGTCAAAGCGGTTGAGTACTTTTTAAAAGAAAAAATTGCTCAACACCCAGAGATTCATGCGGTTAGCGAGTTTATTCACTTTGCCTGTACCTCGGAAGATATCAATAACCTATCTCACGCACTGATGCTTAAAGACGCGCGTGATACGGTGATCTTACCGGAAATGCAGCAGCTTGCCGATGCAGTTAAAGACTTGTCACAACAATTCCGCGATGTGCCGATGCTCTCTCGCACCCACGGCCAACCGGCTTCGCCGTCGACCATGGGTAAAGAAATGGCGAACGTTGCCTACCGCATGGCGCGTCAGATTAAGCAAGTCGAAAGCACTGAAATCCTCGGCAAAATCAACGGTGCAGTGGGTAACTACAACGCCCATTTGTCGGCCTACCCAGAGATTGATTGGCACGCCTACAGCGAAGCTTTTGTCACTTCGCTCGGTATCGACTGGAACCCGTACACCACTCAAATTGAGCCGCATGACTACATTGCTGAGCTCTTTGATGCCGTGGCGCGTTTTAACACCATTTTGATCGATTTTGATCGTGATATCTGGGGCTATATCGCGCTGGGTCACTTCAAGCAAAAAACGGTTGAAGGTGAAATTGGCTCGTCGACCATGCCACATAAAGTCAATCCGATTGATTTCGAAAACTCGGAAGGTAACCTCGGCCTGGCGAATGCAATTTTCTCTCACCTGGGGCAAAAGTTGCCGATTTCTCGCTGGCAGCGTGATCTGACTGATTCGACAGTATTACGTAACCTGGGTGTCGGCGTGGGTTACACCCTAATTGCTTATGCCTCGACCCTTAAAGGGATCAGCAAGCTAGAAGTCAACCAAGCCGCGCTAGAAGCCGAGCTGGATAAGAACTGGGAAGTGCTTGCCGAACCGATTCAAACCGTAATGCGTCGCTACGGCATTGAAAAGCCGTACGAGAAGTTGAAAGAGCTGACACGCGGTAAACGGGTGGATGGCGAAGGGATGCGTGCTTTTGTTGATGGCCTCGACTTACCTGAGCATGAAAAAGCGCGCTTGAAGCAAATGACACCGGCTAACTACATTGGTGATGCGGTCAAGCTCACTGACAAACTTTAAGCAAAACGTTCTCATACCTCACGGCCTCCATTGGGGGCCGTTTTTTATCCCCCTCGCACCGCCCCGCTCAGCGCGTTATACTGCCGCAAATTCCTTAACCTGTGATGCTATGTATCAGTTTCAATTTTCCATTGCCGACTTTATGTCCACCTATTGGCACCAAGCGCCTACCGTTATCCGTCAAGGCTTTATAGACTTCGAGGATCCCATCGACCCAGAGGAAGTCGCAGGCTTGGCGATGGAAGCCGATATTGATTCTCGCATGGTGACACACGCGAATGGTCAATGGCAGGTTGCCCACGGACCGTTTGAGGATTTTAGCAACTTTCCTGATACTCACGCGCAACTGATTGTTCAGGCAGCCAACCACTGGCACCCAGGCGCCCGCGAGTTAGCCAGTGCCTTTTCGACACTGCCTCAGTGGTTATTCGACGATCTTATGGTGTGCTATTCCCAGCCGCAAGGTGGCGTGGGACCCCATATCGATCAATACGATGTCTTTATTGTTCAAGGGCAAGGGCGTCGTCGCTGGCGCGTTGGGCCGAAAGGCGATTATCAAGATGCCAATCTCGAGACCGGTCTCAAGCAAATTACTGGCTTTGATGCCATTATCGATGTCGAACTAGCCCCTGGCGATATTCTTTATATTCCACCCGGTTTCCCGCACGAGGGCGATACCCTAGAACCTTCGCTCAGTTACTCGATTGGTTATCGATCGCCAAAAGCGCGCGAGCTACTCAGTAGCTACGCGGATCAAGTGATTGTTGATGAAGCGGGCGATAACCATTTCCATTGGCCCGCGATGCCAGCGCAACCCGATGCGCCAGCGGCACTCGACCCACAACATCTCGCCCAAATGGATGAGATGATGATGGCATTAATGCAGGACGAAACCCGTAAAAAACGCTGGGTTGGCGAGTTTCTCTCTCAGGCTCGACACGAGCTCGATTTGCTCAGCCCCGATCCGCAGTGGCAGCCTGATAGCCTCAAAGCCGCCATGCAAGATGGTCTGTGTTTAGAAAAACTCAGTGGCTTACGTGCTTTTTATCACGCTGATCAGTCAGAAATAATTTTTATGCTCGGTGAAAGCTTTGACTTACCGGAAGGCTGTGAGTCATTGACGCCTGAGCTGTGCAATCAGCGTTTTATCGATTGGGAAATGCTCGGTGAAGCCGCTGAAAATAGCCTGTTTTGGCCGATGCTCACACTGTGGGTCAACCGCGGCTACTGGTATCCTTTAGACGAGGCGCCTGAATAACCGCGATTTTTTGCAAAAGATCGCGCTCGATGATTGATAAAAAAGCGCAGGAAACAAACCTGCGCTTTTTTTCTTATTGCGTTTTTTACGACGCCAAAAGTTGTCGATTATCTATCTTTTGGATCCAGCGCATCACGCAAACCATCACCGACATAGTTAAAACAGAAGAGCGTCAGCACCATAAAGGTCGCTGGGAACAGCAGCTGCCAGATTGCTATTTCCATCGTTTGTGCCCCTTCTTGTAGCAAGGCACCCCAGCTGGTCATTGGCTCTTGCACGCCCAGACCCAAGAAACTGAGGAAGGATTCGAACAAAATCATGTTCGGCACCAACAAGGTCGAATACACAGCGACAATCCCTAATACGTTCGGCACGATGTGGCGGGTAATAATATGACGTGTGCTCACCCCTGAAACATGCGCCGCCTCAACAAATTCTTTACTGCGTAAGCTGAGCGTTTGACCACGAACGATACGGGCCATATCCAGCCAGGCAATACAACCAATCGCCACAAAGATCAGTACGATATTCCGACCAAAGAAGGTCACCAACACAATCACGAAGAACATGAATGGAATCGATTGTAAGATCTCAACCAAGCGCATCATCACCGCATCGGTACGGCCGCCAATAAAGCCAGAAGTTGCACCATATAGTGTACCAATCAGGACGGCGACAAAGGCCCCCATGACACCAACCATGATCGATATACGCCCGCCCATCATGGTACGCGTAAACAGATCTCGCCCAAGGGCGTCAGTGCCAAACCAGTGGCCATCAAGACCCAATGTCGGGGCCGCATGGATGGCGTACCAGTCGGTCGCATCATAAGCATAAGCACTCAGGGACGGACCCAATAGAACACTCAAACCAATAATGACAAGGATCACCAAGCTGGCCATCGCGGCTCGGTTACGTTTAAAGCGTATCGCTGCGTCCTGCCAAAGGCTTCGCCCTTTTACATCCACTTCTTCTGCGAAGTTTTCTAGGGCGTCAATGTTTTCTTTTTTCGTCAGCATCATGTCACCCCTAGTAACGGATCTTAGGATCGATATACGCAAGTAGGATATCGACAATGGCGTTGAAAAGAATGGTCAGCGTCCCGATTAAAATCGTACAACCCAGTACCAGTGAATAGTCACGGTTAAACGCAGCGTTAACAAATAGCTTACCGATGCCAGGTAGCCCAAAGATGGTCTCGATCACCACCGAGCCGGTAATAATCCCAACAAAGGCTGGCCCCATATAAGACACCACCGGCAACATCGCTGGCTTAAGCGCATGCTTGACAATAATGGTCGGGTAACTCAACCCTTTGGCGCGTGCAGTACGAATAAAATTACTGTTCAGGGTTTCAATCATGCTGCCACGGGTCACACGCGCAAACGTGGCAACGTAGAGTAACGACATGCCAATCACGGGGAGCACCATAAAGTGCCAACCTCCCCCTTGCCAGCCACCGGCCGGTAACCAGCCCAAATTAATGGCGAAAATATAAATAAGCACAGGCGCGAGCACGAACGATGGCATGACCACCCCGAGCATCGCGGTCGACATAATGGTGTAGTCAATCCAGGTATTTTGTTTCAGCGCGGCAATGGTACCGATCGTGACCCCAAACAGCAGGGTGAACACAAATGCTATCGCGCCGATTTGCGCCGAAACAGGGAGAGAGTCAGCAATCAATTCATTAACGCTATAGTCAATATATTTAAACGAGGGACCAAAATCCCCTTGTAAGATATTGCCTAAATAGGTGGTGTATTGCTCAAACACGGGCTTATCTAAGCCGTATTTGGCATTAATATTTTCCATTACCGCCGGGGGCAATGGACGTTCACTTGAAAAAGGGTTGCCAGGCGCAAACCGCATCAAGAAGAAGGAAACAGTGATTAAGACCAACAGCGTTGGGATCGCTTCCAATATTCGCTTCGCGATAAATTTCAACATAGCTCTACCGTCAACATTAGCTCTTGCATAAATACGAGCTGTTCCATGTTAGTTAAGCATCACAGCAAGCGCTGCCTTGGGCATTTCCACAAACAGCGAAACCATCAAGGGAGTCGTAATAAACGACTCCCTCACTTAGCCGTGAATCAGGGATTACTCCGCTTTGATGTAAAGATCTTTGGAGAAGATCTTCTCTTCCGCGTTATTGGCTGGGAAGCCACCGACTTGGGGGCTAAGCAGACGCGCTTTTACATACTGATAGATTGGCGCAATCGGCATGTCTTTCGCCATTTGTGCCTCTGCATCAAGATATAGTTTGCTACGTTCCGCCTCGTCTGTAGTGGTCATCGCTTTTTGCATGATAGCGTCATAAGCTTGGCTATCGTAGTGCACACCGCCTGAGGTATTGGTGCTTCGCATTAAGCTGAGGAAGGTCGACGCCTCGTTGTAATCACCACACCAGCCGGCACGGGCCACGTCAAAGTTACCCTCGTCTTTGGTGCTTAGGTAGGTTTTCCACTCTTGGTTGTTCAGATCGACAGACACGCCGAGCTTGTCTTTCCACATTTGACCAATCGCAACGGCCAGTTTTTTGTGGTTTTCACTGGTGTTATACAGCAGTGAGAAATCAAGCGGATTATTTTCACCAAATCCTGCCTCTTTAAGCAAACGCTTAGCTTCTGCATCACGCTCTTCTTGGGTCATTTTGGCGTATTCTGGCAATTCAGGCTCAAATCCGGCGGTGATCTCTGGTGTTAAGAAATAAGCCGGTTTTTGGCCCTGACCCAGTAAAGCGTCAGTGATTACATTGCGATCAATGGCATAAGACAATGCTTTACGGATGCGGACGTCATCAAAAGGTTCACGCTTGGTGTTAAAGATGTAGTAATAGCTACACAGGTTACCCACGATAGAGAGGTCGTCTGGATGCTCGCTTTTCAAACGACGGAAATGCTCATTGGGGATCTCGTAAGTCATATCAATTTCACCGGCCAAGTAGCGGTTCATTTCTGCGACTTGGTTTTCAATCGGCAAGAAAGTGACTTTGTCGAGTGTGGTATTGTCGTTATCCCAGTACTGCTCATTACGCGTTAATTCGATACGCTCGTTGATTACCCAGTTATCGACCACAAACGCGCCATTACCAACGAAGTTTTCTGGTTTGGTCCACTGATCACCATGCTTTTCTACGGTCTCTTTATGGACTGGCTTCATGGTGGTGTGACCCATCATTTTCACCAAGTACGGAACCGCTGAGTCAAGCGTGATCTGTAACGTGTGATCGTCGAGTGCTTTAACCCCTAAGGTGTCTTTATCTTTTTCACCTTTGATGATGGCTTTGGCATTCTCCATGTGGGTATAACCCAGATACCATGAGTAAGGCGACGCCGTCATTGGGTCAGCGACACGTTTAAAGCTGTATTCAAAGTCTTGTGCAGTGACGGGATCGCCGTTTGACCACTTGGCTTCATCGCGCAGGTAGAAGGTAAAGACTTTGTTATCTTTGTTTTCCCAGCGCTCAGCCACACCAGGAATCACATTACCGTCGGCGTTTTGGTTAACCAGACCTTCGAGTAAGTCACGAATAACATGTGACTCTGGCACGCCTTGGGTTTTATGTGGATCGAGAGAAGCCACTTCCGCCCCATTACCACGAACGAGCTCTTGTACATCAGCAAGTTGGGGTTCGCCGGCGGCGGTTTCAGTTTTTTGCTCAGGGGCTGTTTGGGAGGTTTGTTTTTGCTCGGGCTCACTGCATCCTGCGAGAGCCAGAGAAAGGCCAGCGCCCATAAAAAGGGTTCGGGTAATCGTGTTTAGCTTCATCGTGTAACTCCATAACAATCGCTATTGCATCCATGACAATCGTCGCAGCCAGCGGGAGCATCCATTTGCACAACTCTAGAAGTTGTACTACGCCGTGCTGCGCGACTAAAGGCAAAACATTACCAATCAATACTGTGTTTTGCCATAAACCTGAAGTATTTTGCCATAAAATGAGATTAAAAACTTATCTTTCACTACACTTAAGTCACATAAAAAAACGTTCAGCTGGTAAGACAAGGCAAATTTAGCGCTTTATTCATCACCAGTAACAAAAAACGGTACAAATTGCTGTTTATACTGAATCTGCGGACTTTAAGGCTAGGACTTCACTGGCTTACCGTTTAGAAAGCACACAAGCCTCTACCGAACTCTTTCACCTCAGTGACTTTAACTGGCAAACTACATTAATGTTAATCAATTGTAACGACGATAATAAACGCTATTTGTCAAAAAAACTCAACATAAAAGCGCACGTGTGATGTCAGACAGGTATCAAGGTCACAAAATCGATGGTATTTCAGGTGACCGCTGCGGGAGGGTATTTGCGGTGTCATTCTCTCTGTATAGCCAGCGTGAAAACGCTGGCTATAAGTGATGCCTGTTACTTTTTGGCCTCATCCGGGGTAAATGTCGGACTTTCATCAGGCGAGTGATCATGCGCCTGATCGTTGAGGGCATGGTGTTCCTCGCGGGCCTTCTCCATCTCCGGCATCACATTGTTCAACATCTCTTTCATTTTCTTATTGCTATAGCGCTTGTGTTTCATTGTGTCCTCCTGAACGGATCAGTGTTTGGCACAGTCACACAAAGTAATCATAAACTAGGCAATCACAACCTCGATTGCGTTTTTATTACTTTGGTACAAACCGCTTGTGCAATTTTTAAGCTACACCCTTGTCTCCAAGAAAGCAAAAGATGATCATATTAGCGATTGCATCGACACGAGCCTGATGATGGTCATCTCAACAGCCACGCGGTTATCGGCGTTTTATCAACCAAATTTAAGAAGATTAACTGATAATAATTCGCTTTTTAGAAGAAATACCAATATCGACCACTTTTTAACCAGATTATCTTGTTATTCATTGCTATCTCCCCCATCCTTGTACAAGTGGTGAGACGTTCCCTATCACCACCTTATTTTTCTTCCGACAAAAGAGTGACAAGCAAGACTATGAGACCACAAAGTTCAACCTCGCGCCCCCTGTGCGCACGCGTTCGCCATGGTTACAATCCATACAAAGGAAAAAAACCTCAGGTTAATCGCTAACGCGGTGTTGAAGTGACGATGCGTCAATCTAATAGCCTCCCATGTTGGAGGCTATTTTTTTAATTGCACAATACGCGATTGCACAATGCAGGCCATGAAGCGGATTTGCATTGCAAATTGCGATTTATTCAACCGTCGGTTATGGCTTAAGCCGCTAGAAACGTGCCAACCCCCCGATACAGTTGAGTTTTAAAAAGTAGGCACCCCTTTTGCAGTATCTAGATTATTAGACCAAACCATTGCTCACCAGGAGGTGTACCATGGGACAATCAACACCCATTCTGTTCAACGATCGCCATATATTACCGGGTGGACGCATTCCACTCCGGATCCCAACCGGGGAAGCGTTGCAAACACTGGTCTTTGCCTTAAAACACGGTCTGCCTTTGGGGGTGTGTATGGCAGAAAGCCAGGCTCAGCGTCAGCATGTCAATATTGGTACCTTTATCGAGATTGAAGATTACACCCGCAGTCAAGAGGATGGGTGTTTGGTTGTCACTGCCCGCGGCATTGCGCGTTTTGCGATTCGAGCGTTCAACCACCAGCATGATGAGATGTTATTCGCGACCGTGAGTCCACTCCCTCGCTGGCCTGACTGCCACGTCGATAAGCAAAGCGAACCACTGGTTGAGCGCTTACAATCCATGTTTGAGCGCCACCCAGAGCTACAAAGCATGCATCGTGAGGCAGAGTTCTCCAATTTAACTTGGTTATGTCAACGCTGGTTAGAGCTGTTACCGCTGCCAACCGATGAAAAACAAGCATTAATGGCCAATAACTCTTGTGTCGCTACACGCGATTACCTACTGAGTATGATGCAGGATCCTCACTAGATAGAGGACGATGCTTTCTGTGCTGCCTTGCCAATTACGCCCATTTTTCTGTCTTTTTAGGGTGAGGGATAATGCGCTGCGTTATCCCGTTTTTTCACTTTTTATCGTACTTTTCTTCTCCTGCTCACATTTTCGCACCAAGCGTTTCTTCTTAATTCGGACGATTAAGGTAACATTAGCGTAATTTTTCTGTCTGTTTAGGTCTCTCGGCAATGCGCCATCCAACGCTTTCTGATCCAGCGATTTCCCACCAAACCGTGTCTGATCAAGATCGATCAGCGCAAAGATCGTCTCACCAAGCAAACGTGACGTCTTCAACACGTATTGTCGCCCTTGGCGGTGGACATGGCTTAGGGCGAGTATTATCTGCATTAAGTGAGCATGGAAATCGCGTGACTGGCATTGTCACTACGACAGATAACGGCGGATCAACGGGCCGTATTCGCGCCTGCCAGGGAGGAATAGCCTGGGGTGATATTCGTAATTGCTTGAATCAATTAATTACCGAACCATCAGTGGGCTCTATGCTGTTCGAATACCGATTTAAAGGCAAAGGCGAACTGAATGGGCATAATTTAGGCAATTTAATCCTGACGGCGCTCGATAATTTATCCGTTCGCCCCTTAGAAGCGATTCAGCTAATTCGCGATCTATTAGATGTACGTCCGCATCTTCTGCCGATGTCTGAACACCCAGCAGAATTAGCCGCATTAACGGCCGACGGCGAAACCGTCGCGGGGGAAACACACATTGATGAGCTCTCTGCGCCCCCCACACGTTTATTTCTCTCGCCAACCGTACCGGCCACACGTGAAGCCATGGATGCAATTGCACAGGCAGACATGATACTGCTCGGCCCCGGCAGTTTTTTAACCAGTGTCATGCCACCTTTACTGGTTCCCGAATTGGGACGAGCGCTCAAGCATACGCAGGCAAAAATTGTTTTTATCCGTAATTTAGGCAAAGAAATCGGTCCGGCGGGCGAGATGTCTCTCGATACTATGTTGGCGTGGTGCGAACGTGCGATGGGAGGCAAAAAGGTTGATGTTATACTCGGAGAGAAAAGCGCGACACAGCTTGACCCAGACTATCAACAAAAAGAGGCCGAGCTGGCCTCTTCAAATCATCATTGGCGTCACGACCGGGATAAGCTACGTCAAGCTATTGATGAAGTCCTGCTCGACTGCCATCTCCCGGTATGTTGACGCCGTCCCTTGCAGCATTTCGGTAAGCTCATCCAGGTGATGTGACATCCACTCGCGCTGGCCTTGCTTAACACGCGATTCGCACTCGCGCGCCATTTCGGCTAAATCATCGGCACCAAAACTGGCGGCACTGCTTTTAATCGCATGGCTGATTTCACGGATTTGCTCAATTGATGGCGAGCCAGCCAGTTGAGAGTGATACTGAGATAATTCATCACTGAATACAGTGAGTAAAACGGTCACCGTATCCTCTCCCACTTCTAATGCCAATCGACGCAATGTTTCAGTATTTACTGTGGTGGCCATACATCCGTTCCTATCATTCATTCGCCGCCGTTTTTTGCCAGGCTTGCAGTTTTCGGTACAAGGTTGAAGGACTCACTTCGAGTAACCCGGCCGCTTGCGGGATATTGCCATTGCACACATCAATCGCCGCTTCAATGGCGCGCTTTTCAATTTTCCATAAAGGCTCGATATCCGCTTTACTCAACGACGAAGGCGTTGAATCTGATGACTCTCGCGTCACCAGGTGATTCGGCGAAAAGGCACTCGTCGTGACTTCAGACCCTGCGTTATGCTGCGGTGATGCAATTTCGGCACCAGAAACGCGATTCACAGGAGAAGGAAGCATTTCTTTGCTGACTTCTTCACCATTATGCAGCACAACGATGTTGCGAATCACATTTTGCAATTGACGAACGTTACCCGGCCAGTCATAACGCAGCAGGAGATCGGCTACCTCATCACTGAAGCGACAAAAATCTTTACCCTCTTCTGCAGAAAATACAGCGAGCAAGGCATTGGCAATCGCGAGTACATCGTCACCGCGTGCGCTTAAAGGTGGCAGTTCAAGTGGAATCACGTGCAGGCGATAATAGAGGTCTTCACGAAACTTTCCTTGCTGAACCTGAAGCCAAGGATCTTGGTTGGTTGCACAAACAAATCGAACATCCACGTTTTTGACATGCGAAGAACCGACTTTTTGAAAGCTACCCGTTTGAATGAAACGTAGCAATTTGGATTGCAAATCCATATCCATTTCGCAAATTTCATCTAAAAAGAGAGTGCCGCCATGCGCCATTTCTGCCGCCCCTTCACGCTCAGCTGCCGCCCCGGTAAACGCGCCTTTGACATGGCCAAACAGCTCACTTTCAATCAGATCTTTGGGAATAGCGGCACAATTTAATGCAACAATAGGCTTATTACTGCGGGTGCTGGCTGCATGAATGGCCTCGGCACAGACTTCTTTCCCGGTGCCACTTTCACCTGTAATAAAAACAGTCGCTTTGCTGGGAGCGGCGGATTCAATCACGCGGTAAACCGCTTGCATCGGTAAGCTACTGCCGATGAAGCCATGATATTCGCTTTCGTGCTTGCTGGTGTTGGATTGATGGCTGGATTTAGGCTTGAGCGACTTATTCACTGTGACGCGCAATTGATCCGCTTCACAAGGCTTAATTAAGAAATCATTGGCGCCATGGCGCATCGCGTCGACTGCCGCGTCAATCGAGCCATGAGCGGTCATGATGATCACCGGCAAGTCTGGCGCGACAGCACGGACTTTTGCCAGCACATCAATCCCTGACATATCGGGCAGGCGAAGATCCAGAATGATCAACGCAAGTTGGTCGCCTTCTTGTTCAAAGAAAGTCAGCGCATCCTGCCCTTTGCCCACAATGGTGACATCGACATCCAAGGGATTTAAATACGATTTGTATAACGCCGCGACCGACGCTGTATCTTCCACCATCAATATTCGTTTATTGGGTGACAGTGCTGGCATTTATCCTCCAAGAATCACATCGCTGCCTGGGGTCTTCATAAAGCATACAGTCTTCATTGAGCCCATAGTCTTCATTGAGTCCATAGTCTTCATTGAGTCCATAGCCTTCATAGAGTCCATAGCCTTCATAGAGCCCATAGCCTTCATAGAGCCTGTAATATTCATTGGCTCAATTGCACGAGCGTATGCGAAATGCATTGCATTATGCAAAATTTCCCACATTGTATCTTTGCTTGTGGCTTAAAACCACACGTTTTGTCGATGTAATCGCCTTTTTAATTTTTGGCACGCCAAATGCATCCTATTGTGTGACCCTAAGGGGTCACCTAGCCAACTGACGTTGTTTGTGAGTTATTACTCACTGAAACACTGTAGCCAACCTGACGCTTAGGTTGGCTTTTTTTTATCTAGCTCTTATCTAACTATTGGCGATAAACTGCTCGCGCAGCCCCTGGAGCTGATCGCGCAATTGTGCTGCCGTTTCAAACTCAAGGTTTTGTGCCGCTTCTAACATTTGGCTTTCAAGCTTTTTAATTTCCGCATCAATCGCTTGCGGGGATTTCAGTGCATAATCTGCATCTGGCTCGGCAACAGCACGTAACGACTTCGCGGACGATTTATTCGCCTTGCTTCGCTTACCGGTGCCGATTTCCATCACGTCCATCACTTTTTTGTTCAATTTCTGCGGTGTGATGCCATGTTCCTCATTGTAAGCCACTTGCTTGACGCGACGCCGATCGGTTTCATCAATCGCACGCTTCATCGATTTGGTGATCCGATCACCATATAAAATGGCTTTACCGCGTAGGTTACGCGCAGCACGGCCTATGGTTTGAATCAGCGAGCGTTCAGAGCGCAAGAAACCTTCTTTATCGGCATCCAAAATGGCAACCAAAGAGACTTCTGGCATATCTAACCCCTCTCGTAGCAGGTTGATCCCCACCAAGACATCAAACTCGCCAAGCCGTAAATCGCGAATGATCTCCATGCGTTCAACCGTATCAATATCAGAGTGCAGATAGCGCACGCGCACATCGTGCTCTTGCATATATTCGGTTAGGTCTTCGGCCATACGCTTGGTTAATGTGGTTACAAGCACCCGTTCATTCAGTTCGCGCCGGGCACGTACTTCTGAGAGTAAATCATCGACCTGAGTGGCGACCGGGCGCACTTCAATTTCAGGATCAATAAGCCCCGTCGGTCGCACCACTTGATCGATGATGTCTGACCCTGATTTCTCTTGCTCATAATTGCCCGGTGTCGCCGAGACATAAACTGTCTGTGGGGCGAGTGCTTCAAACTCATCAAACTTAAGTGGCCGGTTATCCAGCGCCGACGGTAAGCGAAACCCATAATCGACCAGTGTTTCTTTACGTGATCGATCGCCTTTATACATGGCACCAATCTGAGACACAGTCACGTGAGATTCGTCGATAATCAGCAAGCCATCAGCCGGCAAATAATCAAATAGCGTCGGCGGCGGCTCGCCTTGAGTCCGGCCACTCAGGTAACGTGAGTAGTTTTCAATCCCGGAACAATACCCCAGCTCGTTCATCATCTCGATATCAAACTGCGTGCGCTGAGTTATCCGCTGCTCTTCCAACAACTTGTTATTTTCAAGCAGCGTTTTTTTGCGATCAGCGAGCTCCACTTTTATCTGCTCAACCGCTTCCAAGATACGCTCTCGCGGGGTGACATAATGCGTTTTGGGGTAAATGGTACAGCGTGGCATATCTTTGACGCTGACTTGACCGGTCAATGGGTCAAAAACGCTAATGGTTTCAACTTCGTCATCGAAAAGCTCAACTCGGATCGCGTCTTTGTCTGATTCGGCGGGGAAAATATCAATCACTTCACCGCGAACTCGGAATGTGCCGCGCTCAAATGCCAGATCATTACGGGTATATTGGAGTTCCGCGAGACGCTGTAAAATAGTGCGCTGATCCAGAATATCACCGCGTCGGATATGTAACATCATTTTCAGATACGCGTCGGGATCCCCCAAGCCGTAAATGGCCGATACCGACGCCACAATGACGACATCACGCCGCTCCATTAAGGCTTTAGTTGCCGAAAGCCGCATTTGTTCAACCTGATCATTGATTGACGCGTCTTTTTCGATAAAGGTGTCGGTTGAAGGCACATAGGCCTCTGGTTGATAGTAGTCGTAGTAAGAAACGAAATACTCCACCGCGTTATCCGGGAAAAACTCACGCATTTCACCATATAACTGAGCCGCTAGGGTTTTATTGGGCGCCAGTATCATCGTGGGTCGATTCAGTTCCGCAATCACATTGGCCATCGTGAATGTTTTACCTGAGCCCGTTACCCCCAATAATGTTTGATGCGCGAGCCCCGCATCGAGCCCCTCACATAATCGGTGAATGGCTTCAGGCTGATCGCCCGATGGTTGAAAAGCAGAATGCAGCGAAAACGTTTTACTCATGAGGCTGTCCTGTTGGGTCGTCTGACCAAGTCATCTTATTGTCCTGACTCACCTGACGGAGTCAACGACTCTGACTGCTTACTGGTTGCGTGTAAAATGCGATCTTTTTCGCGTAGAGTTCTTGATCTGAAAATCGGACCTAGGTAACCTATCGGTCCTCTTTTGGAACCCTTACCCCTCCTTCCCGCAAAAAAATCGCAACATTCAATGATCATCACTGTATTTATCCCCGATACTCAATGACTGACGAAAAAATAATCTGTGCATAATATTGACATTCCGCCTTCGTCATACTCGTGCGCACTTACCCATAAAAAATCAATAAAATCATAACCATAAAAACACAAAACAATTTCGTGATTATCGATGTTTTGCATAAAATCAACCATGTAGCGAGTTTATCAAGATTCACACACATGGTTATCCACAGAATCTGTGGGTAACCACTAAAAGCCCTTGCCTTACTGGGGTGAATAAAAGTCAAGTCCAAGTTCGCATCAATGCTTAATCGATCGCCATTGTGGTGCTTTTATCAACGCCAACGGCTAGCTTTTCAGCAGTCAGTTGAAAAGATGGATTTTCTTAGAGTTGATGAGTTGACACTTTTTCAGGGGCTCGCTAAGATTCGCCCCGTTCTCAAGGCAATTCCCCCATAGTTCAGTTGGTAGAACGGCGGACTGTTAATCCGTATGTCACTGGTTCGAGTCCAGTTGGGGGAGCCAACCTTGAAATCAAAAAGAATACATCAGTAAATCGATTCCCCCTTAGTTCAGTTGGTAGAACGGCGGACTGTTAATCCGTATGTCGCAGGTTCGAATCCCGCAGGGGGAGCCACTTCCTTCGTTTTAATTCTACTCTTTCCAAGTTACTGTCTGATCTGCTTCGCAGATTATGTCGCAGGACTGGGCGTCCCCGTTCAATCCCGCAGGGGGAGCCACTTCCTTCGTTTTAATTCTACTCTTTCCAAGTCACTGTCTGATCTGCTTCGCAGATTATGTCGCTATTCAACCAAACGCTATTTAACCAACGTTGACTGAGCTGTCTGCTTAGACTTGACTATTCTCTCCCTCGAAACAGCATTCTCATATTGATCGCCCCTTCTGTTCTACCACTACCCTTTACTAAGCCGGTCGCAAATCAAGCGTCACTGATAGCTTACAGCGGGTCAGGCAAAAACCCTGCTTGATGGCGGTTGTTATAGCCGCTTCAAAGGTCGATAATAGGCAGATCACAAAAACACTAAATGATTAAATAGCATGGTTGAGTATTTGTTGCTATTAGTGGGCACTGTCTTGGTCAATAACTTCGTTCTGGTGGAGTTTTTGGGCCTGTGTCCATTTATGGGCGTATCAAAAAAACTAGAGACAGCGATTGGCATGGGCTTAGCCACAACCTTTGTGCTGACCCTGGCATCGGTGAGCTCGTACCTGGTTGAAACCTATATCCTCATTCCGTTAGATCTTGGCTACTTGCGCACACTGAGCTTTATCCTCGTCATTGCCGTGGTCGTGCAGTTCACTGAGATGGTGGTACACAAAACCAGCCCTACGTTACACCGGTTATTGGGCGTTTTCTTGCCACTGATCACCTCAAACTGTGCGGTGTTGGGTGTTGCTTTGCTCAACGTAAAACAGCAGCACAGCTTTATTGAATCCATCATTTATGGTTTTGGTGCGGCTTGTGGTTTCTCGCTGGTGTTGATTCTATTTGCCGCGATGCGTGAGCGTATTGCCGCGGCTGATGTGCCGGCTCCCTTCCGGGGCGCGTCTGTTGCTATGATCACCGCAGGTCTGATGTCGCTCGCCTTTATGGGCTTTACTGGATTGGTGACCTTATCATGAGTGGAATCGTGATCGCAGTGATTGTTATCGCTGCCCTCGCCGCTATTTTCGGCGCAATTCTTGGTTTTGCCTCGATCCGCTTTAAAGTCGAGGCCGATCCCATTGTCGATCAAATTGATGCCATCCTGCCACAAACGCAATGTGGCCAATGTGGTTATCCTGGTTGTCGACCCTATGCCGAAGCGATTGCTAATGGCGATGAAATCAATAAATGTCCCCCTGGCGGGCAACAAACCATCGAGAACCTCGCCAACCTGATGGGCGTTGAGGCGACAGAATTGGCGCATGATGAAGAAAAAAGCATCAAAACCGTTGCCTTTATCCACGAAGAAGACTGCATTGGCTGCACTAAGTGTATTCAAGCGTGTCCTGTTGATGCGATTGTCGGTAGCACCAAAGCCATGCATACCGTGATTGAACAAGATTGCACTGGGTGCGATCTCTGTGTAGCACCCTGTCCGACCGATTGCATTGAAATGATCCCCGTCCAGGACACACCAGAAACCTGGAAGTGGCAGCTCGACCAAATTCCGGTAGTAAACATAACCGACAATCAGGGGGCACGCGCCTGATGGAAAGTCTCATTGAACAAATTAAACACGGTCAGATCTGGGATTTTCACGGCGGTATTCATCCACCCGAGCACAAAACCCAATCTAACCAAAACGCGATTCTTGAGCACATACTGCCATCTGAACTGGTTATTCCGTTAAAACAACATATTGGCAGTAAAGGCAAACTACTCGTTAGCCAAGGCGATCAAGTCCTCGCTGGACAAGCTCTCACCGAAACCGACATTCAGCAATGTGTGCCGGTGCATGCTCCAACCTCAGGCACCGTGATTGCAATTGAAGATAGAACCATCGCCCACCCTTCTGGGTTATCCGATCGCTGTGTTGTGATTCAACCGGACGGTAACAATACATGGGGCGCAAAACCCGCTTTTGCTGAGTATCACACCCAAACACCTGAACGCCTGATTGACCATATTCGCGCTATGGGCATTGCGGGAATGGGGGGAGCGGGTTTCCCTACCGCCCGTAAACTACAAACCGGCCTCGCACGAACCGAGATACTGATCATCAACGCCGCCGAGTGTGAGCCCTATATCACCGCCGACGATCGCTTGATGCAAGATTGCGCCGATGAAATCGTCGCGGGCATCCAAATTCTCAACCACATTGTGAAGCCAAAACTGGCGGTGATTGGTATTGAAGATAACAAGCCCGAGGCGATTGCTGCGTTAAACGCCGCCGTCGACGCGGTGGAGGACGACATCCTCATTCAAGTGGTGCCGACCAAATACCCATCAGGGGGTGAAAAACAGCTCATCCAACTGATCACAGGAAAAGAGGTACCGGCCAAAGCCTTTCCGGCCAGCATCGGCGTGTTGATGCAAAATATTGGCACCACATACGCGATTAAGCGCGCCGTGCTAGACGGTGAGCCGCTTATCAAGCGCGTGGTAACCCTGACCGGGAAAACGCTCAAAACCCAGCAAAACCGCTGGGCACTATTGGGCACGCCGATTGGCGAACTATTAGCTCAGCACGGCTATAAAGCGGATAAAAAACAGCCACGGGTGATTGTTGGCGGCCCGATGATGGGCTTTACGGTGCCTCACGCTAAGGTGCCCATCACCAAAACGACTAACTGTGTGTTGGTGCCAACCCGCAAAGAAATAGCACCAGCCAAACAAGAAATGGCCTGTATTCGGTGCAGTGCCTGTGCCGATGTGTGCCCCGCGCATCTTCTCCCGCAGCAGCTGCAGTGGTACGCGAAAGATCAAGACTATGACAAATGCCAAGACTACGATCTATTTGATTGTATTGAATGTGGCGCGTGTGCCTACGTCTGTCCTAGTGAGATTCCGCTGGTGCAATATTATCGCCAAGCCAAAGCCGAAATCCGCGAGATTGAAGCAGAAAAAGAGGCGGCCGAACGGGCGCGCCAACGCTTTGAAGCCAAAAAAGCGCGAATGGAACGAGAAAAACAAGAGCGAGAAGAAAAACACCGCCAAGCAGCGGAACGTCGCAAACAAGCCGCACAGCAAAATGCCGGCTCTGGCGATGCCTTAAACGCTGCAGTTGAACGGGTGAAGGCGAAAAAAGCGGCGCAATCGGCCGATAACGACGTGAAACCCGCAGTCGCCGCTGCGATTGCACGCGCAAAAGCCAAGCAAGCCGAGGCAGCGAAAACCGGCAGTGATGAGCCAGATAACAGTGAAATGATGAAGTTGCGCGAGGAGCGCAAACGGCAAGCCCGAGCGCGTAAGGCGGCGAAAGAGACGCAAAAACCCGCGCAAGCCATAGCGTCGCAGGCAGGATCAGAAAACACTGACAACCAAGATGGTAAAAAAGACGCCGTAGCGGCTGCCGTTGCCCGCGCCAAGGCCCGAAAAGCGGCGCAACAAGGCGAATCAAGTGCTGATTCGTCGGCTTCAACTGAAAGCCAAACCGCAACAGCCAACAAAACGTCAGACACTGGCGAGGCCAGCGATAAAAAAGCCGCTGTCGCCGCTGCCGTTGCCCGTGCCAAAGCGCGTAAAGCCGCTCAACAAAAACAAGATAATAAGGAATAATCAACGTGGCGTTTTTCATTGCAAGTTCACCACACGCCCACAATAAGCGCTCCACCAGCCATATTATGCTGACCGTTCTCCTGTGCGCATTACCAGGACTCGCGGCACAGTGGTATTTCTTTGGATGGGGAGTATTAATCCAGCTAACGCTCGCCGTGTTAACCGCCTGGACAACAGAAGCACTGGTGATGCGGTTACGTCGCCGCCCGGTGATGGCCTATTTACGTGACAATAGCGCGCTGCTCACTGCATTTCTTTTGGCCGTCGCGATCCCCCCGATGGCACCTTGGTGGGTGATCGTAATTGGTACCGCGTTTTCTATCATCGTTGCCAAGCATATTTATGGCGGGCTGGGTCAAAACCTGTTTAATCCTGCTATGGTTGGCTATGTAGTGTTATTGATCGCATTTCCAGTACAAATGACTACCTGGCTACCACCCGAAAGCCTTGCCACCCATGCGTTAACGTTCGGTGATACCCTAGCCGCTATTTTCAGTGGCTATACGTTGGACGGTTTTAGTGTTAACCAACTCCGTATGACCGTCGATGGTGCAACCATGGCCACGCCACTGGACACCATAAAAACCGCATTAGCCGGCGGACAAACCGTCAGTGAGGCCTTGCAACAGCCTATATTTTCTGCCGTTGGTGGCAAAGGCTGGGCCTGGGTGAATACGCTGTATCTGCTCGGTGGTTTGGTATTGATTCAACGCGGTGTGATCAACTGGCATATTCCGGTTGCGGTACTCACCGCCTTATTATCAAGCTCACTGTTGGGCCACTTGATTGCGCCCGATCAATTAGCGTCGCCGCTGATTCATTTGTTGTCTGGTGCGACCATGCTGGGGGCATTTTTCATCGCCACCGATCCGGTTTCCGCATCCACGACGGACAAAGGGCGCTTGTGGTTCGGCGGCCTCATTGGGGTGTTGGTGTACTTGATCCGTACTTGGGGTGGCTACCCCGACGGTGTCGCGTTTGCAGTGATTATCGCTAACTTATGCGTGCCTTTGATTGATTACTACACCAAACCGAGAACTTACGGCCATGCGAATAAGCGGGCAGAGAAGAAGTCACAGTCATGATTGAAACAATACGAAAACATGGGGGCATCTTGGCGATCGCAGCCCTCTTATCCACCGCATTAGTGGCGGTTACCAATGCGCTGACTGAAGACACGATAAAAGAGCAACAACAAATTCAGTTATCCAAAGCGCTCAATCAAGTGGTCCCAAAGGCGCGCCATGATAATCCGCTTCACCAAAGCTGCCGCCTGGTGACAAACTCGGACGCACTCGGCACTGACGAGGCGCAACCTTTTTATGTCGGCACCTTGAACGATGAGGTGACCACGGTCGCCATTCAAACCATCGCCCCCAATGGCTACAATGGCGCGATAAAAGTGCTGATCGGGATGGATGCGACCAGTCATCAAGTTTTGGGCGTACGGGTCCTCGAGCACAATGAAACCCCAGGCCTGGAGACAAAGTGAGCTTACGTGTGTCGGACTGGGTACGGAGCTTTAGCGGCAAGACAGTGACCAGTGAAGATGATAAACGCTGGGCGGTCAAAAAAGATGGCGGTCAGTTCGATCAGTTTACCGGTGCGACCATTACCCCCCGGGCGGTGGTTACCGCGGTAAAAAAAGCGGCCTGGTTTGTCAGCCAGCAACAAGCTACCTTGCTTAACCAACCTGTCAATTGCGGAGGTGCGTCGTGAACAGTGACCACAAAGCGCTGATGAAAAATGGCTTATGGAGCAACAACCCCGCCTTTGTGCAGCTGCTGGGGTTGTGTCCACTGCTGGCAGTCTCTGCCACCGTCACCAATGCGCTGGGCCTCGGCATTGCAACACTGGCTGTGCTAGTGGGTTCCAACTTAATCGTGTCGGTGATCCGAGAATGGGTGCCTAAAGAAGTGCGTATCCCAATTTTCGTGATGGTGATCGCCTCATTGGTCACCTGTGTGCAATTGGTGATGAATGCCTATGCTTACGGCCTTTATCAGTCACTCGGGATCTTTATCCCCTTAATTGTCACCAACTGTATTATTATCGGCCGCGCTGAAGCCTTTGCCTCAAAAAACCCGGTTGGCTTATCGGTTAGTGATGGTTTTTGGATGGGAACGGGCATGACCGCAGCGCTGGTGATACTCGGCGCGATTCGAGAGATTATTGGTAACGGCACCTTGTTTGATGGCGCCGATCTATTACTCGGTGATTGGGCCTCGGTACTACGGATTGAAATTTTCCAATTCGATACCAAATTCTTATTGGCGATATTGCCACCCGGTGCATTTTTAGCGGTGGGCTTTTTGATCGCTCTGAAAAACATCATTGATACACATCTTGCCAGTAAGACAGAATCCGAGCAGAAACCAGTGATTGAACGTGCGCGGATCACCGGCAATCAGTGACGGGATAGGGAAATGAATAAAGAAAAACGACAACAGATTTTGGAGCGGCTGCGGGACAACAACCCAACACCGCAAACAGAGCTGCATTGGTCTACCCCTTTCGAGTTGTTGATTGCAGTGTTACTGTCTGCCCAGGCTACCGATGTGAGTGTCAATAAAGCTACCGATAAACTCTATCCGGTGGCCAACACTCCAGAGGGCTTATTGGCACTAGGTGTGGATGGGGTGAAGTCCTATATCAAAAACATCGGCCTGTTTAATTCCAAAGCCGAGAACGTGATTAAGACCTGTCGTGCGCTGATCGAACAGCACGGTGGTGAGGTGCCAGAAAGCCGCGAAGCGCTGGAGGCCTTACCCGGTGTCGGGCGAAAAACGGCCAATGTTGTGCTCAATACCGCATTTGGTTGGCCCACTATTGCGGTCGATACCCATATTTTTCGGGTCTCTAATCGCACCAAGTTTGCGATGGGTAAAAACGTCAATGACGTGGAAGAGAAACTGAACAAGGTGGTGCCCAAAGCGTTTAAGGTCGATGTGCACCATTGGCTTATTTTGCACGGACGCTATACCTGCCTGGCACGCAAACCCCGCTGTGGCAGTTGCATCATTGAAGATTTATGTGAGTATAAAGATAAAGTCTATCCAGACAGCTAACGCTATTTCAGGCGAGCACTGGCAAGTAATAAAGGAGCAACGTCATGTCTAACGGCAGAATTCTACACACCATGATCCGCGTCGGTGATCTGGATCGCGCAGTGAAATTTTACACCGACGTAATGGGTATGCGTTTGTTACGCACCAATGAAAACGAGCAGTATAAATATAGCTTGGCGTTTGTCGGTTACAGCGATGAGTCTGACGGTGCGGTGATCGAATTGACCTATAACTGGGGCGAATCGGAATACGATCACGGCAACGCCTTTGGTCATATTGCGATCGGTGTCGACGATGTTTACGCCACCTGTGATCAAATTCGCCAAGCCGGCGGCAATATCACTCGCGAGCCAGGTCCAGTAAAAGGTGGCAGCACTGAAATCGCTTTTGTCACTGACCCTGATGGTTATAAGCTCGAACTTATTCAAAACAAGAGCGCGTCTGCTGGCCTAAACGGTTAACTGACACCTGCTCTCATGAAGCTCACACGCTTAACAGAGTGAGCCTTAGTGATAGCGACATAGCCAAGACAACAAAGCCCTGCTTCAACCGCAGGGCTTTGTTATTTCTGTCGCTGGGAACTAAGGTTCGCTTTTGGTTTGTCATCCCACCTGGGCTGAACGTCCGCCTACTCGCTGAACGTTGACTGTGCCTTATAACAAGGTCCTACCCAGAGAGATCACCACACGACGGTTTTTACTTCGGCCAATGGGATCCTCGTTATCGGCGACCGGCCGGCGCTCGCCATAGGCTTCAACGGTGATCCTGTCCTCAGGCAAGCCCAAAGAGGTAAAGTAGTCACGTAATTTCTTCGCCCGCCGCTCCGACATTTTTTGATTGGCGGCGCGTGTGCCTCGTGCATCGGAATAAGTGGCGACCAGGACCAAATCAATATCATCGCTATAGCGGACAAATTCGGCAATTTGGGTTAAGCGTTGGCGGCTCGCTTTGGTGAGTTCATCGCTGTTTTCTTGATAGCGCAACACGGTAAAGGAAATGTCCTCAAACGCGTAAGGCAATAAGGTGTTTAAGCATTGGCTAAATTCTTGGTACGGTGCCCCAAACGCCACCGCAGACAGGGCAACATCGATTTGACGCTGTTGGCGCCGCCAATCTTGAAAACTAAAGGTAGGAAAGCGACCTTCTTCCAATTCGCTCAACATCGACCAGGCCGTTTGGCCGCCGACATAACCATCAAACTGTTGGAAAAACTTAAGCTGGTCCATATATCGGGCCGGTTCACCGGGCATCCAATCGGCCGGCATGGATAGCAAAGATACCGGCGCTGTCTCGCCCATAGGACGCTGCATCTCCAACTCGAAATCTACATTCATGTCTTTGCTGGCGCGCGAGGTAAACGACGCGAGCCCGTATCCAGGAATATTGTGCTGCAGGCGGCACTCGATCGGTGTATCTATGGTCACCGCCCAGTTCGACTCGCCAAGCGATGCGACATATTGCTTGTTTGCATAAACATTACCCGCACTCAATAGACCCACGGTGAGGGCCAGCGCGCCCGGCAACACATTATTAATCAGGCATGGCTTAAAAAGGCGAGACGCCATTCTGGACTCCGAACTTCGCATGAGGCTCTGCACAGGCTTTATGATCCTTGGAGTGGCATATTTGCACACCTAAAGAGGATGCACCCAGCAGTGAGAGACGGTTTAACCAACAAGAGTAACGATAAAGATATCGACCGGCAAGATGGTGACTTTAGCTTATCGTCCGGATTTGCGATAATCACGCTCTGATTATTGTAAGTAAAGTGACATTGCATGAGCCAAGAAAGCGATCTAAACAGCCTTAAGGCCCGATTCCGTGGTTACTTTCCCGTTGTTGTTGATGTGGAGACAGCCGGGTTTAACGCCAACACCGATGCATTACTCGAAATTTGCGCGGTAACCTTAAAAATGGATGAGCAAGGCTGGCTCGCTCCGGATAAAACATTGCATTTTAATGTCACGCCTTTTGAAGGCGCCAACTTAGAGCCAGCGGCCCTTGAATTTACCGGCATTCGTGATCCCTACAGCCCCTTGCGCGGCGCGGTTGATGAGGGCGAAGCCTTAAAAGAGATTTTTAAACTGATCCGTAAAGAGCAAAAAGCGGCAGAGTGCCAGCGCACCATTATGGTCGCCCACAATGCCAATTTTGATCACAGCTTTGTGATGGCCGCCGCCGAGCGCGCGAAGCTAAAGCGTAACCCCTTCCACCCTTTTGCCACCTTTGATACGGCGGCTTTAAGCGGCTTGGCTCTCGGGCAAACCGTGCTGGCTAAAGCCTGTAAAACCGCTGATATTGCTTTTGATAACAAAGAAGCCCATAGCGCCCTTTACGATACCGAGCGTACGGCCGAGCTATTTTGTGAAATTGTTAATCGTTGGAAGCGCCTAGGCGGCTGGCCTTTGCCCTCTGCGCCTGACGCGCAAGAAGAGACGCCCGAATAAAACCCCAGCGCGTGAGCCGACCCACGGTTACCCGTTGCAGCAATAAATGCATGCTTTAATTGTTAACAACTTGTTTGTTGTCACATTTTTGTGATCTTATTTTGGCCTCTATTTAGCCAGCATATTAACCACGATTAAACAGGCACATAAGGAGTGAGCGACAGAATTAATTTATCCATATTACGCCAAACACGGGCTGAGATGAGCAATAAACGCTTTAGAGTATTTACTTAAAACAATCGATAGAAACATTATCAGCCCAACCAGGTGACATCGTGCGGTATCCGTTTTGAAACCAACCTTTAACAAACGCGAAATTGGTGCCAGTATTGAACCTGTAGAACATCCGACCACTTCTCTCGCCCACGCAAGATGGGCTTTGAAGCGGCGGCCCCAAAGAACAAGAAGCTTAATTAACATAGGAGTGAGGCGCGTTATGTCATCACTATTTAAGAAATCGCTAGTGGCAACCAGTTTATCTTTGTTAGCCGTACAAGCACACAGTGCCGGCTTCCAAGTATCAGAAACCTCGGTATCCGGTTTGGGGCGTGCTTTTGCCGGTGAAGCCGCTATCGCAGACAATGCCGCCGTTGGCGCACGCAACGCGGCTGCCCTAACCCGTTTTAACACCACCGCATTCTCGGGCGGCTTAAGTATCATTGACCCGGATGTGCATGCGGATGTGGATGCCAATTCCGCTATAAGCGCTGGGACGACATCAGATGCAAAAGATATTGCTCCTACTGAATATGTGCCCAATATCCATATCATTCAGCCGATTGATGACAAGTTAGCGGTAGGCTTCTCTGCCTTTTCTAATTTTGGTTTGTCAACCGACTATCCGAAAGACTTTTACGCGGGGTCAATCTCAGGGTCAACTGAACTGGTGACCATGAACTTTAACCCCAATATTGCGTATAAGCTCAATGACCAATGGAGTATTGGCGCAGGAATTAGCGCGATTTATGCCGATGCTGAACTTAAGCGTCAAACAGGGGCATTAGCGAACCTTAGCGCTGCATCTGTGACCGATCAGGCGGCAAAACTAACCGGCGATGGTTGGGGCTTTGGCTGGAACATCGGCACCCTCTGGGAGCTCGATGAAAATAACCGTTTTGGTCTCACTTATCGTTCACAAACCGATGTGACGCTTGATGGTAAATTTACCGATGGCACAGGGACTAAAACAGGCGTCCCGGGCTCAACCGTTGACGGTGAGTTAGAGCTTAACCTACCTGAAATCATTGAGTTCTCGGGCTTCCATCAGTTAAACCAACAATTCGCCGTCCATTACAGCGCTATGTACACCGGCTGGGATAGTCTGAAAGAGCTTAAAGCAACAGGTTCAGGCTGTGCTAATAACGATAGTGTCTGTTTCCAGAAAGAAGAAGATTGGGATAACAGCTGGCGTTATGCGCTGGGTGCCACCTATACCATGGACGACCATTGGGCCTTCCGTGCCGGCTATGCCTATGATGAAAGCCCGGTATCAGCAGAAAAACGCACACTAAGCATTCCAGATTCAGACCGTCACTGGTGGAGCCTGGGTGCCACCTATACTGCCAATGAAAACCTGTCGATTGATGCAGGCTTTGCCTTCCTCGATGGTGATCAAGTCGGTGGTACTGAAGCGTTGACTGATTTACAACCATCAGATACTGATTTCTCAGCCGGTGGCGATGCTTACATCTACGGTTTGCAGCTGAACTACTTGTTCTAAATACTGCTACCTAGCCATAACCCAACGAGCCGGCCTACATAGGCCGGCTTTTTTCGATCTAGTATTCCGCCCTGAATGACATTAGAAGCGATGGCTGGCCGCTATGATGGAATAACGCGAGCAAAACCGACAAGCATGAAAGAAAGTAACCAAAAAAAAACGATTTCCCCTCGACACAGACAAAATTTTGCGCAAACTGGGTAGCTTAATTACAAAATCATAGATAACCCCTGCGGCAACGCTGCAGTGATAACCCCTATAACAGGAACGTTTCCATGAACCCGGTAGTCATTTCAGTCTGTGTCATGCTGGCACTGGCCCTTATGCGCGTCAATGTCGTCGTCGCACTCACCTTTAGTGCGGTCCTTGGTGGCCTGGTCGGTGGGCTCAGTATTTCCGAGACCATCAGTGCCTTTGAAGGCGGCCTTGGCGGTGGTGCCACTATTGCGCTCAGTTATGCGATGCTCGGTACCTTTGCGGTCGCAATTAGCCGTTCAGGGATCACCGATGTTCTCGCGCACTCGGTGATCCGCAAGCTTAACGCGCGCCCCACCGATGCCAATACCGCCACCTTTAAATATGTGGTCTTGGTCTTATTAGGCCTTTTGGCTATTTCGTCGCAAAACGCGATTCCGGTCCACATCGCTTTTATTCCTATTGTGATCCCACCTTTATTGCATGTGTTCCAACGCTTAAAGCTCGATCGTCGCCTGGTCGCCTGTGTGCTGACCTTTGGTTTGATCATGCCGTATATGGTGTTGCCGGTCGGCTTTGGCGGCATCTTTTTGAATAATATTTTGCTGAAAAACCTCAATGACAATGGCCTAAACGTGGTCGCCAGCCAGGTGCCGACGGCAATGTTATTACCGGCAGCCGGGATGGTAGTAGGCTTGCTGATCGCGACCTTTATCAGCTATCGCCAGCCACGCCAATACAGTGAAGGGGACGTCCTCACTGCTGAGCCGGAAAACCACGCCATTAGCCCCCGTAACCTGTGGGTTGCAGGCATTGCGATTGCCGCGGCGTTAAGCGTGCAGCTGATGGCAGGGTCGATGATTGTCGGCGCATTGGCCGGCTTTATGGTGTTTACCTTTGGCGGCGTGATCCGTTGGAAAGACACCCAGGATGTGTTTACCAAAGGGGTACACATGATGGCGATGATCGGCTTTATTATGATCACCGCCGCTGGGTTTGCCGCGGTAATGAAAGCAACGGGTGGTGTGGAGTCCTTAGTCGCTTCTTTGTCAGGCTCGATTGGCGATAACAAACCGCTCGCGGCGTTTTTGATGTTGATTGTCGGTTTACTAGTGACCATGGGGATCGGCTCGTCGTTCTCGACCATTCCGATTATCGCTACCATTTATGTGCCACTCTCACTGGCGTTTGGCTTCTCGCCGATGGCAACCATTGCCTTGGTGGGAACGGCCGCCGCCCTGGGCGATGCTGGCTCACCCGCTTCGGATTCTACTTTGGGTCCAACGTCGGGCCTGAACGCCGATGGCCAACATGAACACATTTGGGATACCGTGGTCCCCACCTTTATCCACTATAACCTGCCATTAATTGTCTTCGGCTGGTTAGCCGCGATGATGCTCTAGGGCGTAAACGCGCTATGTGAGTAAAAAGGCGGTATAGACAAGAAAAAAAGCCACGTTTTATAACGTGGCTTTTTACCTGATACGGCTCGTTTCAGTGATACGGCGAGAGCCGGATAAACGCGAACAATTACTCGTTTTCACTCGCATCACGACGCGCGGCCGCTTCTTTGACCAGTGGCTGTAACTCACCTTTTTGGAACATTTCCAAGATGATGTCACACCCGCCAACCAGCTCTCCGTCAACCCACAACTGTGGGAATGTTGGCCACTGTGCGTAAACAGGTAGCTCTGCGCGGATCTCTGGGTTTTGCAACACATCCACGTAAGCAAACTTCTCGCCACACGACATCAGCGCTTGAGAGGCTTGTGACGAAAAACCACAGCTTGGTAGTTTCGGCGACCCTTTCATGTATAGCAGAATCGCGTTTTCTTCGATTTGCTGCTTAATTTTGTCCATTGTTTCCATTGCTTCCTCGAACACTGTCTGTGAATCTTATTTTGATTCTACTGGTTAACAGGCTGGAAAAAAATGCCTAAATGTTTTGTGGGATTAAGCGTAAAAATTTTGCTGCGATCCTTTTAATAAAGTAAAAACTTGCTAAACTAGACTTAGCAAAACGAAAATAGTAGTCACACTCGATGGTTAGGTGGCGATAGCGGCAATGGGTAGTCAGTGATCATCCGTTGTCAGTCATTCGTATTTGCCCCTGCACTGTCAGTGATCGACTACAGGAAGCACTCTCACGATAAAAACGGAGATATATAGCAATGTCATTCCAACTACCTGAATTACCTTTCGCAAAAGACGCACTAGAACCACATATCTCAAAAGAAACACTCGACTACCACTACGACAAGCACCACAACACCTATGTGGTGAAGTTGAACGGTTTGATCGAAGGCACAGATTTCGAAGGTAAATCACTCGAAGACATTATCAAGACCTCGTCAGGTGGCGTGTTCAATAATGCGGCCCAAGTGTGGAACCACACCTTCTACTGGCACTGCCTAAGCCCAAATGGCGGCGGTGAGCCAACAGGTGACGTTGCAGACGCGATCACCAAAGCATTTGGTTCGTTTGACGAGTTTAAAACTCAGTTCACCAATGCTGCTGTGACTAACTTCGGCTCAGGCTGGACTTGGTTGGTGAAAAAAGCAGACGGGTCGGTTGCAATCGTCAACACCTCGAATGCCGAAACACCCGTGACTCACGATGGTGAAACGCCATTGTTGACTGTCGACGTTTGGGAACACGCGTACTACATCGATTATCGTAACGTGCGTCCAGATTACCTCGCTGCATTCTGGAAACTGGTTAACTGGGACTTCGTCGCGAAAAACTTCGCAGGCTAAACCAATCGCCAACAGACCGAGCGCGAAAAAGGTCTGTTGCAAGCCCTGGCTCTTGCAAACCTGGGCTCTTGCAAACCTAGGCGCTTGTAAACCCAGGCTTACCAATCACTAGGAGGCGTTTATCGCCTCCTTTTTTTATGCCTGATACGCTTTGCAAACTCGCATTTTAGGCAAAAAAACCGCCAACTAGGTTGACGGCTTAACGGAACTTGATAAGTCCAAGAGAATTAATCTTGTTCTTTTTCTGACAAGATAATCCGCAGCGTGCGGCGTAGCGGTTCTGCCGCTCCCCATAACAGCTGATCACCCACAGTAAAGGCATTAAGGAAATCATCCCCCATCGCCAGTTTACGGAGACGACCCACTGGCACAGACATGGTGCCTGTCACTTTTGCTGGGCTCAGATCAGTCATGGTCACGTCACGCTCGTTAGGCACCACGCTCACCCAGTCATTGTGCGACGCAATCATGTCTTCAATCTCATCCATCGGCACCGCTTTTTTCAGCTTGATGGTCAGCGCCTGACTGTGACAGCGCATGGCTCCCACACGGACACAAGTCCCGTCGATAGGAATCGGATTGTTTTGTAACCCTAGAATCTTGTTGGTTTCAACCGAAGCTTTCCACTCTTCCTTGCTTTGGCCGTTGTCACGCTTGACGTCAATCCAAGGGATCAATGAGCCTGCGAGTGGCGCACCAAACTGCTCGCTAGGAAAATCGCTCGAGCGTAGGGTTTGAGCCACTTTGCGGTCAATATCTAGAATAGATGTTGCAGGGCTTGCCAAGTCAGTGTTCACTGAATCATTGATGACACCCATTTGGCTGATCAGCTCGCGCATGTGTTTTGCGCCTGAGCCAGACGCCGCTTGGTACGTTTGCGCGGTCATCCACTCAACCAGACCGTTTTGATACAAACCGCCTAAGCCCATCAGCATCAAGCTAACCGTACAGTTACCGCCGACGAACGTGCGCGTGTCGTTATGGATCCCCGCTTGGATATGTTTGAAGTTAATCGGATCCAAGGTGATGATACTATCATCTGCCATTCGTAATGATGACGCTGCATCAATCCAATAGCCTTTCCAACCTGATTCACGCAGTTTTGCGTAAACATCGTTGGTGTAATCGCCGCCTTGGCAGGTGATAATAGCATCGAGGGTTTTGAGCGTTTCAATGTCATAGGCATCTTGTAACATGCCTGCATCTTTGCCGTAATTCGGCGCTGCAATCCCGACTTGTGAGGTGCTAAAAAACACAGGTTCGATATGGTCGAAGTCTTTTTCTTCTACCATGCGCTGCATCAGCACCGATCCCACCATGCCGCGCCAGCCAACTAAACCTACTCGCATCATAATTTTCACACTCCATGTTGTGTGACCGCCGTTAACAACAGCATATGGTTGCCTGACAGTCAGTGAAAAAACGTTTTTGATACTAACACGTCTTATCACGGTCGTCAGGTTAACGCCTCTGCCTGCTTATTAAATGACCTCATTTTCAAGTTTCCGTCACCTATGCCTAACTTGATTTAACGTACAGGCGTCTAAAAAACAAACTGAAAAAAACAGACAAAACAAAATATTGAAACACTTAAACATCCTTAAAGTAACCATATATTAACCAATCACGTCAGGGTGTAACTTAATTCGCGCGCGACTCACATAAGCGACAAAAATGTTTCCCATCACTTTACTCTGTTAGCTAGAGTAGGGCCCCTCACAAATGGAACAAAGGATACTGAAACAAGGACAGTGATGTGAGTTTGGTTGTTGCTTAAGGCATCGCTAAATCGCGCAGGGAGTAGTCGCGCAATCACAGACGATCCACCTTCCGATAATGATATTGACTCGCTCAACGCTATCGGTAACCCGCAAGCGACCGGTTACCCAGCAAGCGACGTGAAGAAGGTTAAGTTATGACAACACAGCAAGCTCGATTACCCTCCATCATTCAGGTGGTATTAGCACTTGGCGCCTTTTTGGCGCTCGCGTTTTCGTTTACCGCCAAATTAGACCTCCCCATTCAACTGGCCTTATTTATCGGCTGGTTTGTGGTTATGGGATTGGGGTTAAAACTTGGCCATCAATACAAAGATCTTGAAAGTGCTGCCACGAAAGGAATTTCTAACGGCTTAGGCGCCGTTTTAATACTTCTATCGGTTGGCGCATTGGTGGGCACCTGGATTGCAGGCGGGATCGTCCCCACTATCATTTACTATGGTCTTAAAGCTATCCACCCTTCTATCTTCCTTTTAGCGACCATGTTGATTTGCTCGTTAACCGCTTTAGCGACGGGCACCTCTTGGGGGGCTGCCGGAACCGCGGGTATTGCCATGATGGGGATTGGTCAAGGCCTTGGGATCCCTGCCCCAATGACGGCAGGTGCCGTTCTTTCAGGGTGCTACTTTGGTGATAAAATGTCGCCATTGTCTGATTCAGTGATCCTCGCTTCGTCAATGTCTGGCGTCGAAATCGTTGAGCACATCAAAGGCATGCTGCCGATTGCACTGATCAGTTACATCATTACCGGTATTCTGTTTACTCTGATTGGCTGGCACTACGCAGGCAATGTGGATATGAGCCAAGTAGAGATGGTGAAGCAAGCGATGCAGGAGCAGTTTGTGATTTCACCACTATCCTTTGTGCCGGTGCTGATTGTCCTCGCGCTGCTGGCAATGCGATTACCGTCTTTCCCGGTCATTAGTTTTGGTTCATTACTGGGTGTGGTTTGGGCCGTAATGCTGCAAGATATAACCCCCGTGAACGCCATTAATACCGCGTGGGCGCCGTTTTCTATCTCATCGGGTGTCGACTTTATCGATGCCATTCTCAACCGCGGTGGTATGTCTTCAATGCTCGGTTCCGTGGCTGTGATTGTGTTTGGTCTGGGTTTTGGTGGCTTACTCGAAAAAGTCGGGGTCTTGCATACCATTGCCAGCTTGTTTGAGCGTCGCGTTAACAGTGCAGGTAGCTTGGCAACCTCCACCATCGGCACCGCCTTTATGGGGAACGTATTCGGCTCGGCCATGTATGTGTCGCTGATCTTAACCCCTAAAATCTGTGCCAAAAACTACGACAGACTGGGTTATCAACGTAAAAACTTGTCTCGTAACGCTGAATTTGGTGGCACGTTAACCTCAGGCATGGTGCCATGGAGTGATAACGGTATTTATATGGCCAGTATTCTTGGCGTCGCCACCTTGTCTTATGCACCCTTCATGTGGTTAAGCTTTGTGTGTATTGCCGTCACCATCGTGACCAGCTACTTCGGTTGGTTTGTCGATAAGGTTGAGCCAAACCAGGCCGCGCAAGCGCAAGAAGATACAACCGCAATAGCGTCTGCGCCAGAGCGTGCCTAACGAGCAATAGAAGCGCTTAAAATAAAGCGGGACACGTTAGCCGTGTCCCGCTTTTTTTATTCATCGTCTCGACTGGATAAACGGCGTTGGAGTTGGTCACGCAAATTTGGGGGCGTCCCTTTTATGGTAAGGGTGTCTGTGTCTGGATCGTAGAACACGCGCTCCCCCATCAACATGGCATCAAAGTTGACCGATAAGCCACCCCCCGATCCGACAAATTTAGTTAACTTGCGCATGGTGGTGCGGTCGGCAGGAAACTGCGCTTCCAGTTCATAGCCTTGCTGGTTGGTGTATTGATAAAAGTCCGTTCCTTCGGGAGTCGCTGGCAATTCCTCCGCGAGCTCTTTGACCACCACTTCATCACCCGCTTTAAGCTGATCGTTACAGTAGTCATACACCTGCTTGCGGTAGTTGTTCTTCTCTTCTTTATCCAAACGGGCATCATCACAGTAATCCTCAACTGCCTGCATCAGCACTTGGTTTTGCTGTTTGCTGTCCATGCCCACTTCCGCTTGCAAAAAATCAAGGAAGAAGTCTGCAACTTTGCGCCCAACTCGCCCTTTGATAAACGACAAGTAACGATTTGATGCCGGATCCGTCTCCCAGGTAGACAAATCAATCCGTGCCGCGATATCCATTTTGCTGACATCTAAGTATTCGGTGGCGTTAACGTCAAGCTCGTCCGTGACGCGTAAACTGTGCTTTGATTCCACCACACCAATAAACACGTAGTCAGTGGCTAAGGCACGGTAATGCGCCATCACCAAGGTGCCACTATCGGCAAATGGATATTTCGCGAGCTCAGCGCGCAGACGTTCAACGGCGCGTTCAGAAAAGGCTTGAAAGTCCAGTTCGTCAGCGCGGTAAGCCTTTAACCATTGCTGGAATTCACTCTCGGTGTCGAACAACGCAAACCCTTTGCCTGCTTTTGCGTGATAAACCCGATGTACATCGGCCATCAGATTTTCGGTTTGTTCGTTGAGCGGTAATGGTCCGTCGCGAAGCTGAACATTAAGCGAATCATCAGCTTGTTTGACAATTTGATGTAATATTACGTTAGAAAGCGTGAGGGTCATGATTGAAAAGATTTTCAGTAAGACTAAAGTGTGGGTTATTATACGCTGCTTTGGTTTTAAGAAGACAAGACGATTTTATGCCTGTAACCTCAAAATATGATGATAAGCAAGTGGAACGTATTATCAGTGATGTTGTCAATGTGTTAGAGCAACACGATGCATCGACGGATTTATCACTGATGGTGATTGGGAATGTCGCCACTAATATCCTTAACCACAATATTCCTGCCGCACAACGTCAGGCATTTGCCGAGAAGTTCGCCCAAGCATTAATGGCATCCATCGATAACCAATAACGCTTGCAGCAGTATCTAATCAGAGAAGAATAAATTTGTATGGTTGATAGCGGAACATCGTATCGCGACAAAGTATCCCAGCTGATCAGTTGGGGGCATTGGTTTAGCTTTTTCAACATCATTGCCGCTATGTTGCTGGGCACCCGCTATATCACCCAATCTGGGTGGCCAGACACCCTATTAGGGCAAAGCTACTTGATCTTTAACTGGGTCGGCCACTTCGGCTTCCTGGTTTTTGCGCTTTATATTCTAATCATTTTTCCAGCCAGTTTTATCATCCCGTCTCAGCGTCTTATGCGGCTTTTTGCGGTAATAGTCGCGACTGTCGGAATGATGGTATTGCTGCTGGATATTTACGCCTATCAAACCTTACACCTACATCTTAACCCCTTGGTGTGGGAGCTGCTTTTAAGCGGCGAAAAAACCGATATGAATGCCCACTGGCAGTATTTATTTATTGCAGGGCCGGTGATCTTTATCTTAGAGCTGGTCATGGCCGAGTGGGTGTGGCGTAAGCTGCGTAAATTAACCCGTAAACGCGTTGGTGTTCCGGTTGCCAGCGTGTTTGCTCTTTGCTTTGTTGCCAGCCATTTAATCCATATCTGGGCCGATGCGTTCATTTATAGTCCAGTCACGGCGCAGCGTTCGACCTTTCCTGTCTCGTATCCGATGACAGCAAAAACCTTTATGGAAAAGTATGGCTTGCTCGATCGACAAGAGTATCAACGCCTACGCGAGCAGCGCGGCCAAGAAACCAGCGAGGTGATTCGTTATCCGTTGGAACCACTGTCGTTTGCGTCAGATGCCAACAAATACCGCCCAAACTTATTGGTGGTGATGGTTGAAGGGTTGCGTGCCGATATGCTTAACCCAGTCACCATGCCTCACCTGCATCGTTTCGCTACCGATAACCTGTGGTTTAAGAATCACTTCAGTAGCAGCAACGATGATATGGCCGGTTTGTTTGGTTTCTTTTATGGACTGCCGGGCAGCTATGCGCAAAGCGCGCGAACTGAGGGGTTGCGTCCTGTATTGATGGATACGCTCAATCAACGTCGCTATCAACTCGGGCTGTTCAGTGGCGATAACTTTTCTAACCCCATTTACTATCAAAGTATTTTTAGTCGCGCACTCGACCGAGATACACAGTCAGAGGCACCGGCTTGGCAGGCCGATGCCAGTGCGATCACCTCGATGCAAAGCTGGCTACAAGGGCGCCAAGCAAATACACCTTGGTTTGGTTATTTAGAGCTCGCCACGGTGAATGAATATGAGCAAGGCGGCGACTATGCGCAACCTTTCCAACCGGCGCTTAACAGTGGAATGGCCGGTGTCGACCAGCAAACAGGCTTGGTCCTCAAAAATAGCTATAACAATGCCGCTCACTATCTGGATGAGCAATTGGGCGAACTGATTCAACAGCTTGAGACTTCGGGAAAGCTAGCCAATACCGTAGTGATGATTACGGCAAACCACGGCATGGAATTTAATGAAACCGGGATGAATAGTTGGGGGTCGAACTCAAACTACAGCCGTTATCAGCTTCAAGTACCGATGGTGATGCACTGGCCTAATCAACCGGCCGAGCAGATCAATCATTACAGTAGCCACCTTGATGTGGCACCGACATTGATGGAGTCGATGCTATCGGTGAGCTCACCCGCCAACAGTTACAGTAGCGGTGTGAATCTGTTTGAACTCGAAAGCCAATCACGCAAATGGGTGTTGGCCGGTGACAGTCGCGATATTGTGGTGATACAGCCACAAAAAACCACGGTGGTGGATAAATTTGGCAATTATAAAGTCTATGATCGCCACTATACCCCACTTCCCGAAGGTAAGCCCCAGTTGTCACTATTGATGCAAGTGATGCACGAATTAAAGCGTTTCTATTATCCTGAGGATCGTGAGCCGCAATAATGGCCAATAAGTGGCGCATAAGTAGCCAAACAATTGAAAAACCGGGAAACAATCGCGTTTAGCAATTGACAGTCATTAGGTCGATTCGTAATATAGCGCTTAGTCGGTCTGTAGCGCAGCCTGGTAGCGCACTGTCATGGGGTGTCAGGGGTCGCTGGTTCAAATCCAGTCAGACCGACCAATACATATAAGCCCGTCGCTCAATGAGTGACGGGCTTTTTCGTATGGTACGTTCAACAAGGATAAACATCCTGTTCGCGGCGGACACTTATTCGGCTTGACGCCCGACAAACGCGGCAACAATGGTGTCTTCTCCATATTGCCGGGAAAAGACATACGCGCCTGGTTGAGGGATCACTTGGTGCGCGCCCGCGCCTACCGCAGGGTGGCGTTGCCTAAACTGCCCCACTTTTCGCCAATGGTTTAATAACCCCGCCTGCATGGCGTTACGCTGCCACACCATATCCGAGCGTGTTCCTTGGTGAAAGTCATCGCCGTAAGGGCCTAAATCACGTCCAACTTCATCACCGTAATAGACTTGCACCGCACCGGGCGCCAGAAGTAATGCGTTGGCAGCACCGCGTTGCATGCTGGCATCTTTAAAACGGCTAAAAAAGAGCTCGGTATCATGAGACGACATATAGCTAACCGGAATGAAATCCGCTTCTGTTTGCATGGTCTCAGCGTACGCGTGATACGTGGTTTCCATTTCACTTAAACAATACGCCCCTTTGTCCATCCGCTTTTGCAGATCAAAGTTAATCAGTGCATCAAAGCCTTGGTCAAAATAAGGGCTCCGGTAGGCATTGTGCCCCCATACTTCTCCCATCATCCAAAAGGGCTCGCCCGTTTGATTATTAGCGGCGCGCCAGCTTTTCAATGCCTCCGAGGCGTGTGCTTTTAACGCTCGCCAAACCTCACCATCAACATGCTTGACGGTATCAACACGAAAACCATCAATACCAAAACGCGCAACCCACTGGGTTTGCCATTCGAGTAAGTAATCACTCACTGTGTAATTGTCTCGCACCTTTACTCGCGTGCCGGGATTGTTGAGCAACCATTGTGGCGGGGTCACCGGTTGCGAAGATTCAGTTTTAAAGTCAGGCAATCCGGCTAAGGTCAGCGTTTTATCACTGCTGCCAGGCTCATCGTACCCCGGTAATCCTGCGCGTACCCAGTCTTTTCCCCACCACTGCTGCCAATTCGTGCTCTTATAATCAATCGCATCATGAAAGTCATGCCAGCTTTGTCCGTCACCGGGCTGCCAATTTTGCCATTGCGCCGGTAATTCAGTGTCATTGACTACCTCAATCCCGTCTTGCTGTAAATCCGCGAGCGTTGCGTAACCTGGGTGATTGACGACTGCGTCCAGAAACACCTTTAGTCCGCGTTGATGCGCTTCGTCGACCAATTTTTTTAGTGTGGCATCATCACCAAAGTTGTTGTCTACTTGGGTAAAATCACGCGACCAATAGCCGTGGTAGGCATAAAACGGAAAGTCCCCTTGGCTGCCACCACCGACAAACCCGTGAACCTGCTCTACGATCGGCGATAACCAGATCACATCGGTGCCGAGCGATTGGATATAATCCAATTTGTCGATCACGCCTTGCAGATCTCCGCCATGAAAGGTACCAATGTTTTGCGCTTTATCCTGACGCCGCCCATAGCTGTGATCGTTACTCGGATCGCCGTTACTGAATCGGTCCACCATGACAAAATAAATGTTTGCATTGCGATAGGTAAAATCTGGCTCTGGTGCTGTAACCGGGGCGAGCAACACCAACCCACCACTTTCAGAGGCTGGGGTGAGCGTCACGCTGTGATTTTTCACCGTGACAACCTGGCCACTGAGCGCCTCTTTTAATTGCGTGCCATCGGCAAAACTCTCTCCCAAAGAGAGGGTGACCGGCCCACCTTGATAGCGGTGACACTGGACATCGGGCAACGGGCGTTTAAACCTTGATGCGGTCTTTTTCGGTTCACGTTTAACGCGGATTGTTTCCGTCTCTGGCTGATAATAAAACCCGTAATCCCCAGCAAAACGCACGGTAAGTTCAAAGTTTGTCTGATCTTGGCAAGAAAGCGGAATAGGCGTATTAAATTTCGCGTTCTCGGGAGACGCGGCCTGACAGTCACCTGCTATCCCTTCCACACTGATTTGGTAGGTGTTCTTACCTAACGAGAAGACCGCTGGGGCGTTGGGATCAAGCGGTCGATCAGACTGTGTCGTTGCTGTGGTTACCGTGATATGCGGGGCCGCCGCAGTGGAAAACGACGCTGCCATAGTCAACGAGGCCGCTACCGCGATGGCCAGCCGCTGTCGAGGAAAGAAAAAAGTCATGATTGTGCTCCTTGCCATTTTCTATCAGGGTAAAAAAACAGCAAGGCATTGACATCATTCCTGCCTCTGCGCCCTAAAATTGTGAGCGATGACAGTTAGAGGAGGAGCCGATTACGCGCCGCACTCTCCCTCTGGATCCAGACCTAACAATTCGCTCATCTCCACGGCGGGAATAGGACGGCGATAGAGAAACCCTTGACCAAAGGTGCAGCCCAATTCATGCAAAATCGCCTGTTGATGCAAGGTCTCAATGCCCTCAGCAACGACCCCCATCCCAAGGCTATCGGCCATGGCAATCATAGCCGACACAATTGCCACTTCTTGTTCATCGGGTGATTGGCTTTGTATGTCTTTAATGAAATGACGATCAATTTTTAATTTTGAAATGGGGTAGCGCTTGAGATAAGCCATCGATGAATAGCCAGTGCCGAAATCGTCGATCGCAATCCCAACCCCTTTATCACGTAATTGCTCCAGCACTTTTAACGCGTTGGCTTGGTTTTCTATCAAGGTATTTTCGGTAATTTCTAACTCTAAAAAGCGCGGATCGGCGCCGGTGCGGTCCAAGGCCTCAAACACCACTTGCGTAAAGGCCACGTCGGCAAGGTTGCGCGGCGAGATATTCACCGCCATAGACACGTTGAGGCCCGCATCCTGCCAGGCTTTTAATTGCTGACATCCAGTCTCAACCACCCACTGCGTGATATCGTGGATAATCGAGCGCTCTTCGGCGACATCAATAAAGTGAAACGGTGATAACAGCCCCCGCTCTGGGTGATGCCAACGCAATAACGCCTCGACGCCAATAATATCGCCGGTCACCAGATCGACCTGGGGTTGGTAATATAATTCTAACTCTTCATTTTGCACACACTGACGTAGCTCGACCGCCAAACGTAACTTGTGATTCGCTTCTACCGTCAACGCATCATTGTAAAACGCATAGGTGTTTCGCCCCGATTTTTTCGCGTGATACATCGCCGAATCGGCAAAGGTCAGCAGATCATCGGTACTCGCGGTATTCTCTGGATATTGGGCAATGCCGATACTGACACCGATTTGAGCGTCGATCCCACCTTTGAGCATAAACAGGCGATTCATGGCATGGATCACATCTTCAGATAAGCGAATACAGGCATTATCATCAGCATTAATCACCCGTAGGATCACAAATTCATCGCCACCGAGACGGGCTAAGGTATCGCCCTCCTCTAACAGACCCTCTAAGCGCTGACTGACTAATTTAAGGAGTTCATCACCGACGGTATGGCCATGGCTATCATTGACGAACTTAAACTGGTCAAGATCGAGAAACATCAACGCCAGCTGGTTACGCTGGACCGATTGCCTATTCATCGCTTGACGAATGCGCGACGTAAGCAGCAGGCGATTCGGTAATCCGGTTAACGAGTCATAGTGGGCCAAATCAATCAGTTTTTTTTCTGAGTCTTTAAGCTGGGTGATATCAGAGAAAACACCGATATAATTCACCACGTCACCGGCGTCATCTTTTACCACACTGATCGAGAGAAGCTGTGGATACACGATACCATCTTTGCGGCGATTCCAGATTTCGCCTTTCCAATGTCCCTCTTGATGTATCTGCTGCCACATTTCGGCGAAAAAATGTGCGTCATGACGGCCCGAATTCAGAATGGATGGCATTGCGCCGACGACATCCTCTTCTTGATACCCGGTGATCGCACTGAAGCCACCATTGACGGCGACGATAGCACCTTGCGCATCCGTGATCAGCACCCCTTCGCTCGATTGCTCAAAGATTTTCGCATTGAGCATCAACTTACGTTCAACCTCTAACCGTTCAGATACATCGTGGATAACCGAGAACAGCAGACGTGCGTTACCAACGGTGATCGGGGATGAATGAACCTCGACCTGGCGACTCTCACCGTTTTTTAGCCGATGTTCAAAAATAAAGCAGTTTTTCTCGCGCTGTCTCGCCTGTGAAAGGCTTTGTTTGAGGGTGCTGTCGACTTGTGTATTAATCTCGTTGATACGCATCGCTGTGAGCGTTGCATGGTCATAGCCATAAAAACGTTGGGCACTGTCATTAGCATCTAAAATTTCGCCACTTTTGGCATCCAGTAACATCATCACCGCATCATGGCGTTTAAAGATACTCCTAAAGCGGTAACTATCATCAACCATGCGACCAATCGACTGCGCAAAGCTGCGTCCAGCATTTAATCGAGCATATAATCCGCCGAGCCAAAACCCTAAGATAATCAAGCCAACTCCCCATACCATGGGGTGAGGGTGCAAACTTTTCCAACCGTCTTGCGGGATCCCCAATAAGCGCCAGTGGCCGGAGGGCAAGCTCACTGCGACGGATTCAGGGGACTGCGCTAAGATCGAGGGGTCACCGTAAATGGGGGTAAACCTCCCCTCGGCGGTCGATTTTTCTTGCAACACCACACGCACTGGATACGCCTCGCCTTCGGCAAAGCTTGCGGAGAAAAGGCTATCGATATCGAGCACCGTGGATAACACGCCCCAGGGTAACCCTGTGTTTTGATTGATGATCGATTGACGTGCAATTAAGGCGGTTCCGCCTTGAAGAAGATCGACCGGCCCTGAAATCACGGGCTCACTGGAGGCATACGCCGCACGTACACTGGCTAATTGCTCAGGCACATCATGGTAACGCGTCCCGACTAAGATACGCTTTAACGACGCAGGATACACATGACTGATCACCCAATTTCTGGCAGCGGCAAAATTGAGGATATGAGCAGATTTGGCTTTTAACTGGCTGGCAAAGCTGGAAAATTGGTCTTGCGTCAGTTCTGGATTTAAGCTGATATAGGTGGTCAGTCCATGACTTAAATCGACATTCTGCGTCACTTTAAGCTCAATCCGCGAGCGGTAGGCCAACAAGGCGTTACGAACGTCTTTTACTTCTTGGTCATGGGCTTGTTGATATAGCCAAAACTCCACGGAAACCACCGCAAACATGAAGACCATCACGGAGATAACCACATTATAAATGAATCCGACTCGCGCCGAGCGGCGGGCGACTTTATCAAGTGCCGATGGAACAGCTTGCTGCATGACCTGGTACAACCTTATCTCGCCCTGCTTATGGAGCGAACATTAACCAAAAACCTCAGGTGTAGCACGTGATTATAAAGGGCATAGAGAGAATCGCCAGTGTTACCGGTCAGTTTCACCGCATTACACAGGCTCAGTATGCGTAAGATCAAACGGTTACATACACACATTGGCGATACAATCGAACCGCCTTTATCCAAAAAACACAAGAGATTGCAAACAAGGAGCGTGTATGGCGATCAGTCTCGAATACAGTTTTATCTTGGTGATCTTGGGCGTGATCGCCGGGATTATCAATACCCTCGCGGGTGGTGGCTCTAACCTAACATTACCTGCATTGATGGTGATGGGCATGCCTGCCGATGTCGCCAACGCCACCAATCGGGTGGCGGTATGGCTACAGTGTGCGTCAGGGATGAGCGGGTTTCGTCAACATGACAAGCTCGATACTCAGGATATCATTCCGGTATTGATACCGAATTTAATCGGGGGCTTGTGCGGCGCATTGGCCGCTGCATGGTTGCCAACCAGTTGGGTCAAACCCTTGCTACTCGGTACCTTGCTGACCATGACGGTAGTGATGCTGGTTAAGCCAGCCACTTTTGGCCCCCCCGCCGGTACGCCAGTCAAAAAGGTGGCTGACACACCCACCGCATGGTTTGGTCTTATGCTCGCAGGCTTTTATGGCGGATTCGTACAAGCAGGGGTCGGATTTGTTTTGCTCGCCGCGCTATGTGGCACCTTACACTACGACTTGGTCCGTGGTAATGCGCTCAAACTGGCATGCACCTTAGCTTTCACCTCTCTTTCACTGTTGGTATTTATTGCTGATGATCTGGTCCGTTGGGCGCCAGGGCTGATCCTGGCGATAGGGACCATGGTCGGGGCACGGATTGCGGTACGATTTGCTATCTCCGCGAACCCCAAGCTATTAAAACTCTTTTTATTTGTGATGACGTTGGTCGGTTGTCTCGCCGCCTATTTATTTTAGTGGCAGCGAGTCTGTTGTCGGGCGATCACTGCATTTTTTGCTCGAGTATACTGGTGCGGTTATTGTGTCGCGGTCTTACCCGTTGATTTCGCCGCTCCTTTACGACGAGTGCTGGTGCGCCGTGTTTTACGTTTAAATGTTTTTGCCGGCGCAGCCGGTAAACCTTGCAAAGAGGCAGGCGGTGGTGAGGTTTTTACACTTTCAATCAAGCCAGCGACCTTGTCGGTTAACGCTTGCATAAAGGGGTGATACGCGCATTGTCGGTCCGCCATATCTTGCAGCTGCCGCTCCCAATCAGCGGTCATATCCGGGTAGGTCGCACTGTCGGGTAAGGCATCAATTAATCCCGTTCCACTGGCTGTCGCGTGAAGTGTTTTTCCTTGTCGATTCAAAAGACCACGTTTTACCAACAGCTCAATAATCCCAGCCCGAGTGGCTTCGGTCCCGAGCCCATCGGTTTCTCGCAGTATCTCTTTCAGTGCTTTGTTTTGCACATAGCGACCAATGCCGGTCATCGCTTGTAACAAACTGGATTCGGTAAACGCAGCCGGTGGCTCGGTCATGCAGTCTTTAATGTCGCCACGCTCACACTGCGCTTGCTCACCTTTCTCCATTAAGGGCAAAGGCGTGGCGTCACTGTCTGCGGTTTGCGTGGAGGGCAATAGCGCGCGCCAGCCCGCTTGAGTGAGCACCTTGCCTTTGGCAATAAAACAGCCACCGGCAATATCGAACACCAGTTTTCCTTCTGCATACTCGGCAGGCGGATAAAACTGCATCACATATTGGCGCGCCACCAGCTGATAAATTTTCGCTTCATCGCCTGACAAGCTCGCAGGCGCAGCTTTCGCGGTTGGAATAATCGCATGGTGCGCACCGACTTTGGCATCGTTCCATGCTTTGCCTTTGCGTTTTGGATCCGCATTGTCACAAGCCTGGATCAGTGTCTGACACCCCTTTTTAATCGCTGCCAACACCTTGGGCGCCTCAGCGAAGTGCCCTTTAGGTAAGTAACGACAATCCGATCGCGGATAGGTAATGATCTTGTGGCGCTCATACAGTTGTTGGCACACATCCAGGGCTTTTTGGGCGCTAAAACCAAATCGCTTTGATGCGTCTATTTGCAAGGCTGACAAGTTATAAGGCAGTGGCGCCGCTTGCTTTCGCTGCTGACGTTCCGCGTCAGTGACCGTGGCTGGCTGCCCCGTAATTCGATAGGCGACATTGTCGGCGAGTGACCGAGAAAGTACGCGCCCTTGCTCGTCTTGCCATTTGGCGCAGGCGTCACTGGGCTGCCATCGCGCGCGTATTTCACTCCCTTGATGAGCAATGATGGCGTCGAGCTGATAATACGGATGGGGAATAAAATGTTTGATTGCTTGATCGCGTCGCACCACTAGGCCAAGCACCGGCGTTTGTACCCGCCCGACCGACAATACGCCTTGATAACCGGCCTGTTGCCCTAGCAGGGTATAAGCGCGCGTTAGGTTCATCCCATAGACCCAATCGGCACGTGACCGAGCTAACGCGGAAACAGATAAGGGCATGTAACCCTTATTGTCTTGCATGTTGCTGAGCGATTTTTTCACCGCAGAGAGGTTTAAATCACTGATCAAAAGGCGTTTTATATTGGCTTTTTTGCTCTGACTGACCTTCGCATAGTCAATCACTTCATCCACCAGCAGCTGCCCTTCGCGGTCTGGGTCGCCGGCATGAACCAGCTGATCAAATTGCTTAATCAGTTTTTTAACCACGGACAGCTGGCCCGAGGCGGCTTTGCGTGGGCGCAATTGCCATTGTTGAGGCACGATAGGAAGGTCAGCCAGATGCCATTTTTTATAGCGGCTGTCATAAGCCTCGGGCTCGACTTGTTCGAGTAAGTGGCCAATACACCAGGTGACCACATCGCCTTGCCCTGTTTCAATGTATCCTTTCTGATTTTTATGAGGCTTAGGCAGGCCTGCGGCAATTGCGCGCCCTAAACTCGGTTTTTCCGCAATAAATAATCGTGCCATGACAGAGTCTCTTTATCAGTCGCTGTCCGCATGGTATGCAAAGCACGATCGAGGCGCAATAAAAAACCTGTACATATGCACAGGTTTACTCGATTAACCAAGCCCTTCTCGTGGCTTAAAGATAAGAGACAAACTGGCTAGTATCGCGTTTAGGCGCATTAGCCGCCGCACAATCAGGCGTTCCTAAGTACAAAAAACCCACGATATGATCATCGCCTTCAACGGCTAACGCCTCTCTCACAGCGGGGTGGTATGCAAATGCGCCAGTGCGCCAAAAGCCCTGATACCCTTGTGCGACCGCTGCCATTTGCATCGCATGCGTCGCACATCCCGCAGAAATATGCTGATCAATGGTCGGAACTTTGTCATGCACACGTGTACGCGCAATCACGGCCACCACCATCGGGGCCCGAAAGGGTGCGTTTTTGGCATTTTTCACTGCCGTTTCATCCGCGCCGTTGGCCTGTGCTGCCTCGGCTAAAATGGTTGAAAGCCGCGTCAGCCCATCTCCCTCGCAAATCACAAACTGCCACGGCGTTAGTGCGCCATGATCAGGGGCTCGTAATCCTGCTTGAATAATGTTTTCTAGTGCTTCACCGCTCGGCGCTGGCGCTGCTAATCGTGGCACAGAGCAGCGCTTTAATAGCAAATCAAGTGCGTCCATGGTTTATCCTTTTTAACCGTTTAGTGCTCACTGCATGAGCGGATATCAGCATATTAGCACAGACTCCCGCCGCTAAAGCGCCAAGGCTGTCTCAATCCCCTGGCGAATGGCTCGCTTCGCATCGAGCTCTCCCGCATGCTCGGCACCACCAATTAAATGGTAAGAGACATTGGCATCATCAAGCTGCTCGGCCAACGTATTCACCGATTCTTGCCCCGCACACAAGATGATCTGGGTGGCAGGGATCAGGTGTGCTTCTCCTTTAACACTGATATGCAGGCCTTCATCATCAATTTTATGGTAGCTCACGCCACCGACAAGATTCACACCACGCTTTTGTAACGTTTTTCGATGGATCCAACCGGTGGTTTTGCCCGGGCCTTTTCCGACTCGTCCTTCGCGACGCTGCAATACCCACACCTGCTTGTCGCTAAGCGTATCGTGCCCAGGGTAGAGTCCGCCTTCGTGGGTAATAGTCTTATCGATTCCCCACTCATTGAGCCAAGCGTCCAAACTTTGATTTTTGGGTTCGGTAATCATGGTCGCGACATCAACGCCGATCCCTCCGGCACCGATAATGGCGATATGGCTCCCCAACTCAGGCTGTTCACGAATAAAGGTTTGATAATCAATAACGCTCGGGTGATCAATGCCTTCAATGGCGGGACGGCGTGGCTTCACACCCGTAGCGACAACAATATCGTCAAACGCACGCAATGTATCGACATCAGTGGCTTGATTAAGCTTGACCGTCACGCCTGCTTTTTCCAATCGTCTAAGGTAGTAGCGAATGGTTTCTTTAAATTCTTCTTTTCCCGGAATCGTCATCGCTAAATTAAACTGGCCGCCGAGCCGATCCGCTTTTTCGAACAAGGTCACGTCATGTCCGCGTTCAGCCGCTTCAGTGGCACAGCTTATCCCGGCCATTCCGCCACCAATTACCGCCACTTGTTTCACTTGGCGTACGGGCGTTGCCACGAGCTCGGTCTCATAACAGGCTTTAGGATTAACCAAACAACTGGCACGCTTGCCTTTAAAGACATGGTCCAGACAGGCTTGGTTGCAGGCAATACACGTATTAATGTCATTCGACTGATCGGCTTTGGCCTTCGCAACGAATTCAGCATCGGCTAAGAATGGGCGCGCCATGGAGACCATATCCGCTTGCCCCTTGGAGAGAATCGATTCGGCAACCTCTGGGGTGTTAATACGGTTACAGGTGACTAACGGCACCGATACCTCGCCTTTTAGTTTTTCAGTGACCCAGCTAAACGCGCCTCGTGGCACCTGGGTCGCGATAGTAGGCACTCGCGCTTCATGCCAGCCAATACCGGTGTTAATAATGGTGACGCCTGCTTTTTCTAGGCCTTTCGCGAGCGTGACTACGTCTTCAAAGGTATTGCCTTGCTCGACCAAATCCAGCATCGATAGACGAAAAATAACAATAAAGTCATCACCGGCGGCTTGACGCACCGCTCGCATCACTTCAACCGCAAACCGCATACGATTGTCGACTGGCCCGCCCCATTGATCATAACGGCGGTTGGCGCGGTGGCAGAAAAACTGATTGATCAGGTAGCCTTCAGAGCCCATGATCTCGACCCCGTCATAGCCAGCTTCGCGAGCAAGCGCGGCACTGCGGCCAAAGGCTTTAATCGTACGCCAAATCGCCCGCTCGCTCATTTCAAACGGGGTGAACTTACTGATTGGCGCGCGAATCGCTGACGCACTTTGGGCAAACGGATGAAAGGCATAACGACCGGCATGAAGTAATTGCAGCGCGATTTTGCCGCCATTTTCATGAACGGCTTCGGTGATCGCGCGATGTGCACGCGCCGCGCGTCCAGAGCTAAACTGGGCACTAAATGGGGTTAGACGGCCACGAAAATTAGGCGAAAATCCGCCTGTTACAATGAGCCCCACCTCACCTTTGGCTCGCTCAGCATAAAAAGCCGCCAATTTTTTAAAACCATCGTTTGCTTCTTCAAGCCCGGTATGCATCGAGCCCATCAAGACACGATTTTTCAGGGTAGTAAACCCAAGATCGAGCGGGGCTAGCATGTGGGGATAAGGGTGCTGTTCCATCGCTTGCTCACTTATTGTTGTGGTCTGACCAGACTATAGCGCTGACGGACACGTGATTTCAAACATTCGTTTACAATCTGGCAACATGAAATCGTGAATTATTGATCTGGGTAGGACTTTCGCTCGGTATTATAGAACAATGACGCGGTTGATAGCCTATCGATCTGAGCTCTGATCAGCTAGGATATCAGCGACATGCACCGATGGACTCACGTATGAAAAAACTGTTTCGCTTTATTGCATCCCTATTCCGATGGTTGTGGCGTATTCTCAGTTTCGCCCGCCAACTTTTGTTAAACGTCCTTTTCATAGGCGTGATCGTGGCAATCTACTTTGCTTTTACTGCCGATACGCCGCTGACCTCAAAGGACCCCGCTACCGCAAAAGTGGCGCAAAGTGAGCCAGAGCCACGGGCGCTCCTACTCAATATTGACGGCCCTATTGTTGAACAACAACAGCGCTTAAGTCCTGTTGATACCTTATCTCGCAATGCGCTCGGACAACCGATAGAAACCGAGAACGTGTTGTTTGATATTGTTGATACCGTGCGCCATGCCGCGACGGATGAACAGGTTAATGGCTTAGTTTTAAGCCTAGGCGATATGCCTTCTACTAGTCTGACCAAGCTACGATATATCGCCAAAGCCATCGAGGACTTCAAAGACAGCGGTAAACCTGTGATTGCAATTGGCGGCACCTACAGTCAAAGCCAGTATTACTTGGCCAGTTATGCCGATGAAGTCCTGATGTCGCCCAATGGTATGGTGATGTTGCAAGGTTACGGCAGTTACAACTTATATTGGAAGGACCTACTCGATAAGCTCGATGTGAGCACACACGTGTTCCGAGTCGGTACTTATAAGTCATTTGTGGAGCCATACACACGCAACAATATGTCAGACGCTGCCCGAGAAGCCAATCAAGCTTGGTTATCTCAGCTGTGGGATGCCTATGTCAGCGATGTGGCGAACAATCGTGGCATCGAGCCGAGTGTACTGTCCCCGAGCGCGAAGCAATTACTGGCCTCATTGCGTGACTTTGATGGCGATTTTGCCGCCCTCTCTGAGCATCTTGGCATTGTCGATAAGCGCATGACGCGTCAGCAAATTCGTCGCTATTTGGCCGATAAATTTGGCAGTGACGGTGAAGACAGCTTCGAATACACCGGCTATTACGATTATCTGCCAAAAATACAAAGCGGCTTTAGCCTGCCAGGCAGTGATAATATCGCCGTCGTGGTCGCCAGTGGTCCGATCATGGATGGACGTCAGCGCCCAGGGACCGTGGGTGGCGATACCACTGCCGCTATGCTACGCGATGCCCGCCTTGACAGCAGTGTGAAAGCGGTCGTGCTTCGCGTCGATAGTCCAGGGGGCAGTGCATTCGCCTCTGAAATTATCCGTAATGAAGTGGATGCGCTACGCGAAGCGGGTAAACCTGTGGTGGTCTCGATGTCGAGTGTCGCCGCCTCTGGCGGTTATTGGTTATCTGCCAGCGCTGATCGTATTATCGCTCAGCCCACCACGATTACCGGGTCAATCGGTATTTTTAGCTTATTCACCACCTTTGAGAACACGCTGGGTGATCTCGGCGTGCAGTCTGATGGTGTCGGCACCACACCGTTTGCAGGAGTCGGCGTAACGCGGGCACTGCCAGACGAGGTAGGAGATATCATGCAGTTAGGCATTGAGCATGGTTACCATCGCTTCTTGTCATTGGTCAGCAACCATCGCGATATGTCGATGGAAAAGGCAAACCAAGTCGCTCAAGGTCGGGTATGGACGGGACAAGATGCCTTGAGTTTGGGATTAGTTGACAGCTTGGGTGACTTTGACGACGCCGTGTCTGCCGCCGCTGAACTGGCTAACCTCGAAAACTATCAACTAGATTGGATGCAACAGCCACTGACGCCGTTTGAGCAATTTATCAACGAAGTGCTGGGGCAAAGCGCCAACGTGCTCGGTGAAGCGGTGCAAGCGACAATGCCATCGATTGCGCGCCAGTTGACGGCATCGCCCCAGTGGCAGTCGTTAACCTTGCTGGAAAAGTTTAACGATCCGCAAGGTCGTTACTTATTCTGCTTAAACTGTGAGTATCAGTAGGAACCACTCGCCCTGGCCGTTCGGTCAGGGCCTCTTCTCTGTTTTTCTTCTATTCTGTGTGTCGCTCGGTATTACCGATGTAATCGTTACATGTATACTGTGCTCACGCTCATTAAATGCAGATTTGACATGATGGAACGTAAACATATTTATATTGCTTACACTGGTGGCACGATCGGGATGCAAAAATCTGATCATGGTTATGTCCCAGTGTCCGGCTTTCTCCAGCAACAGTTGGAAAACATGCCTGAATTCCATCGTCCAGAAATGCCGCTTTTTACTATCCATGAGTACGAACCACTCATTGATTCATCGGACATGACGCCAACGGATTGGCAACGGATTGCGGACGATATTGGCGAAAATTACCACGCATATGACGGCTTTGTGATATTGCATGGCACAGATACCATGGCATACACAGCATCGGCGCTGTCATTTATGTTAGAAAATTTAGAAAAGCCGGTAATAGTCACCGGCTCCCAGATCCCGATTGCTGAGTTGCGTTCCGACGGGCAAGCCAACCTGCTCAACGCACTGCATATTGCATCGAATTATCCGGTGAACGAAGTGACGCTGTTTTTTAACAACCAACTTCTGCGCGGCAATCGGAGCACTAAGTCGCATGCTGACGGGTTTAACGCGTTTACCTCACCCAACTTGCCAGCGTTGCTTGAAGCTGGGATTCATATTGAGGTAAAAGCGGACAAGCTCAATCAACCTTCGCAAGGGCCGTTTAAGGTCCATACTATTAGCGATCAACCGGTTGCCGTGATCATGATGTATCCGGGCATTTCGCCAGACGTTGTCAGAAATGCGCTTAAACAGCCCGTCAATGCGATGATCTTATTAACCTTTGGGGTCGGCAACGCACCACAAAATCCCGAGTTACTCGATTTACTCAAACAGGCTACGGATCGCGGTGTGCTGGTGTTGAATCTCACTCAATGCTTGGCAGGACGGGTCAATATGGGTGGCTATGCGACCGGCTGTGCGCTGGCCGATGCGGGTGTACTGAGTGGCTATGACATGACACCCGAAGCGGCGTTAGCCAAGCTTCACTTCTTGCTCAGTCAGTCATTACCCTTTGAAACCTTGCGAACTTGGGTGCAAAAAGATTTACGTGGTGAGCTCAGCTATTATTAGTGTGTGAACAGAAGTGACAGTGAACGCTATTGTGACGATTACGCCGGCCGAATGCCGGCGTTTACTTTTTAGCGAGGACACGTTCAGCAAAGCATATCCCACAAGGCGTGCCGCCCAATCTATTCGATCAGCATTGGTGCTGATTGAGTTAGCACTAGTGCTTGGTCTCAATATCGATGCGCTGCCCATCTTGACCGGCAAATTCACGCTTGAGCTCGGCTTTTGATTTCCAAGTCACCTGACCCCCTTTCGCGACCGTCATATGCTGAGGCTGGCTGTTATGACGTGATTGATAAAGCATAACGGCTTGCAAGGCTTGATCGCGTTGTGCTTGATTAAGGCTGGTACCATCAGGCCATTTACCGGTTTCTACCGCGTAACACAAACGATCGTATATTTCAGGCGTCATTGCTTTTAAGACTTGTTCTATATCCATGATTACCTCTGTGTGGTCCGGGTCCGACTATTATGCCTGATCTTGGTCGGTAGACGGCATGTTTAGCACAGTGCGCTTTATCACGCTTTTACGCATCAACTACACTCAAAGATAACGTATACTCGACGTAGTTGACTCAGGGTACGACAAATAATGAATTTACGATTACTTACTCGCTACGTTTATCCTCTCGGTCTTGTCACGAGTTTACTGCTACTCGTCGGCTGCGATGGACAACCGACCACCAATCAAGTGTGCGAAACGCACCCCGAATTATGCGAAGGGCTAAACATTGGCGACGGACAATGCCGATTTGAGCGCTCGGACCTGATTTTCGATCGTTTGGCGGTTGACCAAAAGCCAACCGATCTCAATAAACTTACCGAACTCAAGCAAACAAAGGCGTACTTGCGCTGTATGGAGCTGGTAGCTGAAATTGAGCCTACCACACTCAAACAACGCAAAACCAAGCGTACGGAGGCGGTCTACCATGCTTATGATGCGATTGCTCGTTTGGAAGATGAACTGGAAGCCTCTTATCAACCACCGGTGATTTACTACCGTTGGTCTCAGGGTGACAACGGCGCCCTACCCCAGTTTTTAAAGCTTGAAGGCACTCCCCATCTGGAAACGCCCCAGTTACAACTTGGTCTGGCGACCTATTATGTCTCACGGGATAAAGCTAAAACCGTGGAGATTTTATTGCACGCGTTGGAGCTGTATGACGGCCGCGATCTCACCGTAAAGCAAGACGTGATTCCAGAGGTGATTAAATCACTCGCCACCACCAATCATGCGCTTAAACGCTTTGAACATGCGTATTTGTGGGCGAAAGTGGGGCAAAGTTACAATCTTCCCATTGCCAACAGTGATCGTTTGTCTCGACTTTACACACTGAGCGAACAACAGGAGACGTCACTGCAGCGATTGGCATTTGAAATATCAGCCGCGATCGACGATGGCAATTTTCAAGCGTCATTGCTCGCACCCATTACTCAGTAAAAGGCAACCACTCAGTAAAAAGCAACGCTCAATCAAAGGTAAACCGGTCACGTCAAACTTGTCGTACCAGTTTACCTTTCGTAATTGCCCTTCTGCTTCTACGCTATCAAGTACCAGTTGTTGCGCCAAGCCTGATTGTTCTTTATCCACGGTTGATTAAAGACAACACAGGCATGGCCGTAAGGGCGCCAAATGTTTAGGCGATGTAAAAAAAATCCGTACTTTTTTTTGATTTTAGACAATTTTGGCTGCGATTACCCTTGCATGGCGGGGTCCTATTCTGTAATTTTACTACCAGTTTAATCTCACTAGAAATTAAGTTGTGGAGCAACATAATGACTATCAAAGTAGGTATTAACGGTTTTGGCCGTATCGGCCGTTTCGTATTTCGTGCGTCTGTAGAACGTAACGACATCGACGTGGTAGCAATCAACGATCTTATCGACGTTGAATACATGGCTTATATGCTGAAATACGATTCAACTCACGGCCGTTTTAACGGCACCGTAGAAGTTGAAGGTGGTAACCTGATCGTTAACGGCAAAACCGTACGCGTAACAGCAGAACGTAACCCAACAGACCTTAAGTGGGATGAAGTGGGTGTTGACGTTGTTGCTGAAGCGACCGGTATCTTCCTAACTGACGAAACAGCGCGTCAACACATCCAAGCGGGTGCGAAGAAAGTTGTTCTAACTGGTCCATCAAAAGACGCAACGCCAATGTTCGTTATGGGTGTTAACCACAGCGATTACGCGGGTCAAGATATCGTTTCTAACGCATCTTGCACCACGAACTGCCTAGCGCCTGTCGCGAAAGTACTGAACGACAAGTTCGGTATCGTATCTGGCCTGATGACCACTGTTCACGCAACCACTGCGACTCAGAAAACCGTTGACGGTCCTTCTGCGAAAGACTGGCGCGGCGGCCGTGGTGCATCTCAGAACATCATCCCATCTTCAACAGGTGCAGCCAAAGCGGTTGGTAAAGTACTGCCAGAGCTTAATGGTAAACTGACTGGTATGGCGTTCCGAGTGCCAACTGCCAACGTTTCAGTGGTTGACTTGACTGTTAACCTAGAAAAAGCAGCGTCTTATGACCAAATCTGTGCGGCAATGAAAGAAGCGTCTGAAGGCGAGCTGAAAGGTGTACTTGGTTACACTGAAGATGCAGTTGTTTCTCAAGACTTCATCGGCGAAGTACAAACTTCAGTATTCGATGCTAAAGCAGGTATCGCGCTGACTGACAACTTCGTGAAAGTCGTTTCTTGGTACGACAACGAAATCGGCTACTCAAACAAAGTACTTGACCTAGTTGCACACATCTCTAAGTAAGTAGCAATTACAATAGTATCGATAAAGGCGGCCTAGAGCCGCCTTTTGTGTATCTGGCGCCTATCCAATGAGCCGGTTTTTGTTCGTAGACACTCCCCGAAGAGGTTTAAGCTATGTCCATGTCTTTGCTTTTTGAACGTCAACTCTCCGCCTCGGTCGATTTATGCTATCGGCAATCGGTCCCGATTCTTCGCGTGAGTCACCCATCGTGCGCCGCCACTATCAGTCTTTTCGGCGGCCACTTACTCTCCTTTGCGCCTACAGGTGAATCCTCACTGGTTTGGATGAGTCGCAACGCCGTCTACGATGCGCAAACACCATTACGAGGCGGCGTCCCTATTTGTTGGCCTTGGTTTGGACAATCGGGCTCTCCTTCGCATGGCTTTGCGCGTCGACAGATGTGGCAATTGGCGAAGGTTGACGAGCAACCGGATGGCGTGATTGTGCAACTGAAGCTGTCTGAATCTGCCCAGTCAATGGCACTCTGGCCCCATCGTTTTGAAGCAACCGTCACTTTCACCCTGACACAAAAAGCCACGATTTCCCTCGCCGTCAGCAATACCGATCAGCATGATTGGACGATGGGCGGCGCATTACACAGCTACCTGACCGTCGCGGACAGCGAGCAGGCTTATGTAGACGGGGTTGGTAATCAGTACCTCGATAATTTCAGTGCCGGTGCGGCTCAACCTGCTCCGGGAAAGGTCACGTTTGAAAGCCCCGTTGATCGCATTTATACCGGGGCGCGCGATACACTGTCACTCACCGATCCGGCCGGTAACCGTCGCGTTTATGTCACCAACCAAGGTGCGACCAGCGCGGTGATATGGAACCCTGGACAAGCTGCCTCAGTACAAATGGCAGACATGGATGACGATGGCTATCAACATTTTGTTTGCATTGAGGCCGCGCTTGAGCAACCAGATACCCTGGTATCGCCAGGGCAAACCTATACCCTGGCCACAACGTTATGTGATGAAAAAGCGCGACGCTAAACAAAGCGGCCACCTTGGTATAAGGTGGCCGCGTTGTTACATAGAGACTTTTTTATATAAAGACTTGGCTACATAAACACTTGGCTACATAAAGACATAATTAACACCGAGATAGCCGGAAGCGGCGGTAGATTGGTCCACCATTGGGCTGTTCGCTATTTCATCATCGAGGTTGGTATAGCGCACGCCACCAAGCAGTTGGATGCGCTCGGTCAGCATAAAATAGCCACTGGCACCAACAAAGTAATGGCCCGCAGAGCCTGGCTCATACGCCTCAATGCCTGAAACACGCGATGCTTCAGTGGCGCTGACCCCATAAAGGTGCTTATTTAACTCATGACTGTTGTAGGCATACCCTACTTCCGGAGAAACGCCCCAACGCGGGTGATTAAATCCATATTTCCAACTCACTTCGCCGTATACCCCGTCCCTATCATGGGTCACGCCTTCGCCAACAGCCGCCTGAAAACGTCCGATAGGTGAATGGTATTGGTAGGCAAGCGCTGCCACAATCGATGCATCGCGCTTGTCGAGCTGGCTCAATTGCGGATCGTCGGTATCTGCAGGATCGAAACGACGAGGGTCATAGGTCGCTGATACGACGAGATTGTGTGTCGAGTCTTTCGGTGCCAGACGTGCGCCGGCAGTGAGACCACGAAAGTAAAAGTGGTCGGTATCAAGGTTGACTGTCGGTACCACAAGTGGGTCGGTATCCGTGTCTTTGTACACCTGGGGTGAAAACGCGCCGATCACCCCTGCCGATACCCGCGTGTCTGCATAAACATTGCCGGAAGTCAGTGCCAACGCACACGCTACCCAAGCCGTTTCTCTTGCTATATTCATCATCCTTTCCTTTATTGTTTAACGGCTGGCCAATGTAAGCCCAGTCCCCCTAGCTGGCAAAATGATCACCACCAGCATATCTCACTAGCTTGAACACCCGCTGTCAATATATTGGCAAGACAGGCATACAAATCACTCAACAAAAATTATCGAAAAAACAAACAATTCTTTCACGCAAGATCGAGCAATGCGGTCTAACCTTATAAAAAGGAAAGGGAACATCCAGCCAACTTTGCGCCTTTTCTTTTCGAGTTATCAGACGATTTAGGGGGCAAGACCATGACTATTTTTGATCACTATCGTCAGCGCTACGAAGAAGCGAAAGACGAAGAAATGAGCCTTCAAGCATTCTTGGATCTATGCCGAGATGATCGCGGCGCGTATGCCAATGCCGCGGAACGTTTGCTGATGGCGATTGGCGAACCGGAAAAGGTTGATACTTCGCTCGACCCTCGGCTCAGCCGACTTTTCTCTAACCGTGTCATTTCACGTTACCCAACGTTCAAAGACTTTTATGGTATGGAAGATTCGATCGAGCAAATCGTCTCATACCTTAAACATGCCGCTCAAGGCTTAGAAGAGCGCAAACAAATTCTTTACTTACTGGGCCCTGTCGGTGGGGGGAAATCGTCATTGGCCGAGAAGCTAAAAAGCTTGATGCAGCAGATGCCGATTTATGTACTAACCGCCAATGGCGAACGTAGCCCAGTGAATGATCACCCATTTTGCCTGTTTGATGCGACTGAAGATGGCCACCTACTCGAACAAGAATATGGCATTCCACAGCGCTACGTTCAACATATTATGTCGCCTTGGGCCGCTAAGCGATTAAAAGAATTTGGCGGCGATATCAGCCAATTTAAAGTGGTTAAGCTCCGTCCCTCTATTCTCAATCAAGTTGGCGTTGCCAAAACGGAGCCAGGCGATGAAAACAACCAGGATATCTCTGCCTTGGTTGGTAAAGTGGATATTCGCCAACTTGAACATTATTCACAAGATGATCCTGATGCCTATTCCTACTCCGGTGCGCTTTGCCGGGCTAACCAAGGCATGATGGAGTTTGTCGAGATGTTTAAAGCACCGATTAAAGTGCTTCATCCCCTACTCACGGCAACGCAAGAAGGTAACTACAACGGTACGGAAGGGCTTTCGGCATTGCCATTTGACGGCATCATTTTGGCCCACTCAAATGAATCCGAATGGCAGTCATTCCGCAATAACAAAAATAACGAGGCCTTCCTCGACCGGGTTTACATTGTCAAAGTACCTTATTGTTTGCGAATTTCGGATGAAATCCATATTTACGACAAATTGTTGGCGACCAGTGAATTACGCCATGCGCCTTGCTCGCCAAGCACACTCGATATTCTGGCGCGCTTTACGGTGTTGTCGCGCTTGAAAGATCCCGAAAACTCAAGCATTTATTCGAAGATGCGTGTGTATGATGGGGAAACACTCAAAGATACCGATCCAAAAGCCAAGTCTTACCAAGAATACCGAGATTTTGCTGGGGTCGATGAGGGTATGGATGGACTATCAACCCGTTTTGCCTTCAAGATTTTGTCACGTGTTTTCAACTTTGATCACGCCGAGGTCGCCGCTAACCCTGTGCATTTGTTCTATGTCCTGGAGCAGCAAATCGAGCGGGAGCAATTCCCACAAGAGGTCGCCGAGCGCTATTTAGAGCACTTGAAGGGCTACTTAATTCCCAAATATATCGAGTTTATTGGCAAAGAGATCCAAACCGCCTATCTCGAGTCGTACTCTGAGTACGGCCAGAATATTTTTGACCGCTATGTCACGTATGCCGATTTCTGGATTCAAGATCAAGAATTCCGCGACCCAGATACTGGCCAGCTGTTTGATCGTTCAGCGCTTAATGGCGAGTTGGAGAAAATCGAAAAGCCAGCGGGTATCAGTAATCCGAAAGATTTCCGTAACGAAATCGTTAACTTTGTGCTCCGTGCCCGAGCGAATAATGAAGGCAAGAATCCGGCGTGGACCAGTTATGAGAAGCTGAAAACCGTGATTGAGAAAAAGATGTTCTCCAATACGGAAGATCTGCTGCCAGTGATTTCGTTCAATACTAAGACCTCAAGCGACGAGCAGAAAAAACACGACGACTTTGTCGCCCGAATGATGGAAAAAGGCTATACCCGCAAGCAAGTTCGCTTGCTCGCCGAATGGTATTTGCGCGTGCGTAAATCGTCGTAGCCTACGGGTTGACGCAGATGACGGGAGAAAGTTATGGCGCATTTTATTGATCGTCGTCTCAATGGCAAAAACAAAAGCACTGTCAACCGGCAGCGCTTTCTACGCCGCCACAAGCGGCAGATAAAAGAGTCCATTGCCGACGCCGTCAACAATCGCTCGATCACCGATATCGAAAGTGGTGAGGACATTTCGATTCCATCACGCGACATCCGTGAACCCACGTTTCACCAAGGCAAAGGGGGACAGCGGGAGGCTGTCCACCCGGGTAATGACCAATTTAGTCCTGGCGATCGTATCGCTCGCCCACCGGGTGGCGAAGGCGGCGGCGCCGGTGAAGGGCAAGCAAGTCCAGATGGTGAGGGACAAGACGAGTTTGTTTTCCAAATTTCGAAAGACGAATACTTGGATCTGTTGTTCGAAGATCTCGAACTACCGAATCTAAAAAAGAACCAGATGGCGAAAATGGTGGAGTACAAAACACACCGCTCTGGGTATACCTCAAACGGCGTGCCTTCCAATATCGCTATCGTCCGTTCTTTACAAAATTCGCTTGCGAGACGAACGGCGATGTCAGCCGGAAAACGCCGCGAGCTCGCTGAGCTTGAACAAGCACTCGGACAGATTCAACGTGCTGAGCCTGCTCAACCGTTAGAAGAAAAACGCCTCGAAGAAGAGATCGCGGCACTCAAAAACAAACTTGCTGCCGTGCCGTTTATCGACACCTTCGATTTACGCTACAAAAACTACGAGAAGCGACCTCAGCCAAACAGTCGGGCGGTGATGTTTTGCTTAATGGATGTGTCTGGTTCGATGGATCAAGCCACCAAAGACATTGCTAAGCGTTTTTATATTCTGCTGTATCTGTTTCTCTCACGGACTTACAAAAATGTCGAGGTGGTATTTATTCGCCATCACACGCAGGCGAAAGAAGTCGACGAACATGAGTTCTTTTATTCGCAAGAAACCGGCGGCACCATTGTGTCTAGCGCCCTGCGACTGATGGATGACATCATCAAAGACAGGTACAACCCGACAGAATGGAATGTTTACGCCGCTCAAGCCTCAGATGGCGATAATTGGGCTGACGACTCACCGGGCTGTCGCGAGTTGTTGCAAAAAACGCTGTTACCGGTGAGCCGCTATTACGCCTATATTGAAATAACACGTCGTGCGCACCAAACACTGTGGCGTGAGTATCAGTCACTCGCCGAAAGCCATGACAATTTTGCTATGCAGAACATTCGCTCCGCGGAAGAGATTTTCCCCGTATTTCGCGAATTGTTTAAGCGTCAGGTCGAAGCCTGACGCCATACCGGCATAGACGCATTTTATCAGGGAGGCATGGTATGGCTGTCACCAAAGGTAAACACAAGACTCCACTCCACGATGGGCCGGATTGGACCTTTGACCTGCTTGAGCAGTATCACAAGGAAATTAAACGGGTTGCCGAACACTACAAGCTCGACACCTATCCCAATCAAATCGAAATCATCGCCGCCGAGCAGATGATGGATGCTTACTCCAGTGTGGGAATGCCCATCAACTATAACCACTGGTCATTCGGCAAAAAATTTATTGAAACCGAGCGCAACTATAAGCATGGGTACATGGGGTTGGCGTACGAGATTGTGATCAACTCGGACCCGTGTATTGCCTACCTTATGGAAGAAAACACCATCACCATGCAAGCGCTAGTCATGGCGCATGCCTGTTATGGTCATAACTCTTTCTTTAAAGGCAACTATCTGTTCCAAACCTGGACCGATGCCGGCTCGATCATTGATTACCTGCTGTTCGCCAAACACTACATTAGCGAGTGTGAAGAAAAGTACGGCCTCGCGGAAGTCGAAAATCTGATCGACTCCTGCCACGCGCTGATGAACTATGGCGTCGACAGGTATAAACGTCCGCAAAAGATCTCACTTGCCGAGGAAAAAGCACGCCAGAAAGCCCGAGAAGATTATCTGCAAACCCAAGTTAACGAACTGTGGCGGACCATCCCAGGCGGGAAAAAAGAGCAGGAGGCAGAAACGCGCCGTTTTCCATCAGAGCCACAAGAAAACCTGCTTTACTTTTTTGAGAAACATTCTCCACTTCTAGAGCCTTGGCAGCGTGAGATTGTGCGGATCGTCCGTAAAGTAAGCCAATATTTTTATCCGCAAAAACAAACGCAAGTGATGAATGAAGGTTGGGCGACCTTCTGGCATTACACTATTCTTAACCACCTTTACGATGAAGGCTTGGTCACGGATAGCTTTATTATGGAGTTTTTACATAGCCATACGAATGTGGTCGCGCAGCCGCCCTACAATAGTCAGTTTTATTCCGGCATTAATCCCTACGCGCTCGGGTTTGCCATGTTTCAGGACATTCGCCGCATGTGCGAAGAGCCAACCGATGAGGATAAATACTGGTTCCCTGACATTGCCGGCAAAGACTGGCTTGAGACGGTCCATTTTGCGATGGCAAACTTTAAAGATGAGAGCTTTATTAGTCAGTTCTTGTCCCCCAAGGTGATGCGGGATATGAAATTTTTTGCGGTCAATGACGACGATCGACAAAACTATATTGAAGTCACCAGCATTCATAATGAACAAGGGTATCGTCAGCTACGTGAAGACTTATCAGCACAATATAACCTGAGTAATCGCGAGCCAAACATTCAAGTCTTTGATGTCGATTTGCGCGGTAATCGTTCACTCACACTGAGGTATGTGCCGCATAACCGTATTCCGCTCGCCAACTCTCATGAAGAAGTGTTAAAACATGTCCACCGACTCTGGGGGTTTGAAGTGGTTTTGGAAGAAGAAACCAGCGAAGGACGTGGAAAAATTCTTAGCAGTTGTCCCAAGCGTCCCCAGTTTGATCCTGATATGTTAATGGGTAGCCATTAGGAACAGCCCCCAGCCTAAGGGGACATCCAGCGCCATTAAAAAAGCCGCCCTGATGCTTTCATCACGGCGGCTTTTGTTATGCACGCTCAGGTTTATGTGCCTTTACGCTCAGGTTTATGCGTCTTTACGCCAAGACCTATGCTTCTTCTTCAGCCATGTGAGAGGCAATGGTCTCACGGTTACTAAACCATAAGCCACCGCACTCACGTCCGTATTGTTTTACCCGGTCACCAATGGCTGGATGTTGGTTATTGGCCACCATTTCGCGTAGATCACTATAAAAGCTCAGCGCATTTTCACAGGCACGGCGGTCCATAAAGTAATAGCCCCCCACGCGTGAATAAATTTGCCGCATACCATTAATCGTCAACACATAGACTTTATTGCCAGAGAAGTGCGCCATGCCTTGGAACAAGCGATAATCGAAATGATTAAAAGCACGGCCCATACAAATACGCTCACACAGCTCAGGATCCTGCTTACCATATTTGTCCTGAATTTTTTTGACGTCTTTCAGAACTTCGCTTTTCTCATCAATCAGATCTAAGAACTGTTCAAAGCGCTCGCACTCAAGTACTTGTTGGCAGCGCTTAATAACCAAATCAATTAGGTCCAAGCAGTCTTGCGGGCGATTTTTAGCCGCATAACGCATATAGACACCGCTGATATCTGTCCGCGCCGCAAGTAAATCCTCGAGAACCCCATGCACGTCCTGCCCTTCCAGGGTCACCAGCGTATCAAGAATACTGAGCCCCGAGGTTCGCATGTAATCATTGACCCGAGTAGGTTTGCCATGTTGAATGGTTAACCAACCATCGCGGGCGAGGCGCTGAAGCACCTCCCGTAACGTGGTGCGCGTCACGCCAATGAGTTCAGACAATTCACGCTCTGCGGGTAAAATAGAGCCCTTTGGGAAGTGATTGTTCCAAATACTTTCAATTATATATTTTTCAGCAAATGTTGCTGGGCTATCCGCCTTTATAACCATTGAATCTAAATTCCAATTTGCTTCTTGCTCTGATTAATAAGTCATCATACCACTAGTCATGAGCTGCAGAAACAGCTCTGTGATATCGCCACCAATCGCGTGACATCTGCTATCTTTTTGTACCAGATCAATGAAAATTTGGGCATAACTCGCAAAACTACGTCATACAAGATGTAACAAAATATGTCTAAGGCAAACTGGCGCACACTTACTGTCTGACAAGGCTATCCTTCGTTGCTCTGAACGGGTAACTCATACCGATAGTCGTACCGTCACTTTTAACTGTCACCCTCTCGCGTGCGAGCTTTATGGGCTCACCACACTAAGCGATGTAGCACGTAACTCGCCCATCCGTGCGCGTTAAGAGACATAGATAACAATGAGACTATCATTATGGCTAAGACCATTACGCTCAGCACCGCGTTTTTAAAGAACTTTCTCGGCAAAGCCCCTGATTGGTACAAGCTGGCCATTGTTGGCTTTTTAATTATTAATCCGATCGTTTTCTCGATTAACCCTTTCATGGCCGGTTGGCTACTGGTGGTCGAGTTTATTTTTACTCTGGCCATGGCGTTAAAATGCTACCCACTTCAGCCTGGCGGGCTATTGGCGATTGAAGCGGTCGCGATAGGGATGACCAGCCCAGATCAAGTTAAGCACGAGCTGGTAGCCAACGTAGAAGTTCTGCTGCTGCTTGTTTTTATGGTCGCCGGCATTTACTTCATGAAGCAGTTGTTGCTTTTTATTTTCACCAAAATACTACTGGGCATTCGCTCTAAAATTGCCCTTTCATTAGCATTTTGCAGCGCGGCAGCAGCACTTTCGGCCTTCCTTGATGCCTTAACCGTGATCGCGGTGGTGATCAGTGTCGCCGTCGGCTTTTACTCTATTTATCACCGCGTTGCCTCGGGGAAGGAGCTTGGTGCCGCCCATGACCACACCTCAGATGACAGCTTAAGTGATGAGCTTAGCCGCAACGATCTGGAGAATTATCGTGCCTTCTTGCGCAGTCTATTGATGCATGCCGGGGTGGGAACTGCACTCGGGGGCGTGATGACGATGGTCGGTGAGCCGCAAAACCTGATTATTGCCGATCAAGCTGGCTGGCATTTTGGTGAATTTATCCTACGCATGGCACCGGTGACCCTGCCCGTTTTCTTTGCTGGTTTGTTAACCTGCATAATCGTTGAAAAGTTTGGCTGGTTTGGATACGGGGCAAAATTGCCGAATAACGTGCTAAACATATTGGTCGAGTACGATAAAGTACAACGCGCAAAACGCACGCCACAAGATGTCGCGAAGCTCGTGGTTCAAGCGTTAATCGCCGTATGGCTAATCGCCGCGCTTGCTCTTCACTTGGCCGCGGTCGGTTTAATTGGTCTCAGTATTATCATCTTGGCCACCTCGTTTACCGGGGTAATCGATGAACACCATATCGGCAAAGCGTTTGAAGAGGCACTCCCTTTCACTGCGCTATTGGCGGTCTTTTTCTCAATAGTCGCGGTGATTATTGACCAGCACTTGTTTGCACCGGTGATTGATCTGGTGCTGTCATTGGAAGGCCATTTGCAACTTACCATGTTTTATGTAGCAAACGGCTTGCTGTCCATGGTGTCTGATAATGTCTTTGTGGGGACCGTCTACATCAATGAGGTGAAAACAGCGCTCCTCAATGGGGTCATTGATCGCGAGCAGTTTGATATGTTGGCGGTCGCTATCAATACAGGGACTAACTTGCCGTCCGTTGCGACCCCTAATGGTCAAGCTGCGTTTTTGTTCTTGCTTACTTCGACGCTGGCTCCCTTGCTACGCCTGTCATACGGGCGCATGGTGTATATGGCGCTGCCCTATACCATTGTGATGGGCTTATTGGGCGTGATGGGTATCGAGTTCTTTTTGGTGCCAGCAACCGAGTGGATGCTACACCAAGGCTGGATATCTGAAACCATCCATATGACCCAACAAGCGATACCCAGTGCGCACTAACGCATTTCTATCATTGACCTTCGTCTCAACAAACGATTGAATAGCAAGGCTCTCAGTGTAGAGCCTTGTTTTTTATCAGGAGTGAGTTATGTGGCGCGCCTTAAATCAATTTTCTCGCAGCCGAGCGTCCTGGCTGTTGTTGCTTCTCTGTGTGGTTGGCCTCGAAGCAACCGCGCTGTATTTCCAACATGGCCAAGGACTTGCGCCCTGTGTGATGTGTATTTATGAACGTGTCGCCTTATTTGGTGTGGGCACGGCAGCGTTACTCGGACTGATTGCTCCCGAGGAGCCCTTTTGGCGCACCCTAGGGTTGCTGGCCTATGGCATCACCGCCGCTTGGGGGCTAAAGCTTTCATTAGAGCATGTCAGTTATCAATTCCCCGATCCTAACCAACTCTTTGGCCCCACCTGTGATGTAGCGGTAAACTTCCCTTCTTGGGCCCCTTTAAACCAGTGGCTGCCTCAGGTGTTTGAAGCGTCTGGAGATTGCAGTAAAGTGGTCTGGCAATGGTTAGGTTGGTCCATGCCACAATGGCTGGTGGGCATTTTCTCGGCCATGCTCGTGATCTGGGGGCTGGTGGTTATCGCCCAGTTTATCGGTCGCCCACCGCGTCGGATTTTTTCTTAATAACACGCGGCTATGCACTAGGCACTAGGCACTAGGCACTAGGCACTAGGCACCAAGATAACCGGATAAAAAAGAAAACGCCGATTTACTCGGCGCTTTGCATGAGTTGATGGTCGCTTACTGAATGACACAACTGACGTATTAACGGCCGGTCTGCGGCGCTAAATACCCCGGGGTCAAGCCGCTGGGGGTCGCTCCAGTATACGGCCTGATGCTGTTTCAACGTTAATGGCGTATCCAGGATCTCGCACCAATAGCTGCACAGTAAAATCACCTTGTCACCATAATCGTATTCGGTTTCGACGATGGCTGCGCCGACGTTGATTTCAACGCCGAACTCTTCAAGCCATTCACGCTTAAGTGCCTGCTGGTCGGTCTCGCCTTGCTCGACTTTGCCGCCAGGAAATTCCCACCAGCTGATAAACTGCGAATCTGGCTGTCGTTGCGCCACTAAAACGTGGTGACTGTGCGTGGCCACACCGGCCACTACGCGAATTGCAGTCGTCTGCGCTGCTGATATCATCCGATTAACGCCCGCAGCATTTTTTGAACTTAGCGCCACTACCGCACGGGCAGGCATCATTACGACCAACCGATTTAAACGGATTCACCTGATGCGCACCGTGCGTTCCTTGTTGTGCTTCATCGGCCGCTTTCGCGACTTCTTGGATCATAAGATCTAATTGCTCTACATATTGGCCAGGCTCAACATCAATCCCTACCTCTTTCATTTGCGCTAAGGTACCGGCCTCGTCATGCAGTAGCAGCATAGTGGTCACTAATGCGGAAAGCATGCGGCGGCTACCATCATTGAGTGTGACATCATGCCAATGCGGCTCAATATGGGGCCATACGGCAAGAAACCCTTCCGAAAAGGCTTGTGCGAGCTCGCCGCGCATCGCAATCATTAACGCGTCAGGCAAGGTGTAGTCATTACGCATCAACGCATGATATTGCTGCTCCAGGTGCGCGAGTATGGCCTGCTTGTCCGTGTCATTAAGCGCCACGACTTCATCGTCTTCAACCCCGGCGGTCACTAACACCGACAACCAAGTATCTGGGTCCATCGGCACAGGACAAATGTTGGCAGCCAGCAGCGCCCCTTCAACAAAACTGGCCGGCATGCCGTCCCAGTCATCAGAGAGTGTCATAAGTGTTGACATAAGGTTTCCTATTTTATGAATTCTGTTTGCGCACGCGCGTTATCGAGCGCTCTGGCTATCTCATCAGCGCGATTAAGGACGCGAATAACCTTAAAGCACGCGTCAGCCTGCGGATAATACTGACGCAAATACTTAAACCATTGCTTAATACGGTTAGGGAAATACACCGCCTTGTCTCCTTGGCGCTCCTGTGCGCTATAGCGCACTAACAAGGCCAACACCGCAGGCCAATCCATGGGCTCAACATTGTCACGAATATGTTGACCCAGGTTGGGCATATTTAGCGCGCCACGGCAAACCATTAATGTGTCACAGCCTGTGAGTGCTTGGCACTTAAGCGCGTCATCCCGTCCCCAAATATCACCGTTTGCCGTTACAGGGATCGCAAACTGTTGGTTAATCTCCGCAATTAAATCCCAACGAATCGTCCCTGCCTTGTAACCGTCGCGCTTGGTACGGCCATGGACCACCAGCTCGTCGGCTCCCGCATCATTAACCGCTTGGGCAATGTCTAAATAGTCATCCAGATCATTGAATCCTAAACGCACTTTTGCACTCACCGTATGTTCAGGCGCGACGCTTTCACGCACCGCTTTCACCACCTCGTAGATATGCTCAGGCGTCTTTAATAACGCTGCGCCGCCGCGGTTGCCATTCACCGTTTTAGAGGGACAACCAAAGTTAATGTCGATCCCTTGCGACCCTAATTGAATCGCGTGCTGCGCGTTACTGGCCATCGCATCAACATCTTGCCCCAGTAGTTGGACCCGAACCGGCGTCCCCGCATCGGTGAAGCCACCTTGATGTAACTCAGGGCAGAAGCGATAAAAGACTTTTTCCGGTAAACGCTGATCCACCACACGCACAAACTCAGTCACGCAGAGATCATAGTGATTAATCTCAGTCAGTAGCTTGCGCATTAAGGGATCAAGTACGCCTTCCATGGGGCCTAATACAATGCGTGGTGATTGATAATTCGTTTGACTCATGCCGTACCTTTACCGTTAAGGCGCGCTATTTTGCCAGCTTTTCCTTCAAATCGCAGCACACAAAAAAAGCCAGTCATCTTTTGACTGGCTTTCAAATGGTTAGCGAGTATCACTCACGCTTAGCCTTCTTGTTTGGCCGCCTTAACCATGGCTTCTAGCTGTGGATAGGGTAGATAGCCAGGTGCAACTTGATCACCAATAATCATCGCTGGTGTACCACGCAACCCAAGCTCCATGAAGGCGCGGTAGTTGTCAGCTACCGCTTCTCCGGTTCGCTCTTTGCCCGCAAGCAGTGATTCGGTATTGGTTTTTTGCGCAATTTTCTCTAAAGAACGAGCATCATGCATACCGCGCTTTTTCATCAATAATTCATGAACCTGCGCAAAGGCCTCAGGTTTTTCCAGCCACACATTCATCGCATACACGGCAGAGTTGGTATCAAGCGATTCGATATTCTGTTGTTTTAGCGGCACGGCAATATTAATCACCTTCACATCGTCGTGGGCGGCAACCAGTTTCTGTAGCTCGTCTTCAAGCTTTTTACAGTATGGACAGTTGTAGTCCATAAAGTTAACCACGGTGACCGTCGGATCCTCCGCGCCAATCCAGCTATGGGTCTCAGACTCAAACCAGTCTCGGCGCGCGGCGAGGTTTTGTTTTAATGTCTTTTGCTGCTCAACATATTTTTGCAAGCTTTGGTTAAGATTCGCAATCAGCGCAGGGTTCGCTTCGAGCAAATCGACGATTTCATCCAGCTGTGTTTGCTCCGTATCAGATAGCGTATTAGCACTCACCGGAAAAGCCAGCATAAGAAGCACCAGCCAAGGTGCAAAAAAACGAGATAGGGACATTCGGTTTCCTTTTTTAACGTTTGTCGTCATCACAACATTCTTAACCATAGGCCAACCGGTGAGGTAAGGCCTGTTGTTATCGCAGTAATTTTTCCTTGCTCAACCACCATTACCGTCGGCGTCACTTTCACTGACAATCGACGTGAGAGTTGTCCATCTGGATCATTGACGACCGAAAAATCGTAACCATGATGAGCAAGGTATCCATTTACTTTTTTCGCTGAGCCCGAGCGTAACGCGATCGAGACCACCTGCGCATGATCACTCAACCAATCTACCGAGGGAGTCACAAAACGGCACACACCGCACCAACTCGCCCATACATAGATAAGCACGGGTTCGTGCTGCGACATGGCGAGCAAATCCTGTTGGCGGCCATCCAGCAAGCGGACCGTGTCCACAGGAAACTGACTGGTGTCGATATCACGGCTTCGCCACCAATCGACGGCAGTGCTAGATATCAGCACAAACACGATGAGCCAGCACACGTCACGCGCACCACGTTTGACCCGCTCACGCCACGACCGTTTCATTTTACTGCTCGTCATGGTGTTTTTGCCTGCTCAAGCGCGCTCATGACGGCCTTATCGGTCAAAATTACCGGCAGTGCAATGCCGTTTGGTGCACCTGGACCATAAACAATATTAAACGGCACACCATAGCGCTGGTGCTTTTGTAAATATTGCGTCACACGTTCACTGGGGCGGGTCCAGTCACCTTGCATTGCTACCACATTAGACGCGGTAATGGCATCATAAACGGGCGATTGCAATATCACACCCACTTTGTTGGCATGACAGGTAATACACCAATCCGCGGTGACATCGACAAACACCAGCTTGCCCTGGTCCACCGCTTGAGCGATCACAGCTTCATCCAACGCCACCCAATCCGGATCCGAGTTCATCGGCGTTGCCCAGCGCTCTGCCGTCAAGGAGGCGCCAACAATCGCTAATACCATAACGGCCAATAGTCCAGCTGCGCCTTTAATCGCGGCAAGCTTACCAAGGGTACGATATGTCAGCCACACACTGGTAGCAAGCAACAGTGCCCCCACTGCGATAGCGCCAACAACGCCCAGATAAGGCATCCACAGCCAGAATAGCCACACCGTGGTAGCAACCAGCAAGAGCGCAAATACCCGTTTCACGTGATTCATCCACGGACCCGGTTTAGGCAGCGTGCGAGTTAATCCAGGGAAAACCGCCACAAGCAACCACGGCAGCGCCATCCCGACCGCCAGCGCGGTAAAAATCAGCCAGAGCGCGGTCAAGGATCCCCCCAGTGCATATGCCACCGCAGTGCCTAAAAAAGGTGCCGAGCATGGTGTGGCTAGTAAGGTGGCAAATACCCCTTGGACAAAGTGACCGCTTGTTGTGTGGCCACCGCGTGTCGCAAGCCAAGTTTGCCAGCTTGATGGCAAATCAATACGCAGCACATCAAACAAGCTCAGCGCGAATAGCCAAATGACCAGCGTCATGACGCCGATAAAGATTGGACTTTGAAACTGGACGCCCCAACCCACGGCTTGCCCCGTTAGCTTTAATGTCATCAGCAGCCCAGCTATCGCCCAAAACGACACCAGAATACCGGCAGCAGAGGCCAGGAACTGGCTACGAACCACCCGACGGGTCGCATTCGGGTTGGCGACAATGCTGTTAAGTTTGAGTCCAAGTACAGGGAGCACACAGGGCATCACGTTCAAAATCAGCCCCCCCAAGAGGGCAATGCCACCAATCACCCAAACAGATAATCCGGCTTGCGACGCGACACTTCCGGCATGCACTGTGGTGCTATGCTCAGCCAGAAGCTGCTCATCAATAACAGTGACTTGAATCGGTTTACCGGTCAGCTTGGGGGGTTCTATCCAATTGGTGACATCAAAGGTCGCGGTCAGGGTGTCGCCATCACGGTGGAGACTGGGTACACCAAAGGTGTCATCAATAACCGCCTCGCCATCCACCAGCATATCTGGCTGTTGCCAAGCTTGGTTACCGGTGACAGTGACGGCGAGCTGCTGCTTGTTAGCATCCCAGACCGCAGACTCAACCTGCACACTGGGTAGCGGCTTAGGCACCTGACTCATCGCTTGGTTGAACTGATACATCCGCTCACCATCAGCCTTCAGTGCGCTGGGCGTCACGTCGAGCGAGATAGGGTAGTCAGTGATCACGCACACACTGGTGCACGAAGACAAGCGCAAGGTAGCATCCAAAGAAACCGGCTGTTGCCAGGTTTCAACCTCAAAGGTCAGCGGGAAAGTCACCTGCCCCTTGTAGCCCAACATGGTCAGGCCAAGTAGCTCGTGGCGCTTCGGTGCTGGCCAATGCCAGGTAATATCGTCCAGGTTTTGGCTATCGTTAATGATAAGCTCTGGGGCGACCCCGCCCTCGCCTGGCGAGCGCCAATAGGTTTTCCAATCGCCTTGTAAACGGACGGAAAGCAAGCCATCGAGGTGGTGAGTCTCTGGATTACCTTGACCAGTGAGCGCTAAACGCACCTCAACGGGAGGGTGATCAGGGTTAGACAGCCAACCTGTATCGGGTGTATTTGCCAGTACAGAAGGGCTGAGTAACAGTAAACATAAAGACAAAAGCGGTAGTAAGACCAAAGCTTGCCATACGCTACTTGGTGTTACGCTGCGCCAATAGTGATTGATTCGAGTCATAAATCTGTTCCTTGTTGAAAATAAATACGCCATGGAAAGAAAAGGCGCTTTATTCTCGGAACACACAAAAGCAAAGATGCCGCCGTCGATACGTGGGTGGGTCATGCGTGGGTAATACCACCGCGAGGCTGACGGTTGCCATAACGGCAAGCAACACAATCAACCACCAAAGTGGAGAAGGCAGCCAATCTAGGGTCAGTACAGAAGGATGCATCAATTGCTCAGACAGCGAACATTTCTTGCCCACTGTATTGACCTCATCACCATGCTCTCCCAAGTTGCCAACTTGGCAGGCAGCTTGCGCCCCTGATTGCAGGCTAAGCTGATTTTGCAAGGCACAAACTGCCAGAACCCATAACGCTATTGCGAGGGCCCAGCCAGCTTTAGAACGACGCGTGTACCTTTGCATTCCACCTCCTGTCGAATTGGCACTCATTATGCCCCACGCTCGAAAATAAACAATGGGTTAGCCTTGATGCTAGGCAAACGGGAGGCTAACGGTTCGCATCCCTATCTTGGCCGCGTGGTGAGCTGAATATGATCTTCCCAGTCAATCACATCAATTTCATACACCACGCTGTCTTTGACCGAAATACTCGCTTTGTGCATTGCCGCTTTTGATCCGGTGATCAGCGGGTGCCAATCAGGTAGCGGTTTATCTTCTGCCAACAAACGATAGGCACAAGTTTCTGGCAGCCAGTAAAACTCGTCGATTTTGTCGCGGGTAAGCTTCAAACAGGACTCTTCATACGAGAAACGATTAGGATAGTCTTTGCATGAGCAGGTTTTATCATCCAACAAACTGCAGGCAACGTTGGTATAGTAGAGTTCATCAGTTTCTTCATCGATCAACTTATGCAAACAACAACGGCCACAACCGTCGCATAACGACTCCCACTCCTCATCGCTCATTTGCGCTAAGGTTTTTTGTTGCCAAAAGGGCGTGCTCATGATGCTGGCTCTCTTTTTATAATAAAACCGCGCGGAGCGGCAAGACATTGCGCCGCTGTTATAACCATCATAGCGATAAAGTGCAAGCAGGCATTGGGATGGGTTGGAGAGTGTACAGCCGAATGATAAAGTGCCCGCCCCTGCACATTGAGGAAGCCGACAATATGCCCACTGCATCGACATTTTCGTGCCGTCTAGGCTGTGGCGCCTGCTGCATCGCGCCTAGTATTTCATCTCCCATTCCAGGTATGCCTTATGGTAAACCTGCAGGCACTCGCTGTGTGCAGCTCGATGACAACAATTTATGCCAGCTTTTCGGTACGCCCGACCGCCCAGGCGTTTGCGCCGCATTTGACGCCGACCCGGATGTCTGTGGCGATCATTACCAACAAGCGCTCGACAACTTGATATATCTGGAAGCGGCGACATAAAAAAGCGCTACCTCACTACAAGCTAGCGCTTTCATCATATTGGCTTGTTTTTACCGCAGTACTAGCCTTTCTGTATTATTGGCGCTTTTCTGCAGAATTAGCTTTGGATACCCACAATCAGCCAAGGCGCATTGGCTTGGGACAAGTCACGCTCAAGATGCCAGATATCAGTAATATCTTCTTCGACACCCTCCACACGGTCACAATAACGGCCGGTGAATTTTAAGCTTAACTGTGCGCGACGGCTGTCGTGATCAGCACGGACAATCTCTGCATCGACGTACATCACTTCGGTATGTTGCTCAGTACCTAAGCGCGCGCGTTCTGCCGCTAAGTCGTTGTATAACTCAGGGGTGACGTATTCTTGGATCTTTTCTAATTCATTGTGGTTCCATGCACCTTGCAAAATACGATAGTGCTCACGCGCACCACTTAAAAAACTTTGCATATCGAACTGTGGCGGAAAGTTAAACGGCACATCATTTTGCGTGTCGGCACCAAAACCACCTGTCGCAGCCCCGCTTGAGCCATCAGCCGCATGGTTTCGAAAGGCATTAGGTTGCTGATGATAATAACCTTTACTCTCACCCGCATAGGCTGGCCCTTGTGCTTGGGCCCCCGCCTTCGCTTGCGTCAATCCGCGTAAAAACTTCAGTGCAAAGTAGGCAATCAGACCCATGATCAGGATGTCCATAAACTGGATCCCCTCAAAGGCGCCGCCAAAGAAGGCCGCGAGCAGGCCACCAGCAAGCAAGCCACCCAGCAGACCACCCGCGAGCCCTTTTTTGCCGCTTTTAGTGGTATTTTGCTTGAGCGTGTTAGTGTTTGTGGTGTTATTTTTTGGCGCTGGCGAAGTTTTGAAGCTTTTACCGAAGGACTTGCCGCCGCCAAAGCGCTTCGCTTCTGCATAAGGCGCTGTGACAACAAAGACAAACATCAAAGCTGCAACAGAGAGTAATTTTTTCATGATCGCATCATCTGTGGTTTAAGACGCTTCTCATGCTAGAGTCTTTATCGATGAAGTCAATTAAAGGGAGTAAAGAAATTGTTACCAAACATCACCTCTTCGCCGTTGTTTTTGCGCGTTGAGGAACCATTTGACGCCACTGCACTCCAAGCCATTATCTAACTTAAAGACACATACAGGCCCGAACCATGAATGATACACACAGCAAAGTCGTCGGTTACCTACTCTGGATCTTTGGTTTTCTTGGTTCACACCGCTTTTATTACGGTAAACCGGTGACCGGCACTATTTGGTTTTTTACTCTAGGGCTGTTTTTAATTGGTTGGATTGTCGATTTGTTCTTAATTCCGGCCATGGATAAAGAAGCCGACCTTCGTTTTCGTAGCGGTTCGACTGACTTTACCATTGCTTGGCTTTTACTGACTTTTCTAGGGGTCTTAGGCATTCACCGTATGTATATGGGAAAGTGGATCACGGGGATTATCTACTTGTTTACGGGGGGCTTTTTCTTAGTCGGTATTCTCTACGACTTTTGGACCTTGAACGAGCAAGTCTCGATTAAAAACATGCAAACCTTTTCGTAATTATCGCTAATCCCCCGCTAACGTTATGACGGCGCAATCTTTAATGGGTTGCGCCCTCGCCTCGCATTGCTAGTATAACGCGCTGACCGCCTTGCTAAAATGGACCAATGCACTCATGAGCCAACAGTTTCAACTTTTGCGCGAGCGACGCTTTTTGCCTTATTTTATTACTCAGGCACTGGGCGCCTTTAACGACAACGTTTATAAAAACGTATTGGTGATCATGGTCGCGTTTGCCTCCGCAGATCAGCTCCCTATGGATGCCACCTTATTTATCAATGCGGCTGCCGGGCTGTTTATTCTTCCCTTTTTCTTGTTTTCAGCGTTTGCCGGTGAGCTTGCCGATAAACACGATAAAGCGTGGATTATGCGACGAGTAAAGTGGCTGGAAGTGCTGATTATGTCTTGTGCAGCCGTCGCACTGTATGTCCAAGCGTGGATCGTTCTCTTGGCTCTCTTGTTTTTAATGGGCACTCAATCGGCCTTTTTCGGTCCGGTGAAATATGCGCTGTTACCGCAAACCTTGAATGATAAAGAGCTGGTCTCTGGCAATGCGTTGGTAGAAACGGGGACATTTTTATCCATTCTGCTCGGGACATTATTAGCGGGATTTATCGCCCATCATCCTGATTCCAATCTTATTGCGGGGATTGCGGTACTCGTCTTTGCTTTACTGGGGGTGCTCTCCGCTCATGCTATCCCCCCCGCGCCAGCAGGTAACCCCGGACTCAACTTACGCTACAAACCCGTATCACTGATGCGGCAAACCTTGCGCTTTGCGCGTAAAGATAAGGTAACCCTGCAAGCGATACTAGGCATAAGCTGGTTTTGGTTTTTAGGCGCAAGTTATCTCACACAATTTCCGAAATACACGGCACTGCTCGGGGGCGGTGAAACAGGTGTCTCGTTTTTATTGACGCTATTTTCGATTGGGATCGCGGTCGGCGCATTATTGTGCGACAAACTCTCTGGCCATCGTATCGAACCTGGGATTGTGCCATTGGGCAGCATCGGTTTAACGGTGTTTGGACTGCATCTATTTTTTGCTACTCCGGCCAACCCAACACCTCACGCCGATTTGCTCGCTTTTGTCACCGACCCGGCGTTAACTTGGGTGTTTATTGATCTGCTGATGATCGGCGTTTTTGGTGGCATATTTATTGTGCCCCTGTATAGCTTGATGCAACAACGCGCCGATAAAGCCGCACGTGCGCGTGTGATTGCCGCGAACAATATCTTTAATGCCTTGTTTATGGTGGCCAGTGCCATACTGGGGATCACCATGTTGGTGGTCGTTGAGCTCTCGATTGCGGAATTTTTTCTGTTGCTCACTTCACTCAATCTGGTGGTCGCACTTTACGTCAGTAAGCTCGTGCCTATTTTTGCTCTACGCTTTTTTACCTGGATGATCACGCACACCTTATACCGTGTGACGCACAAAGATCTGCACCATATTCCCGACAAAGGGGGCGCACTGCTGATTTGTAATCATGTCAGTTATATGGATGCCCCTTTACTCGCGGGCGCCTGTCATCGCCCTATACGCTTTGTGATGTTTGAAGACTTATACAAGATCCCGGTTCTCCATTGGTTTTTCCGCACCTCAAAAGTGATCCCTATTAGTCATCGTGGCCGCACAATTCGTACCGCGATGAATGAGATCCAACGTGCGCTGGATAATGGCGAAGTCGTGCTCATTTTCCCTGAAGGACACCTTACTTATGATGGGGAGGTTGATCAGTTCCGCCGGGGTATGGACATGATATTGCAACGCTCACCTGTCCCCGTTGTGCCCCTTGCATTGCAAGGATTGTGGGGCAGTTACTTCAGCCGCCATGGCGGCAAAGCGATGTTAAAGCTTCCAAAACGGTTTTGGTCTAAGGTGACGGTTGCCGCCGGGCCAGCGGTTGAACCTGAGCAAGCAAATGCTGACTATTTGCGTGACGAAGTGATTCGCCTCCAAGAAGATAACGCTTAACTCTTCATATAAGCTTGCGCCCATTGGGCCAAAGCGTGACGAGACGGTTTGATTTGGCCGTCTTGTTGCGTCTCAGGCCAACAAAGGTAATGTGCCGGGCGCTGATACGGCGCCAGTGAGGCACAATGCTCGGCCAATATTTGGGGCGAAAAAGGGCTCGCGCTCTGCACAATGGCTAGTGGGCGATGACCGAATTCGCGATCGACAATCGGAACAACCATCGCTTGCGTCACGCCTCTCAACCGCTGTAAATGCGCTTCGATCGCTTCAGGTTGAACATTCTCGCCGCCGCAAATAAATTGATTATCTAGACGTCCGACAACGCGCAGTACCGATACCGCCTGCTGGGTCTGCCAACGGCCGAGATCCCGCGACGCAAGGCCTTGCTCTGCATCTAAGCGGTGTAGCTGGCCCGCTTGCCAATATCCCAAAGCTAACGTCTCACCACGATGGATAATCTCACCATCGTCACGTATCTGCACATCACGATAAGGCAGCGGCGCGCCGACATCATCTTGACCATCGGCACGCTTTAACGTCACGGTTGATGCCGTTTCCGTCATACCATAGCCGCACCAGCAGGCAATACCCATCGCTTCGGCGTCTTGGGTTAAAGCGGTAGGGATCGCCGCACCGCCTAATAATACATGGGCCAAACGCCATGGTTCGGCCTCGTCCTTCAATGCGGGCAAGACACGATAGAGCTGGGTTGGGACCAGTGATGCATGGGTCACCCGTTTTAACGCATTGACTAAGTGCTCGCCTCGACACGGATAAATGCCAAGCTCCCCCCCGGCTAACAACCAACGCCACACAATGGCAAGACCAGAGACGTGATAAAGCGGTAAAGAAAGCAACCAACGATCCGGCGTTTGAGAGGCACGGACGCCTGTAAACGGTAGCCGCTTGATCAGACCGGCAGCACTGGCAAGATGCTGACGCGCGCCGTGTACCACCGCTTTGGGCGCGCCAGTCGATCCTGACGTCAAGGTAAGGGTTAACGGCATGTCGATATGCCAAGGCGCCATATTGCGTGCCGATTGCGCGTCAGGCACCGATTGGTGAGCGTGGGCCCATTGAAAAGGACCTAGATTATCGAGCACTGCCGTTTGTACATCCGCACTTAATGCCTGATTTAACACCAAGGTTTGTTTACCGGCTTGCCAAGCAGCCAACAAGGTGACCACCAAAGACTGCAGGGCATCGTGGCTATTTAATACCACCACTGGCGCATCATTGAACGTCCGATGCTGGGCATCGACTAAAGCACGCAACGCCTGCCATGTGAGGGGGGTCTCGCTATCTATCGCGATGGCATCAGGCGCGTCAGCCGCCCAGTAACGCCACGGCCAGGTGTTAAAAGCAAAGCATGGCGACGTCACAAGGTATTGACCCAAATTAACGGCTGGTCATCGAGTGGAATCAAAGGCTGATTGGCGCCAGGCCAGGTTCGATCCAGCTGTTGTTCAAACACGCCCAAGGTATCGAGCCCAGGCACAACATTCGGGGTGAGCGAGCTGGCAACGCGCGATAATTGCGTCAGTCCCAAGCTGGTTTCAAGTGATGAGCTAATGACGGCTATTTTACCGAGTGCGTGTGCGCGTGTAACGGATTGACTCACCTGCGCGAAATCACCCATCATTGTTGGTTTGATCACCCAAGTCCTTACATGATCACTTTCTTTTAACCCTGTGTCGTCGCTATCTCGCAAGGTTTCATCCCATGCTAATGGCACCCCTAATGCCTCTGCTTGAGCAAGAGACTGATAAGGATCACGACAGGGCTCTTCAATCCAGCTTATTCGCGCTTGATGCGCCTGACTCAGACCACACCAAAAGGCCGCAAATTGTTCAGGCCGCCAACGACGGTTAGCATCAAGACGCAACCTAAGGTGAGGAATGGCATCGAGCAACGTGGTCACCATTAAGCGATCACGCGCCACTTCATACTCACCCACTTTAACTTTGGCTTGATCGGATGGATCATCCGAGTGCGGGCCATCCGAATGCGGGCCACCCGACACATGTCCCAGTGCGGCGAATAGCGCGTCCGGATCCCCGGTACACACGGGCACCGTCTGAAACGAGGACGGGGTCGGCAAGCGTTGATCCAACTCCGCTTGGGCAATGCTTAACCCCCATGCAACCGAAGGTGGCAATTGGGGCATGGCGATATTACGGTGATCACACCAAACAGCAGTCGCGGCAATCAGAGCGTGCCGTGCTTCGGCGAAGGTTTCCTGACTAAATCCAGGCAAAGGGGCAATTTCGCCCCACCCGCGTTGTGCGCCTTCGCTTAATTCCACCACCAAGCCTTCACGCTGGGTTAAACGCTGGTCACGTAAAAATAGACCGGCAGTGACCGGCAAGGTGTATTGATATATCCGTGCCTGTCTCATAAAGACCTCTATGGGTTGCGTGGGAAACGATCAAACTCTGGCCGACGTTTCTCGTTAAAGGCATTTCGCCCTTCTTGCCCTTCGTCGGTCATGTAAAACATCATGGTGGCGTTGCCGGCTAATTCTTGAAGCCCTGCTTGACCATCGCAATCGGCATTGAGTGCCGCTTTTAAACACCGCAATGCCATTGGGCTATGCTGCAGCACCTCGCGACACCAGCGTACGGTCTCTCGCTCGAGCTCGTCCAAGGGCACCACTGTATTGACCAGTCCCATGTCCAACGCTTCTTGCGCATTGTAAAAACGGCAAAGGAACCAGATTTCACGCGCTTTTTTCTGCCCCACAATCCGCGCCATATAAGAGGCACCCCAGCCGCCGTCGAAACTGCCTACTTTGGGGCCTGTTTGACCAAATTGGGCGTTATCGGCCGCAATGGTTAGATCACACATCATATGCAGAACATGACCACCACCGACAGCATAACCGGCAACCGCGGCAATCACAGGTTTGGGACAGGTGCGGATCTGACGCTGGAAGTCGAGCACATTCAGGTGATGAGTGCCTTCGTCGTCTTGATAGCCGCCATAATCACCACGTACCGATTGATCGCCCCCAGAGCAAAATGCTTTTTCGCCTAAACCGGTCAGAATGATCACGCCTACTCGGCTGTCATAGCGAGCATCAGCGAGCGCTTGCATCATTTCTTTAACGGTTTGCGGACGAAACGCATTACGAACCTGAGGGCGGTTAATAGTGATACGCGCAATACCATCGGCGGATTTGTGATACAAAATATCGCTAAACGTTAGCTCAGTCGGCATCCAGTCAATGGGTGCATACAGTTCTTGTTCGGTCATTCCCGGCGTTACAGCCATGGCTTTCCCCTTAATTGGTTGATGGGGTACAAGGCCCCGAAAATTGGAAGATAAAAATCGTTACGCTGATAACCGGTCGTTATCTGATAGCACCTGCACAAACGACGACGGATTGGCCCAATGACAATTATGTCCCGCCCCTTTTATCAAAGTGAAGGGGATCCCGGTTGTGCGCTGTAGCGAGTGGGCCAACGAGATAAACTTAGGATCTTGCTCCCCACAAAGGTAGTCAATCGACAACCCTTGTCGCAACGCATCACCTAATGCGGGACGCAGATCAGCTTGCCGACCGAGCGATGTGGCATCGAGCATAGCGGCAATCGCGGGCCCATGGTTGTCACCACGCACTGTCATCAGTTTGGCGCGCTGCGTCGCATCAAGGGATTGAAACACCGATTGCTGATACCAATCGTTTAATACCATCGAGAGCGGCTCATGCGTAAAGCGCTGAGCCCAGGCTTGATCGTGGGCCAACCGTTGATGACGTTCATGGCGATGCAGTAAACCAGGGTGTCCCGCTTCGAGGAATACGCCCTGCCAACGAGCTGGATACGCGGTGGCTAAATGCATCGCGATGCGCGCACCAAGCGAATACCCCACTAAATACGCTGGCTGATTACCCCACACCTGGTCACAGGTCTGGCGCACCGCGTCGACAGTAGTGGCAAAATCAACGCTTGGACAATCAACACTGTCACCATGGCCGGGTAAATCAAGACAGAGCCAGTGACAGGCTTTTAAGCGCGAGGTAACACCTTGCCAATCTTGTTGACTCCCCAGCAAACCGTGCAAAAAAACCACCTTGGGACCGTCCACCTTGCCCCCCTGCTGATATCCCAACATCACCCCTCCTGCGCTGCCATATTGGCAAGTTGCTCTGTTAAGATTTTCCCCGCTTCACCCGCGGGCGTCACCACTTCAATCACATCAGTCCCTGGTGTATTAAACGCTTGGACGAGCGCAGCAGCGAGATCAGATTCGCAGGTTGGTTGTTGATAGTTCAAGGAAAACTGCGCGGCAACCTGCTCAAAGTGCAGACCGTGCGGCATGCGATAATAGGCGTCACAAAGCTGCGGATCGACTGGCAAGGAATCAAAAATGCCGCCGCCATTGTTATTGAGGATAAGCATGGCTGCCGGGGCAGCCGTCTCACGCCATAGTGCAAGACTATTAAGATCGTAAAGCGCGCTCGTGTCGCCAAGCACCACCAGCATCGGCTGACGTCGGCATCGCTGAACGCCTGCAGCGCAGGCAAATAGCCCATCAATGCCTGACGCACCGCGATTGGCAAACACCGGATAGGCGCCAAGTTGCGACCAAATATCCGCCAAACGAATCGCTAGGCTGTTGCCGATAAAAATATCGACGTGCTCGGGAAGCATCGTGGGTAATTGTTGAAATAAGCGGTGCTCTGACAGCAATGAGGGAGAGAGCCTGTCAGTCGCTTTCTCCATCTGTGCTCTCGCCTCATTCGTCAATGTTTGTTGCCAAACAAGGGGCGAGCCCACCGACGATGTGAACCCTTCAGACGTTGAGCACGCCGCACTCACCTGGTCAGTCAGTGCATCAAGCCATAACGACCAGTGGCGCTTGTCGACAACACACTGTTCAATAGCCCGATGATGAGGATCAAGTGGCTGCGCATTATCCGTCACCAACCAATATTGCGCAGAGGTTTGCGCCAACCATTGTCCCAAGCGTTTTGACACTAAACGCCCGCCGAGCTGGATCACCCATTGCGCCTGAGACAACTGCGCCTGCAAGTTGGGATGGTTTAACCAAAGATCGTAGCCAGGTGCTGTGCTCGTGATGCCCGATTGCGGGTCGGCTAATACCACCGCATTCAGCGCTGTGGCTAAGCGGTTAACCGATGCTGATAATCCGTGCGGCAGCGCACCCGCCACAATCACCGTTTTTACGGGGCGATCGGATGGCAAACTGGGCGGGAGGCTATCTCGCTCTATCGGCGTAGAAAACCGTCCATGATGGCGCGTATAGCTTTGTTGGCTTTGATACCAGTTAGCAATCGGCGCACGGATCTCAGCCTCAAGCGCTGCATCTCGTTCGCCATAGAATGGCTCTCGAAACGGGCAATTAATATGCACACTGCCACCACATGCCGCTTGATGGGCAAGCACCTGATCCACCTTGGTCAATAAAGCACTCAGTGGCATCCCCGCGTCTGGCGTAGGTAAATCCAGTTGGGCAGTAACATGGGACGAAAACAGATCGCGCTGCACAATCGCTTGGTTCGCCCCGCAATCGACCAATTCAAACGGACGGTCTGCAGACAGAATAATTAATGGCTCACCGGTTAACCCGCTCTCGACTACTGCAGGCAAACAATTCGCCACCGCGGTTCCGGAAGTGACAATCACCGCCACCGGTGCCTGTCCGGCTTTGGCTAAGCCTAAGGCAAGATAACCAAGACCACGTTCATCAAAGTGACAATGTAAGGTCACCGGACGCTGAGGGTGCTGACTTTGTTTCACGGCGGCCAGTGTGAGCGGCGTCGATCGCGATCCTGGGGCAATACAAATATGTTTGACGCCCAAGCGCGATAACTCGTCGATAAGGGTTTCGGCCCATATATGCGTGAGTGTCAGCGACATTAACACACTCCAACAATGGCGTCGTCGTGCTCGTGGGCATGACGATAAGGGAGACACTGACGCATGGTCGTCAGTTTGTTATCTAACTCTTGCCACTCAGCCTCAGGATCAGAGCCGGGAACAATTCCTGCCCCCGCAAATAAATCCACCGTATTATCGGTCAATTGCGCGCTTCGGATCGCCACACAAAATTGGCTTTCACGTTGTGAAATATAGCCCACGGCTCCACTGTAACGACCGCGTGTGATCCCTTGTTCGGCGAGAAACGCGCGGGCCGTATCACGAGGAAGTCCCGCCACCGCAGCAGTCGGTTGAAGCGCGCCCAAGATCACACTGTCATCGACACCAGGACCAACGATGGCACTAATACGACGACGCAAATGCTGAAGATGACGGAGCACAATCAAATGGGGTTCAGGATCAACGGTAATCGTTAACGAATGACGCCGTAAGCCGGCAAAAATATCATCAACGACCAACTGATTCTCATGAACGTTTTTACTGTCGTTTAGCAACCACTCACCGAGATGATGATCTTCACTAAAGCTCGCGCCGCGACGTACGGTGCCCGCGACCGCTTCTGTGGTCACGCGACAATCTCGACGCCGATAGAGTCGCTCTGGGGTCGATCCGACAAAAGCATCTTCAGGTCCCGTTGCGAACAGAAAATGGAAACTCTCGCTGTTATGTTGTTGGCTGTGGCTAAGAAGCTGTCCACCGCTCACCGCCCCGTCCAAGGTTAAACGGGTTTGCCGCGCAAGCACCACTTTTTTCAGCTCAGTGTGGGCCATGTTTGACAATGCACGCGTCACCGAGTGACACCATTGATGATGGTTTGGGGTATGTACTTCTTGACGGATCCGTCCAGCCATCGGCGCGAGGGGTCGGCCTTGCCAGATAATTTGGCTGAGAATAGCTTGGCTGTCGGTTTCAGCGATAAGATTGACACAAAGCTGCCACTGCTTATCGCGACGAATAAGCTCCACCACGGGAAGAAAGAAATCACCACTGCCTGGTGTATCATCAAACGCAACGCATCCCCAGATTCGCTGCTCGGGTAATAAGCTAGCCTGCGCCTGCTGAATTTGCGTAAACTGACGACAAGCGCCCAGTACTAGCACCTCTTCCCGGCCATCACGCGACTGCCAATAGCTTTTCGGGTAGACAGGCTGGGCGTCTAGCCACGCAATCGGTGATAAATCTCCTGGCCAAGTAAAATCGGTTTGCAACTGTGTTGGCGCTTGACTGATCGCCAACTGGCTTTGCAAGTGATTGGCCGCTTGAATCAAGGTAGTCACGACATCCTCCAACCGCCTAGGCGGCAGTCCTATTCGCAAGTCTGTACCTGCTGCTATTTATGTAGCACGTTATTCTTGCTTGTCAGTCTAACCTGTCAGGGCATAAGACAAATATGCGCTAGATCAGTCTTCGGTTAAAATTGGCTGATTTTTTGCCGACACAAGCGAAACAGCACTCGATTCAACCAATACTGATCAAATCGATCAACCATCTTTCGAAGAGGGTGAGAAATAGTGTAAGTTACTTAAAAAGCCTAATAACAATTTTCACCTTTGATTGACAGGAAGGGTAATGCAACCAATCGGTATGTCCGCCAAGCTGGATAATGTCTGTTATGACATTCGCGGCCCAGTGATGAAAGAAGCCAAACGGCTAGAAGAGGAAGGCCACCGGATTTTAAAGCTCAATATCGGCAATCCTGCGCCGTTTGGTTTTGATGCCCCAGACGAAATCCTGGTCGATGTGATTCGGAATTTGCCGACCTCGCAAGGATATTGTGATTCGAAAGGCCTTTATTCAGCCCGAAAAGCCGTTGTACAGCACTACCAAAAGCGCGGCTTGATGGATCTGGATGTCGAAGATGTCTACCTGGGCAATGGCGCCTCCGAACTGATCGTCATGGCCATGCAAGCGTTACTGAATAATGGCGATGAGCTACTCGTGCCCTCGCCGGATTATCCACTTTGGACAGCCGCAGCATCGTTATCAGGCGGTAATCCAGTCCACTATCTGTGTGATGAGGAATCTGATTGGTATCCAGATTTAGACGATATCAAGCGCAAAATTACGCCAAAGACTCGCGGACTGGTGCTGATTAACCCCAATAACCCGACCGGCGCCGTCTATAGCCGTGACTTTTTGTTGCAGGTTGTCGAGCTGGCCCGCCAGCATAATTTGATCATTTTTGCCGACGAGATTTACGATAAAATTCTCTATGACGGGGCGCAGCATTATTCTATCGCTACCCTCGCTCCCGATGTGCTTTGTTTGACCTTTAACGGTTTGTCTAAAGCGTATCGAGTCTGTGGTTTTCGTGCCGGTTGGATGCTCGTGACCGGGCCCAAACAGCATGCGCGTGGTTATATCGATGGGCTTGAAATGCTGGCGTCGATGCGCCTGTGTGCCAACGTACCGATGCAGCATGCAATTCAAACTGCGCTCGGCGGCTATCAAAGCATTAACGAATTGATCCTGCCGGGCGGTCGATTACTGGAGCAGCGCGACAAAGCCTATGAGCTGATCAATCAGATCCCTGGTGTCAGTTGTAAAAAACCCAAGGGAGCATTGTATTTGTTTCCTAAAATCGACACCAAGCGCTACAGCATCCATAACGACGAAAAGCTGATGCTCGACTTTTTGTTGCAAGAAAAAGTCCTCATGGTGCACGGCACCGGCTTTAACTGGCAACAGCCGGACCATTTCCGGTTAGTCACGCTCCCGCGGGTGGATGATTTGGAAATGGCAATCAGTCGTTTTGAGCGTTTTCTCTGCGGTTATAGCCAAGCCACCTAACGGCTTGATCGACCTTGCGTTTATTATCAAGCAGCGGTAAAACGCTGCTTGATTCCGTTATTAAACAGTGACCATCATGTCTCGATACTGCTCATCTTGCCATAAAGCGAAAGCCATTTGCGTATGCGATGCCATTACACCAATCACCAATACAATCCCGGTGATTATCTTGCAGCATCCCGATGAAGTCTCGCACCCGAAAAACAGTGCTTGTTTACTCGCGTTAGCATTAGAGCATTGTGAGCGTTGGATAGGAGAAGATTTTAGCGAGCACCGCGCGCTGAATGAAAGGCTCGCACGGTCCCAGCGCCGCTATGCAGTGTTATATCCGGGCGAGCATGCTATCGCTCTATCATCGCTGACCAAGCCATTAGCATCAGCCAAAGAAAGCGACCGCGAGATACCATGGGGGATCATATTACTCGACGGAACATGGAAAAAAGCTTACAAACTGTATCAGTTATCAAAGAATCTCCATGATTTACCCACAGTCAAGATTACCACCATGCCACCGAGCCAATACACCATCCGCAAAAGTAGTAAGCTAGGGGCCCTTTCGACCCTTGAGGCCGGATTTGCTGCACTGAGTGAGTTAAGTGGTGATCGTGAACATTATCAGCCCTTACTCACAAGCTTTGAGGCGATGATCGAACGCCAGCTTGCCTTTATGCCGGCATCATCCAATCATCCCCGTCCTAGCGAATAGCGTACAGGGGACCGTTACTCGCGGCGGTAAACATGGTGCTGTGTAGCTTCTGAGCAAAACTGTCTGTCATCGACGATAAGTAATCGGCAATCACGCGCATGCCCGACTCCCCTGCGGTTTGTGCTGTTAACCAATCTTGTCGATAGTCTTTAGGCAACAGGCGCTCGGGATCAGAGGCAAAGGCGTCAAACAACTCCATCACCAATTGCTGACCTTTATACTCAACCACCTGAAGCTCAGGCTGCTTCACTACAAATTCACTGACAAATCGCTTCAGTACCTCCAGCACGCCAGCCATCACCTCGGTTAGATAGGCGTTCCAGGCTAACAAAGGAGACGTAAAGCGGTAGGTACCATCTTGAACCGTCGGGGCCACCTCGACGGAGGTTAATAAGGTGTTGACCAAGGCCCCGATCGCATCTTTGCGCTCATACGGAGGACCGAACATTTGTTCGCTCAGTTCACCAATATTGGCTTCTAACCAAGGATCGCCGCATTCAGCGATATAACTTGCCACGGCCTCTTGCCATTGTTCGCGGGTGACCAATCCCATCACAATTGCATCTTCCAGATCATGGACACCATAAGCGATGTCATCCGCTAACTCCATAATGGAGCAATCCAACGACTTATAACGCGTCTTGCGATGCTGGTCAGCAGGCGTGTTGTCTCTGAACGTCAAAAATAACGCCCGATCGGCGGCACTGAACGGCTCAAGTACCCAGTTTCGGCGTACACTGTCATGATCATAAATACCTTTAGCAGGTTGCCAATCACGCGCTTTGAGATGACGAAAGTCGCTGACAGGCGTTGGCTGTGAACCATTGTGTGCGGCGCTAATAAACGCGGGGTATTTCATTACGCCCAGCAAAGTACGACGCGCCAAGTTCATGCCATGATGTTGGGTATAAGGTTCAAGCAGCGTCACGATCCGAAATGTCTGGGCATTGCCTTCGAAGCCACCGTCGTTTCGCATCATATAATTTAATGCCACTTCACCACCGTGTCCGTATGGCGGGTGGCCAATGTCATGGGCAAGACATAAGCTTTCCATCAGCCCAGTGGACGGTAAAAGTGGCCGAAACTCAGGCTGTCTTTCTTTAAGCTGCGCAACAATGCCGGTGCCAATTTGTGACACCTCGAGCGAGTGGGTTAAACGGGTGCGATAAAAGTCGCTATGCTCAGCCCCCAACACCTGTGTTTTGGCTTGTAAGCGGCGAAATGCGGCTGAATGTAAAATACGCGCACGGTCACGCTGATAAACGGTACGCTTATCATGACGGCGCTTCTTGTTCTCATTGCTCATCTGGCGTGTTTGCCAGGTATCTGGTAGTTCAAAATCCATCGTCACTGATCTCATCCAGCGATAAGGTGAAGCTATCCACGAAGGTGGCCATAAAGTAATCGGTGGCTGGCGAACGACGCTTTTCTAGTGATGCTTCAAGTCGCTTCTTAGCTTGCTCAAATTCATGATTACCGGCAGCGATTTCTTCCAGACACTTTAAGTAAGCACATAAAATATCCGCTTGTTTCACCAACAAATAATCATCTGGATCAATATGGTCTGAATCAATCAACCCGCTGTATTCATCCTGCAGCTCTGGCGGCAGCATGGCGATCAACTTTTTCTCCGCCATTTTCTCGATTTTTTTATATTCAGCGGCAATCGACGGATTAAAGTATTTGACCGGGGTGGGTAAATCGCCTGTGATGACTTCGCTACAGTCATGAAACATCGCCAGTACCGCAATACGTTCTGGCTGGTACTGCCCTTCAAAACGTTTATTGTGAATAAGCGCTAAGGCGTGGGCGACAAACGCGACTTGTAAACTGTGTTCAGAGATATTTTCGACGGAAACATTGCGCATCAAAGGCCAACGGTAAATCAGCTTCATCCGGGCAAGATGAGCAAAAAAGTGACTTTGTTTGTGAGTCATTGCGTCCTGCTACTTTCCTACAACCAGATTTCATTGTGTGCATTCCGGCCGGCAGACACAAGGATTATTCGCGCAAAGACGGTGACGCCTTTGCGCTGAACTCTCCATCACTATGACGACACGTTAATTCGGTCGCGGTTTTTCTCCAGTGTCGATGCGCCAATGCCTTTTACTTCGACTAAATCGTCTGGTGAGGCGAACTTTCCGTGTTTCTGGCGATAGTCGACGATGGCTTTCGCTTTAGCAGGGCCAATACCGCGGAGCTGCTCTGAGAGGATTTGTACACTGGCAGTGTTAATATCCACCGAGCGCGTCTCAACCTGTTCAGAGGACTGAGACGCATCTTGACTGGCGCTTAGCACAGTGGGTGCAGTCACTAGTGCCAACACAAATAGAATACTGGATAGTAGGTGTTTCATTTTTGATCTCCATGTCATCAATATCGCCGACACGGTAAATCACTGCTTGCGCCTTTTCATGTCCCCGCAAACAGAAAAACGACGCAGGACAAAATCCTAGCGTCGTTTTTCTATTTTCACACAAACGAATGCGAGAGACGTCTAACTCTCTGCGATCCTGTTAAGCGCTCACGCTGAGCGCTTTCTCGCGTTTAAACGCTCACTGCACTCGCTTATTGTTGTGCGTCAACCTCTGCATAAGTCACATCCACTTGCTCACGCAGCGCTTCGAGTGTGGCAGACAAAGACATATTGCTCATCGCACGTGCAACGCGATCCGCCATTTGGCTTTGTGGGCTAATGTCTGGCATCGCTGGGTTAATCACGTTATCCAGCGCAATCACCACAATATCGCCCTGACGGTTCTGCGTCACCCCATAACTTGCGCCTGTATCGTTAGGCTGAGGCAACGAGAAAGCGAGCTCCGACACCGCTTGCTGCTGAGAAACACGATTGATCACTTGCGCATCACTGAACACATAATCACCCTGATCTAGCGTACCGGTCTGCTCAAGTTGCGCGACCAATTGGTCCGCTTTTTCTTGCGCCTGCTGACGGCCTTTTTCTGCCACGAGCGTCGCCTGCACCTGGTCTTTTACTTCGGCAAAACTCAATTGCTTTTCAGGCTTCACGTCGTCGAGACGAACCACAATCGCGTGCTCACCTGACAGCTCAATCAGCTCAGAGTTAAGGCCATTTTCACGCACATCATAGCTATCAAGCGCTTGCTGGATTTGAGGGCGCGCCATTAAGCCTTGGGCATTATCGAGCGCAAAGTAATCCGTAAACTGCACCTTCGCATTCACCGCCTCTGCGGCTGGCTCAAGGCCATTCGCCTCTTCAAACGCCACTTCAGCCAGTTGCGTTGACTGTGCATAGAAACGATCCGCCGCTTGCTCTTGTTGCAGAGCAAGACGAATGTCGTCTTTTACGTCAGACAATGGCGTAACATCGGCTGGGTCAATATCATCTAAGCGAATGATATGATAGCCGAAATCAGATTTAACTAAGCCACTAATATCGCCTTTTTGCGCCAGTGCGTAAGCGGCTTTTTCAAACGCAGGATCCATCACACCTGGTTCAATCCAATCCAATGATCCGTTTTGCTCGGCACTAAAGGTGTCATCAGAAACTTCCTTGACCAAGGTCGCAAACGCTTCACCTTGATTGAGGCGATCTAACGCTTGTTGAGCACGAGCTTTGGCGTCGTCTCCTGTTCCTTCAATTAAGATGTGGCTAACCTTACGGCGCTCTTGTGAGCCATACTGAGATTGGTTGTCTTGGTAGTAAGTGGCAATGTCTTCATCCGTGACTTGAATGTCACTGGCTAGCCCTTCACCGGTTAATTCCACATACGCGACTTTCACCATACGTGGTTGAATATAATCATCACGATTCGCTTGGTAATAGGCTTCCAGCTCCTCATCCGTTAACGACACCTGGTTGGCAAAGTCCTCAACTGGCAAGGTTAAAGTGCGCACTTCACGGCTCTGTGCTTCGAGACGGTATAAGCTTTCCAGTTCGCTAGGTAATACGAATGCAGTTGTTTGTAAGCCATTGACCAACTGCTGGCGCATTAAATCCGTGCGCATATAGTTAGCAAATTCATCTGCACTCATACCGGTTTGACGCAATGCCGCTTGATAACGCTCGTTATTAAACTGACCCGCCTGACGGAATTGAGGCATGGCACGGATCGCCGCTTTCACTTGTGCATCACTGACGCGTAATCCTAATTCACTGGCTTCGTGCTCTAAAAGCAAGTCATTCACCATACGATCAAGAATATTTTGGCGAAAACGTTTTACGTATTCGGGGTTACCGAGAAGCTGATTGAATTGCTCGCCCGCTTGTTGCTGCATACGTGCACGCTCATTTTGATACGCGCGATCCAGTTCCGCTCGGCTAATTTCTTTATCACCGACGGTTGCAGCAGGCGGTGTAGATCCACCGGCCAGATAACTACCGACACCGGCAAAAGCAAAGGAAAAGATAATAAGGCTTAAAATGATCTTAACCGGAAGACTATTGGTGCCTTCGCGTATACGTTCCATCATAACGGGCCGGTACTCCAACTGGTTTGGACTGGTTGTTTTTCAACTAAAAAGGCGCATCTTTTGATGCGCCTTTACGCTCTTGTGCACCGAATTATACGCGGTTGTTAGTGGCTTTGCAGCTCCAACACCCTGTCAAACGCGAATAATTCGGCACGACCTCACGTGATAATTACTCGTTTACCGCGTCTTTTAACGCTTTACCGGCTTTAAAGCCCGGTACTTTTGCAGCGGCGATATCAATTTCAGCACCGGTTTGCGGGTTGCGTCCCTTACGTGCGGCACGTTCGCGCACTGAGAAGGTACCAAAACCGACGAGTGCGACTTGATCACCTGACTTGAGTGTGTCAGAGACAGAGTCTACGAACGCATCCAGTGCTCGCCCCGCCGAGGCTTTAGAAATATCAGCACTCTCTGCAATATGATCAATCAGTTCCGACTTATTCACTTTTTCATCCCCTTAAATAACTTCTCCGCAAATCCTATGCGCATTGCGGTTTCAATAACAGACGCTTTGTCGACGCAAGACGTTGTAAGCAACTGCCTGCCCCATGCAGACAGTACGCCTGAGCAACGTTAGCGAGCAAAAAAAACGCTGACAAGCCTTTTGCGGTCTGTCAGCGTTTTACGTTGCTTAATTTTGCTGCATGTCACTCTTTTCAGCGTCAACCAGCTCAATCCCAAGCGGATTATTCACTAATGCGATGGTTAACACGTCATCAATCCATCGTACTGGATGAATCGATAATTCTTCTTTCACATTGGCTGGAATGTCTTCCAAGTCACGCTCATTTTCTTTTGGAATCACCACCGTTTTGATCCCACCGCGCCGTGCCGCTAGCAGCTTCTCTTTCAATCCACCAATAGGAAGCACTTCGCCGCGCAGCGTGATTTCGCCAGTCATCGCCACGTCGGAGCGCACTGAGTTACCCGTGAGGCTTGAGACCAAAGCTGTACACATCGCGATGCCCGCGCTGGGGCCGTCTTTCGGTGTCGCGCCTTCTGGAACGTGCACATGGATGTCACGCTTTTCATAGAAGTCGCTATTAATCCCCAACTTATCGGCTCGGCTACGCACCACTGTCATGGCCGCTTGCACCGATTCTTGCATCACATCACCCAATGAGCCGGTATGTGTCAGTTTACCTTTACCAGGCATGGACTCGGTTTCAATCGTTAACAGATCACCGCCCACTTCGGTCCAAGCGAGACCGGTAACTTGACCGATACGATTTTGCTCATCGGCTTTACCATAATCGAAGCGACGCACACCCAAATAGTCGGATAGATTGTCATTGGTTACCGTGACTTGCGTTAGGTCTTTATCGAGCAAAATTTCTTTAACCGTTTTACGGCACAGCTTAGAAATTTCACGCTCTAGATTACGCACGCCCGCTTCACGAGTGTAGTAACGAATAATGCCGATAATCGCCGAGTCTTCGATAGTGATCTCGTGCGGCTTCAAACCATTCCGTGAAACTTGTTTATCCACTAAATGACGCTTGGCAATATTCAATTTTTCATCTTCGGTGTAACCCGATAGACGAATCACTTCCATCCGATCCAACAATGGGCCAGGGATATTCATCGAGTTCGATGTTGCTACAAACATTACATCAGAAAGGTCATAGTCCACTTCTAAGTAATGATCGTTGAAGGCGTTATTTTGTTCGGGATCCAACACTTCTAACAACGCAGAGGAAGGATCGCCACGCATGTCAGAGGAGACTTTATCGATCTCATCCAACAAAAATAGTGGGTTACGCACGCCGACTTTTGACATTTTCTGGATCAATTTACCGGGCAACGAACCGATGTAGGTACGACGGTGACCTCGGATTTCCGCTTCATCGCGAACCCCGCCCAGTGCCATACGGGTATATTTACGTCCCGTCGCCCGAGCGATAGATTGCCCCAAAGACGTTTTACCGACCCCCGGAGGACCGACTAAACAAAGAATCGGACCTTTTAGTTTTTTCATCCGATTTTGAACCGCAAGATACTCCAAAATCCGGTCTTTGACACGCTCAAGGCCGTAATGATCGGCATTCAATACTTCTTCAGCGCGCGCTAAATCTTTCTTCACTTTCGAGCGTTTCGCCCAAGGTACGCTGATCATCCAGTCAATATAACTGCGCACCACTGTGGCTTCGGCAGACATCGGCGACATCATTTTAAGCTTTTGCAGTTCTTGCTCGGTTTTTTCCCGTGCTTCCTGCGGCATTTTTGATTCTTCGATTTTCTGCTTCAGCGTTTCAAACTCATCCGGCGCATCGTCTAGCTCACCCAGTTCTTTCTGGATGGCCTTCATTTGCTCGTTGAGATAATACTCGCGCTGGCTTTTTTCCATCTGTTTTTTGACGCGACCACGGATCCGCTTTTCGACTTGCAGCAAGTCAATCTCAGATTCCATCATCGTCATCAGATATTCTAGACGCTCGGAAATATCAACAAGCTCAAGAACTTGTTGCTTATCTTCAAGCTTAAGCGGCATATGGGCCGCAATGGTATCAGCGAGACGGGCCGCCTCTTCAATCCCATTTAGCGACGTCAGTACTTCCGGCGGAATCTTTTTATTGAGCTTAATAAAGCCTTCAAACTGGCTGATCGCCGTCCGTACCAAGACTTCTTGCTCGCGCTCATCCAAACTTGGCGTGGTTAGATAATCAGCTTGCGCGGTGAAGAAATCGTCTTCACTAAACTGGTCAATACTTGCACGCTGCATCCCTTCGACCAGAACTTTTACCGTTCCGTCTGGAAGTTTAAGAAGCTGTAGGATGGTTGCTACCGTACCAACGGTATATAAATCTGAGATACTTGGGTCATCGGTTGCCGCATCTTTTTGCGCCACCAATAGAATCTGCTTATCGTTGTCCATCGCCGCTTCAAGGCAGCGTATCGACTTTTCCCTTCCCACAAAGAGCGGGATCACCATGTGAGGATAAACCACCACATCCCGAAGTGGCAGCACCGGAATGTCAATGCGCTCGGAACGCTCCAAGTTCATATGCTTCTCTCTTCCGTTCAATCTGATTAAGAGTATATGGGGTCTGTTGGACAGGTTTCAACGGCTCAACCGTCAGAAAATAAAAAAGGGAGTGATAACTCCCTTTTTTCTTTATCGCTGATAAAACAAGTGAAAGCGTTATTCACCGCCTGCGGCTTGATTCTCAGTGTGCTCATACATCAATAGAGGTGCGGATTCGCCTCGGATCACTGAGTCATCAATGACGACCTTGGTCACCCCTTTCATGGATGGCAGATCATACATAGTATCTAGCAGCACAGATTCCACAATCGAACGCAAACCTCGTGCACCTGTTTTGCGGGTCATCGCTTTTTTGGCGATCGCACGTAGGGCGTCATCACGGAACTCAAGCTCGACACCATCTAGCTCAAGCAGCGCACTGTATTGTTTGGTGATGGCATTTTTTGGCTCACGCAAAATCTGTACGAGTGCGTCTTCATCAAGCTCTCTAAGCACAGCGGTCACTGGCAAACGGCCGATGAACTCAGGGATCAGGCCATATTTAACCATATCTTCTGGTTCTACTTTGCCGAAGAACTCGTCGACTGACCGATCAGTCGCGCCTTTTACTTGCGCGCCAAAACCAATGCCAGAGCCGGTATCAACACGCTGCTCCACCACTTTGTCTAGTCCTGCAAACGCACCACCACAAATAAATAGAATTTTCGAGGTATCAACCTGGAGAAACTCTTGTTGTGGATGTTTACGCCCACCTTGTGGCGGGATCGATGCAACCGTTCCCTCGACCAGTTTAAGCAGGGCTTGCTGTACGCCTTCGCCAGAAACATCACGGGTAATCGATGGATTATCCGATTTACGTGACACCTTGTCGATTTCATCGATATACACGATGCCGCGCTCTGCTTTAGCGACGTCGTAGTCACACTTTTGCAACAGCTTTTGGATGATATTTTCGACGTCTTCACCCACATAACCGGCTTCGGTTAATGTCGTTGCATCAGCCATCGTAAATGGCACATCCAAGAAGCGGGCGAGGGTTTCAGCCAGCAGTGTTTTACCACTCCCTGTGGGGCCAATCAGCAGGATATTACTCTTACCTAGCTCCACGCCCTCGGCGCTTTTATCGCCGTTTCGCAAGCGTTTGTAGTGGTTGTATACCGCAACCGAAAGCACTTTTTTGGCTTGCTCTTGGCCAATGACATAATCGTCCAGATGCTCGCGAATTTCGCTTGGCGCAGGCAAAGAATCACCTTCACGCTTCGGCATCACTTCTTTGATCTCTTCACGGATAATGTCATTACATAGGTCAACACATTCGTCACAAATGTAGACCGATGGCCCAGCAATTAACTTGCGAACTTCGTGTTGGCTCTTACCACAGAATGAGCAGTAAAGCAGCTTTCCGCTTCCACCGTCTTTTCGCTTGTCTGTCATTCGCTAACCTCTTTGGGGCACTTGCCCGTCGTTGCCTTATGTTGAGTTTACAACAAATCGGCCACTTTTTCCGACCCAACAACCATCAAGCCTTGGCTAATGAGCGAAGTTTGTCTCATTTCAACGCTCTGCGGCGAATTGGGTTTAGTCTCGTTGACTCAATACGGCGTCAACTAAGCCATAGTCCACCGCTTCTTGCGCCGCCATGAAATTATCACGGTCAGTATCGCGCTCGATCACTTCCATCGGCTGGCCAGTATGTTCAGCCAATATAGTGTTGAGACGGTGCTTCGTTTTGATCATTTCCTGCGCATGAATTTCAATATCAGACGCCTGGCCTTGGAAGCCCCCTAGCGGCTGGTGAATCATCACGCGCGAGTTTGGTAAACAATAACGCTTACCTTTGGCGCCACCCGCAAGCAGGAAAGAGCCCATCGAACAGGCTTGGCCTGTACATAAGGTGCTCACGTCCGGTTTAATAAACTGCATGGTGTCATAAATCGCCATCCCCGCAGTCACCACGCCGCCTGGTGAGTTAATATACAGATAAATGTCTTTTTCTGGGTTCTCAGATTCCAAGAACAGCATCTGCGCCACAATCAAGTTCGCCATTTGGTCTTCCACTTGCCCTGTCAGGAAGATAATGCGTTCTTTGAGTAGGCGAGAGTAAATATCGTAAGAGCGCTCACCGCGCGAGGTTTGTTCCACCACCATAGGGACAAGGGCGTCCGTAATGGGTGGCATGGCATTTCTATCTTGATGGCTCATAACGTAATATCCCTAATCGAATTTGTTATCACTCTTGCCTTAACCAAGGTTTAGCACAAAATGCTGTAACAGGTCACTAAAATCTTATATCGGTGTATGCAGCTTGATGATCCATCGAGAGTTTTTACTTAAAAACAAGGCTCTCTAACGTCGATTGGTTTCATCACCATTGCGACCAATAGATGGAAAAAATGGCCCGAATGACAAGTCATTAGGGCCATTGTAAGCAGATACGTTTACGCAGTGTCAATAAAACACAGACGTTTTTTAATCCGAATTACGCTTGCTGAGAAGCGTTCATTAGATCACTGAAACCGACTTCAGCTTCAGTAACGGTTGCTTTTGCTAATAACGCATCGATCGCTTGCTCTTCAAGCGCAACGTTACGCATATTTTCCATCAGCTTCTCGTCTTTTTCATAGTAAGCGACAACTTCTGATGGGTCTTCATACGCAGACGCCATTTCTTCGATCAGTGCTTTAACGCGCTCATCATCGGCTTTAAGCTCTTCAGACTTGATCACTTCGCCAAGCAGCAGGCCGACGCTAACACGACGCTTCGCTTGCTCTTCAAATAGCTCACGCGGTAGCTGAGAAGCGCTATCCATGTTGCCACCAAAACGTTGTGCCGCTTGCTGACGCAATGTGCCAATTTCTTGGTCAATCAAGGCTGACGGTACGTCGATTTGGTTTTGCTCAACCAGACCGTCCAGTACTTGTTCTTTTACCTTGTTTTTGATCGCTTGCTTGAGTTCGCGATCCATGTTTTTGCGTACTTCCGCTTTCAGGCCTTCAACACTGCCATCTGCAATGCCGAAGCGCTGAACGAATTCTTCTGTTAGCTCGGGTAGCTCTTGCTCTTCTACTTGATGCAGTTTAATCGCGAACTGAGCCGCTTTGCCTTTCAAGTTTTCAGCATGGTAGTCTTCAGGGAAGTTCACGTCGATGGTGAATTCTTCGCCGGCTTTTTTGCCGACAAGACCGTCTTCAAAGCCTGGGATCATGCGACCCTGACCCATTTCTAGCTGGAAGCCTTCGGCTTTGCCGCCTTCAAATTCTTCACCGTCGATGGTGCCGACGAAGTCCAGCGTCACACGGCTGTTATCTTTCGCTTCACCTTCTGCTTCTACCCAGCTCGCTTGTTGCTTGCGCAAGGTGGTGAGCATTTCTTCAACGTCGCTTTCTTGCACGTCCGCTTTTGGCTTTTCGACGCTGATCGCGTCTAGGCCTTGTAGCTCAACCTCTGGATACACTTCAAAGTCAGCTTTAAATACCAGATCTTTTCCTGCTTCGTTCTCTACAGGGGTAAAGGTTGGTGCGCCCGCTGGGTTCACTTTTTCCTGGATCATCGCTTCAATAAAGTGACGCTGCATCACTTCGCCCAGCACGTCTTGACGCACGGTATCACCGTACATACGTGACACCATTTTCAATGGCGCTTTACCTTTACGGAAACCATCAAAACGACGATTCTTAGCGATATTGCGTAGCTCTTTAGTGACTGCATCATCGATATTGGCAGCAGGCACTGTGATGGTCATTTGGCGCTTAAGGCCTTCGGTGGTTTCAACGGTAACTTGCATTATAAATTTAACCTCAAATTTACTCAGGGGTACTGAGTGATGTTTACCAGTTTGACTGGTGGCATCATCCGAGCTATGAGTCCGTCATAGCCCCTGCGAATCCGGATACACGCAATTGGCGTATCGAGCTATCTCATCCGAGACTGAAAATTAAGACGCGCTATTATAGCGGCACCCGTCAACTGAGTCGAGACAAGGGGCAACCGATGGCGTTTCAATATCGAAATTGGGGTGATATCTCACAATTCAACCGCGTAAGATCACAGATTTTACTGTTTTATGCGCGATTGATTATTTTCAGAGCACTCAGACAAGGCAAATACGGGGAGACGCATAAGAATGGCGCGCCCTACAGGATTCGAACCTGTGACCCACGGCTTAGAAGGCCGTTGCTCTATCCAACTGAGCTAAGGGCGCAATAACGATATGCAGCGTGGATTATAAAGCGACGTCAGGTCCCGTCAACGCTTTTCCCTAAAATGTTGACCTAGTTGCTCAAAACCGCGCCATTTTATTGTCAATCACCGTCTATCGCTTTTTTGAGCCACTTTGCCAACCTAATGACGCGAAGGGCTAGACAATGACGTGATATTCTCTCTCAATAGGATATCTGGCATATTCCGCCATCAAAACCAAAGCAAACGTTTGCGTAATAGCTTTTAGCCGCGATTTTTGTCACAATACTGACGAATATTGCTTTAGCCAAAGGATAGTTATGGCCGCACAATTGATTGATGGAAAGCTGATCGCGCAAACGGTGCGTCGTGAGGTCGCTGCACGCGTCGCCGCCCGCACAGAGGCAGGTCGCCGCGCACCTGGTTTAGCCGTTATTTTGGTCGGATCGGACCCTGCATCACAAGTTTACGTGGGGAGTAAACGCCGAGTCTGTGACGAAGTCGGATTTGTATCACGCTCCTATGACCTCCCAGCCTCTTGCTCACAGCATGAGCTACTCTCGTTGATTGACACTTTGAATGACGATGACTGCATTGATGGTATTCTCGTTCAACTGCCGTTGCCGGCGGGGATTGATGCCACGTCCGTATTGGAACGAATCCGCCCAGATAAAGATGTAGATGGTTTTCATCCTTTTAATGTGGGCCGCTTGTGCCAACGTATGCCGACACTACGCTCGTGCACGCCGAAAGGAATTATTACTCTTCTCGATCGTTATAATGTACCGCTACGTGGTAAACATGCTGTGGTTGTGGGAGCATCCAATATTGTCGGTCGCCCGATGACGTTGGAGCTGTTGCTCGCCGGCTGCACCACCACCACCTGCCATCGATTTACCCAAGATTTAGAAACGCATGTTCGACAAGCCGATGTGCTCGTGGTTGCGGTCGGTAAACCTAAGTTCATCCCTGGCGATTGGATAAAACCCGGGGCAATCGTGATTGATGTGGGCATCAACCGCATGGATGACGGTAAATTAATCGGGGATATTGAGTACGATGTCGCGTATGAAAGAGCCAGTCATATCACCCCTGTACCTGGCGGGGTCGGCCCTATGACAGTCGCCACCTTGATTGAAAACACACTCATGGCGTGCGAGCAGTATCACGACGTTGGCTAGCATCACAAGGTGGCGAAGTCAATTTGATTAGCTTTCACACATTGATTTCGCCCATCTTTTTTGGCCTGATACAACGACCTATCGGCACGTTCTACGACGCGTAAGTCGCTTAGCATGACGCTTTTATATCTGAGTTATTGATCCGTAATTCTGTTTGTTGATTGAGTATTTTGATTAAAAGGATACAGCGTTTTTCGCCGTCTTTTTCTTTAAAAATCGCTTCAGCCCCAGCAAACTGGCCACTCTCAACGGTCACTTTTTGACCAGGCTTAAAGCCTTGATACAGTAATTCTCGTTGCTCATCACTGTCTTCCATCATCATCAAGTGTTGAATTAATTGAATATCGACGTGGATTGGCTTCGCACCTTGGCGAACAAAATCAACAACGCCACGTGTAGAGCGAACAGACGTGTATTGAACCGATTCAGGATCAAAACAAGCAAAGATGTAATTCGGAAAGAGCGGTTCTTCAACTTGCCGGTATTTGCCTCGACGCAACTTTTCGACTGTGACTATCGGGTAGTAACAGTCCACGCCTTGCCGCTTCAAGTTTTGTTCCGCACGTTGTTGTTCCGTGCGTTTACAATAAAGTAAATACCAATGTTTCATGCCGATCTGTCCCTGATATCTATCGAAGGTAAGGTAACAACCCATCCAGAGCGACGTGAGTATACGGATGTAAATCATCACCAGCAAGCAGAGCGGGACGTGCATCGCTTGAACTGGTGATATGGAGATGACAGGACACCACAATCATTGATGGCCTATATTAGGCAATCTTTTGAATATCAACGCTAAAGCTATTCAGGCCGACTTCGTTTAAAGACACACGCGCATCGCCTGATTGCATATCCACAGTTTGGAATTCACTGCTAAAGGCATCGCGACCTAGCCAATGCTCACTACGAACTAATTTCGTGGTTCCGCTACTATCAATCGTGGCTTTTAAACCTGCTGGCAGAATATCAAGTTGGCTATCAACCATGTTTAAGACACCAAACATGGCACGGACCGGTGATGTATAAGCCGATGCACGAATCGCATCTTCAATCCGTTTTACCAGCGTCAGGAATCCGCGTTCATTCACATCACTTGAGCGGACAAAATCATTAAAAAAGGCCCGAATCATCAAAGTCGTTGCCGTCCCATCTTCTTCAGCTGACGCTGAGTCAACCACATAGAACGCCATTTTCCCGCCGAGCAGCCAAGCATAATCGAGCACAATAGGGTTGGCGTCTGCCGATTGCAGCGAGTGATATGACAAACGCCACGCGCCTTGTTGTGAGTCTGGCTCAGGCATCAACCCCATCAGCAACTCTCGCGCACTGCCAGGATTATGACGTAGCGCATCAAGGTGCCATTTTAGTTCGCTTTCTGAGGCGCCTTTGTCCGCATCTCCACTCACTTTAAACCACTGTTGACTAAAGTCATCACTGGCATGCACATCATCGTTGGCATCATCAATCACCGCTTCAATGGCTTTTTTAACCGATTTGATGTCTTCAATGGGCTTGAGTAAAAAATCCTTTACTCCAAAGCGAAGCGCCTGGGCAACGTCGGCCATGCCTCCGGTACCTGAAATCACAATCATGGGCAGCATCGGGTATTCGAGACTCACTTCCTCAACGAACTCAAGCCCCGTCATGACCGGCATGGAAAGATCGCTGATCAGTAAATCAGGGATGGATTGCCTCAATGCTTGTAGCCCTTCTAGCCCATTTTCTACTTCACGGACCGTCGCACCTTCTCTTTCAAGAAACGAGGCAATCATTCGACTAAAGACGGGATCATCTTCAACAATTAAAATATCTTTACTGTGCAACACGACGCTCTCCTCCCGGACTGCAAAGCAGCGGCTGTTTTAAATCGCTCTGTACTAATCGTAGCTGAACTCAGACACCCCGTGCCTGCTTATGATATTTAATTTGATAGCGAACAATAAACAGCTGTTTAAAATAACAATTTTATCAATATAAACTCACATGCATCTTAACGTACAACAAGGAGTACGATAAAAACACTTAAAAATCAGCAACACTCCAGGGTACGCCACTCTGTATTAAAAGTGAGATGTTCAACAATTAATACATGACAATCATCACATAATGCATATTTTCCTCGCTTTATTTCGGAGCGACTTCGCCCTTTGCCTCGTGAGGAAGGTTGTTATAGCGCACAAAACTTGCCAATTATGATGTCAAGAGCTATTCGTTAGGTAAGGAAAGAAGATTTGGGCATCTGTCTTCGCACAGCCGAGCTAGCCGTTACCCAGCTGTCGTGCGCCGACCATTGCACCTTTGTTTATATTTAGGGAATAACGAGCGGGGTTACTATGATTTTAGGTCACTTAGTCGGGTTATATACCCATCCCAAAAAAGAATGGAAAACAATTGGCGAACGACACGAGGGCGTTTCAAGTAGCATCGGACATGCGCTATTGTTAGCGTTGATCCCACCTGTGTGTGCCTACTACGCGAGTGTCAATATCGGCTGGCAAATCGGCGCGGGAGAGCCCATTTTCATGACGCCACAAAGCGCGCTTTTTATTGCCAGTGCTATGTATTTAGCGTTACTCGGTGGGGTTGCTGCCCTTGCCTACCTAACCTTGTGGATGAGTCGAACATTTGGCTCTGCGCCTAACTATACGCAATGCCTTGAGCTGGCCGCTTACACGGCGACGCCGATTTTTATGGTCGGGCTTGCAACGCTCTATCCGGTGGTATGGTTTGTCATGATTGTCGGCTTGATCGGTGTCGCTTATTCCGTTTATCTGCTGTATACCGGCGTGCCGATACTCATGGAGATCCCTGAAGAGCGCGGTTTTATTTATGCAAGCTCCGTCGTCACCTGCGGCTTAGTCCTGTTGGTCGCTATCCTTGCCGCCTCCGTGATTCTGTGGAATGTCGGCATGGGGCCTGTTTTCACACACTAAGACCTTCTCTCGCTAAAAAGACAAATACGCCGCGATAATCTCGCGGCGTATTTGTTTAATCTTCGTTATGTATCTCTAAGTTCGCAAGCTCTTGTTGCTGCTCTCGTACAGTTTTAGCATCATCACTACGTAAGCTTTGTAAATACTCGAGGTACGCCTGATCCACATCTTGGGTGACATATTCGCCACTAAACACCGATGTTTCGAAGCGCTCAATCGCTGGGTTGGCCTCACCAACAGCGGCGACGAGATCAGGCAGATCTTGATAAACCAAGCCATCGGCACCAATTAATTGGCCAATTTCATCCACTTCGCGACCATGAGCAATCAACTCGTTGGCGGTCGGCATATCAATGCCATAGACATTGGGGAAGCGCACTTCGGGGGCCGCGGAGGCCATATAAACTTCTTTGGCGCCTGCTTCACGTGCCATCTCGATGATCTGCTCTGAGGTTGTGCCTCGCACGATCGAATCATCGACCAAGAGTACGCGCTTGTCTTTAAACTCTGAACGGATGGCATTGAGTTTACGACGTACGGATTTTCGACGCATCTGCTGCCCCGGCATAATAAACGTACGACCTACGTAGCGATTTTTAACAAAGCCTTGTCGGTAGGGTTTACCTAGCACTTGCGCAATTTCTAACGCGATATCACAAGATGTCTCAGGGATAGGAATGACGACATCAATATCCACGTCTTCCCACTCGCGCTGAATTTTAGCGCCAAGCTTTTGACCCATACGAATACGGGCCCCATAAACGGATACTTTATCGATAAATGAGTCGGGACGAGAAAAGTAAACGAACTCAAAGATGCAAGGGTTAAGACTCGGTGAGTCCGCACACTGACAGGTATGAAGTTGTCCCTCTAAGGTGATATAAACCGCCTCTCCGGGTGAGACATCACGCACGAAATCGAAACCCACGGCATCCAATGCAACGGTTTCAGACGCAACCATATACTCGGTACCTGTTTGCGTATCGCGCTTCCCTAAACAAAGCGGGCGGATGCCTTTAGGATCACGAAAAGCGATAACGCCATGCCCAATCACCATTGCCACAACGGCATAAGCGCCGGAGACTTGTCGATGGACCGCTTTCACCGCGGTAAACATATCATCAACAGTAAGAGGATGAGAAGTCGCAGTCGACAGTTGATGGGCAAGGACATTGAGGAGAATTTCAGAGTCAGACGTTGTATTAAGGTGACGACGATCTTTTTCAAATAAAGATTGGCGCAACGCCTCAGCATTGGTCAAGTTACCATTGTGGGCGAGAGTAATCCCATACGGCGAGTTGACATAGAAAGGCTGTGCTTCTGATGCACTAGAGCTGCCCGCTGTTGGATACCTTACATGCCCTATTCCAACCTGGCCTTGCAAGCGCTGCATATGCTTCAGTTGGAACACATCCTGGACTAACCCATTGGCTTTTCGAAGCCGGAAACGATTGTCATCGATAGTGACAATGCCGGCTGCATCTTGTCCTCGATGTTGAAGCACAGTCAGTGCATCGTAAATGGACTGATTGACCGGAGTGTTACCAACGATTCCAACAATACCACACATGTCAGCGATTCCTTGTTACGCGAATATCAGCCTAAGATCCTGCGATCTCAGGTAAGAAACTGGAACTGTTCTCGAGATAGTGGAAGAACCATTCGATCACTACCGCAAAGTTAGGAATAAGTTGCGATTGTCCCCACGCTTGGTTGTTGGCGACCGATGTAAAGGCATCGAGGAAGAAAAGCACCGCCGCGATGATTAACACGCCGCGCACACTGCCAAACACCATACCAAGCACTCTATCCGTGCCAGACAATCCCGTTTTTTCTACTAACTGGGCAATCACATAATTGACTACTGCGCCGACCAATAAGGTGGCAATAAACAACAAGGCGATAGCACTACCATTACGGATAACCGCATCTTGGATATTGGTCAAATACACCGCTAGCTGCGTGTAGAATTGGCTGGCAATAAAAAACGCCCCAAACCAAATCACTAATGACAAGGCTTCTTTTACAAAGCCTCGAATCACACTCACTAACGCCGAAAAACCAATGACGCCAATAATAAGATAATCAATCCAATTCATCGTATTCACTTGCTCGAGACGTGCGCATTCTAACAGAAAAAATGCTCACGCAAACGTTTTCTTATTGGGTAAGTGGGTCAAATTTGCGCAACTGTCCTTTCAATCCTGTCAGCGATTGCAGATCAGTCAGTTGCGATTCGAGTGTGGTTTTAGAAACATGTGGCCCGACGACCACTTTTGCTAAGTCACCGGGTTGAATGTCTCTGGGTAAGATATGTGCTTGATACCCTTTGTCACGTAATTGCTTAACCAAGCGACGAGCATTCTCTTGGTTACGGAAGGTCCCCAAACGGATCATCCATGCGCTGTCTCCGTCGTTGACTGACGCTGTACTTGATGGCGTGGGCGTTGGGTCACTTTTTTCCGTCTCAGCCTGCGCATTTGTGTCAGCTGAACGCGTATCGTTTACCTGGGTATCGGGCGCTGTCACCTCAATCACCTCGGGTTCTTCAACCGGCATTTGGCTCACTGTGCCATCAAAGTCATCCCGCAGGGGGATGCTTTGATAGTTTTCTTGGTAATGCTCTTTTTTGCCATCGAGCACATCAGGTAGCACTATCACACCGATAGAGACTAACACTAGGGTGCCGACCACTCTTTTTTGTAACTTACTGGCCACAATGACTCCGTTTTAATTAAGCGTTTCCATCACCTGCCCAACGGTATGGAACGACCCAAATACGACCACACAGTCTCGCTCAGGTTCAGCCTGACTCAACGCATGTTGATAGGCGTCACTCGGTGAGCTGAATTGCATTGATGCCACCACCGGCAATTTATCGGCTGACGCGCCACGAGGTACGGCTAAAGAAGCGGGGTACCAGCAATCCACAATGCCATCAAAACAGGCTAAGGTACCCTCTATATCTTTGTCTGCTAACATCGCCACCACAGCATGCACGCGTCCTGTCAATCTCGCTTTTTGCTCAGCGAGTTTCTTTGCTAGGTAAGCGGCAGCATGCGGATTATGGGCGACGTCAAAAATCGTGTAAGGGGCGTCAGCAATAACTTGCATCCGACCAGTAACCGCGACAGACGCTAATCCCTCAGTAATGTGTGTATCAGCAATGTCGAGGTCAGCGACGCCCAGCGCCATTAAAGCCGTTGCCGCATTTTGTAGCGGAATAGTCGGAATAGGTAGCTCTGTCAGTTCAAAAGCACCGACCGCCCAACGCCACGTATCGCCTGTCATGGCATAGTGGTACTGATAGCCTAACTGATTTAATTCCGCGCCAATCGCATCAGCATGCGCGGCAACACTCGCAGGTGGCGCAGGCTGACCACATATCGCCGGTTTATCTTTCCGGAATATGCCTGCTTTTTCATAGCCAATCTGATTAATGTCATTGCCCAGCCAATCACAATGATCGAGCGCGAGACTGGTGATCACTGATACGTCATGATCCACCACATTGGTGGCATCTAAACGGCCACCGAGACCCACTTCGAGGATCACGACATCAAGCGCATGATGTTTAAATAGCTGTAACGCGGCTAAGGTACCAAATTCAAAAAAGCTCAGACTGGTTTGGCCACGTGCCTGGTTAATTACCTCAAACGCTTGAGTATGCTCACTATCGGCCAGCACGTCGCCATTGATACGGACCCGCTCATTGTAATGAATAAGATGTGGTGAGCTGTAAACCCCCGTACGGTAACCCGCGTGCTGTAATATTGCCTCTAATAAGGCGCAGGTGGTCCCCTTGCCATTGGTCCCTGCAACGGTAATCACTTTAGGCGCAGGCTTGGTCAATTGGGCGTGCTCCGCAACTGCCGCGACGCGTTCAAGGCCAAGATCGATGGCACTGGTATGGATATTTTCTAGATAAGACAGCCACGTATCCATTGAGGATGTGGCTGTTGGATGCTGTAGTTCAGACATTGACTTGGTCAGTTACTCGATGATGGGCAAATGATACCAAGGATAACGCCATGGAACACGGTCAATTATTGCTCTTGAGAGGAAGGTGCCACTTCAGGCTCTTCTGGAGGTTGAGGTTTATCTTGCTCAACATCGACGACTAATGGCGACTTAATGTTACCCAGCTTCGCCAATAGGCCCGCCAAACGCTGGCGCATCTCACGACGATCAACAATCATGTCGATCGCACCATGCTCAAGCAAGAACTCACTGGTTTGGAAATCGTCTGGCAGATTCTCGCGTACGGTTTGCTCAATGACACGACGGCCAGCAAAACCGATAATCGCTTTTGGCTCTGCGACATTAATGTCTCCGAGCATAGCAAAGCTCGCGGTCACCCCACCGTAAGTTGGATCAGTGAGTACCGAGATGAATGGCAAGTTGTGACGCGATAAACGCTCAAGTGCCGCACTGGTTTTCGCCATTTGCATCAATGACATCAAGGCTTCTTGCATGCGCGCCCCACCACTGGCCGAAAAACACACCAGGCCACAATGGTTTTCGATCGCGTGCTCGACCGCTTTAACAAACCGAGCGCCGACGACTGCGCCCATCGAACCGCCCATGAACTTAAATTCAAACGCACAAGCAATCACGGGCACGTCTAGCACACTGCCTTTCATGACCACGAGTGCATCTTTTTCCCCACTGGACTTTTGCGCGGCTGACAGGCGATCTTTATACTTTTTCGAATCACGAAATTTTAATACGTCTTTAGGCTCCAGTTCACCGGCAATCTCTTCACGTCCTTCAGGATCCAAAAAAACATCCAGACGACGGCGTGCTGGCATACGCATATGGTGGTCACACTTGGGACAAACTTCCAAATTACGTTCGACATCAGCGTGATAAAGTACTTGATCACACGACGTACACTTGGTCCAAACCCCTTCAGGGATCGACGCCTTGCGTGATGAACCAATATTACTTTTGGTTAATATTTTCTCTAGCCAGCTCATGGACAACCTTTACTTAGTCATGGCTATCACAATTAGACAACCATCTTGGATTCGTAACAAATTAGACCGAATTAAATCACAAGTCTGCCAGACTTGGGATAAAAAACTGGTACTACCTATTCTGTCTCCGTACGCTTTGCGCCGAGTATGCTCTCGGATTCCATCACCTGATCGGGCAAAAACAAAGGCCCTATCGGCGGGCGTGGTAAGCCATATTGATCCGGATAATCCACCTCGACCAAATACAAACCTTCCGCTTTGGCCGTCGCGGCCGCCAAGGTGCGATCTTTTTGTGCCAGTAGCCATGCGATCCACTCTGGCGGCTGTTCTTTACGACCGACAGCCATGAGGCTGCCCGCGATATTGCGCACCATGTGATGCACAAAGGCATTCGCTTTTATATCGATCACGATAAACCGCCCCTGACGCGTGACAGATAAATGCATCACATTCCGCCATGGCGAGTGAGATTGACATTGTGCCGCACGAAATGACGAGAAATCATTCTCACCTAGTAAGTACTGACCCGCTCGCGCCATTAAGGTTTCATCCAACTCGCTATGATAGTGACTAATACCTTTACCCAGTATCGCTGGACGCAAAGAGTGGTTGTATATCACATAGCGATAGCGGCGTGCTGTCGCACTGAATCGCGCATGAAAATCGTCTGGAACAGGCGTGGCCCAACGTACGGCAATCGCATCAGGCAAGTTTGCATTCACTCCCATCGTCCAGGCTTTTAATGGCCGTTGGCTATCGCTATCAAAATGCACCACCTGTCCGGTGCCGTGGACTCCCGAATCGGTACGCCCCGCACATTGTACTGCCACAGGGTGATTAGCGACGGTCGACAAGGCCTTTTCCAAATGTTCTTGGACACTGGTGACTTCTCGTTGCCTTTGCCAACCGTAAAACTGGGCGCCGTCATATTCAATGCCTAACGCGAATCTCATGCCTGTGCCTTTTTAGTTACTGCTCAACAAGGCGCAGCATTATACCCATAAAGCCGGCCTGTTGCAGGTCTTAACATCGACTGTCTATTCTGAGGCCTAATAAGCAATCAGGTAGCCTGTGCTACCTGATTGTGGTGTCACCTAAGTTGTTCAAGCAGTTGCCGAGCCTCTTGCTGCAAGGCCTTATTGCCTGACTGAATCACTTTTTCTAATAAGGAAATCGCGCCATCCATATCATTCATTTCCAAGTAAGCTTTCGCCAAGTCGAGATTGGTCGATGCCTCTGTGCTGGCGGTGTCGCCATCAACATCAATCGCACTAATGTCTTCTAACACATCAGGGAATTCATCCAACCCTACGTCAAGGTTCATCTCCGCCTTATCGGGATCAATATCTGGCGTCGAGCCGTCATCGCGCATAAGCTCTTCGATACTAATGTAGTCGTCATCTTCCTGCTCTTCGCCGATAAGCTCACTTTCAGCATCACCCTCACCGAGCAGATCATCATCCAAGGCCTGTTCCAGTTCAAAGGTTTCAAGCGAGGCCGGATCAATGGCGGGTTGTTGGCTCCAATCTTCACTTTCGGCTTCTGGCTCTGGTTCATTGTCGGCTTGCCAAACCGCTGCTTCTTCGTCGGATAAAGCGGAAAGATCGAGAGGCTCATCGTCATCGGATTCCGATAGCAAGGCCTCCATATTCAGACCACCTACCTGGTGATCATCGTCATCCAGATCACTGATATTGCGTGTATCGCGCTCGGGCGCCTCAGAGGTTGGCGCGTTGTCTTGCTGCTCATTGAGATAAGACTCGAGCTCTCGTTGTTCATCGAGTGCCGCCCCTAGCGCATCGTTTTCATCAAACTCACCCAAATCGTCTAACGACAGAGAATCAAACGTGTAATCACGTTCCTCTTTTGAGGTGGGCTCTGGCTCTGGCTCTGGCTCTGGCTCTGGCTCTGGCTCTGGCTCTGGCTCTGGCACGCTATCAAGTGCAGCTTGTTCTTCTTCGTCAACCGGTTCTGCATCTGCCAGTGCGGCTTCTTCGTCATATTCAGGCAGATTGGTTAAATCGAGTAAATCTTCCTCTTTAATATCATCGAGGTTTTCGCCTTGATCAGGCTGCTCGTTGGCGACGGGCGCTTCATCCGCGTCATCCTGTGCATCGTCGTCAGTATCGGGCTCTGCAGTGTCATCGGCTGGCGCTTCGTCCGTGTCATCCTGGGCGTCGTCCTCAGTCTCGGGCTCTGCAGTGTCATCGGCTGGCGCTTCGTCCGTGTCATCCTGTGCATCGTCCTCAGTCTCGGGCTCTGCAGTGTCATCAACTGGCGCTTCGTCCACGTCATCCTGTGCATCGTCCTCAGTCTCGGGCTCTGCAGTGTCATCGACTGACTCTTCAGGTGCAGTGTCGGATGTGTCTTCAATCTTGGCGGCGTCATCCGGCTCAGCCGTTTCTTCGGGTTGAGCGTCTACTGGCTGATCA
>NZ_JABWMG010000008.1:0-162646 GCF_013366455.1 Salinivibrio sp. EAGSL | reverse complement strand
ATTGGACCTTCGTCCACGTCATCCTGTGCATCGGATTCAGCGGTGTCATCGACTGGCGCTTCGTCCGTGTCATCCTGTGCATCGTCCTCAGTCTCGGGCTCTGCAGCGTCATCGACTGGCTCTTCGGGCACAGTGTCGGATGTGTCTTCAACCTCGGCGGCGTCATCCGGCTCAGCCGTTTGTTCAGGCTGTTGATCTGCTGGCGACTCGTCGGCGACGGGTGCTTCATCTGTATCGTTCTGAGCCTCGGCCTCGGGTTCCGCGGTATCCTCGGCTGACATTCTATCCGTATCATCCTGAGCTTCGGCCTCGGGCTCTGCAGTGTCATCGGCTGGCGCTTCATCCGTGTCACCCTGTGCGTCGTCGTCAGTCTCGGGCTCTGCGGGCTGTTCTGCTTTACGAGGATCAGGCTCTGGTTCACCCTCTGATTCATAAAGCAGTTTTTCGAGTTCCGCTTCATTAGGATCGCTGTCTTCAGCTTCTTCCCACAGTGCAGGATCATCTTCCTCCGCAAGTGGATCGGATTCGTCGTCGTCACCTAACACTTCCTCCAACAAGGCGTCAGAGTCTTCAAGGTGCGGATCATCGTTGTCTAATACTTCATCCAGTAAAGCATCACTGCTTTCATCAAACTCAGTCTCCGTATCATCTTGATCATTCAACCAGCTATCATCATCGTCATCATCATCACCGACAAGCTCATCAAGAAGCTCGGTCGTGTTGTCGAGCGAAACGCTGTCTTCGTCGTCATCATCTGATAAATCAATTTCTTGGCTGAGATCTAACGCTGGCTCATCGGCAAGGGCTGAGTCAAATAATGCATCATTCGGTGCTTGCTCTTCCGACTCTTCGCTTGATTCAGGGTTATCATCCGATGTCGCCTCAGTATCACTCTCTACGTTTGCTTCTGATTCACGCGTGGACTCAGAGGGTTCCTCCGACGTAGATTCAGTGCCCGATTCCCCGGCGAGCAAGGCATCAATGTCGTCTACATCACTGTCGTTACCTTCTTCTAGCGCTTTCGCCCACTCTGCTGCAAGCGCCTCGTCTGAGCTCATTTCCTCTTCAGGGAGGGCTGCGTCGTCGGTTTCACTTTCGCTGTCGGTCGACGTTTCGGTATCGGCAGGCGGTGTATCCGCCAATTCATCTAACGCACGCTCCATGTCCTCGAGTCCAATGGCATCGTCACTGGTTGGCGCAACGCTCGATTCGTTACCAGACATGTCGTCCAGTTCATCGTCAAGATTGAGATCATCAAGGTCCGTGTCATCACCGAATACCGTGTCATCACCAAATGCCACGTCTTCATCACTACGACCATCCTCAGTGATCTCTAACTCATCGTCAGATTGATCTTGGTGACTCTCCCCTTCCTGCTCATCTTCAGGATCGGGCACCATGATAACCGGCATATCATCTAGCTCATCATGGTCGAGTGAGGCGGGCTCGTCATGCTCTTCGTTTTGTTTCTTACGACGCGCCAAGAAGAAGAAAACCCCACCGGCAATTAACGCGCCAGGAATGATCGCGAACATGGCGAGCAGGAGTGGATTATCCAATAAAGAGTCGACCGCAGAGGGAGGCTGCGTCTCTTGTTTCGCCTGCTGCTGACGTTGTTGTTCTAGGAAAGCACGTATTTCCTGATTCAACTCGTCATCACTGCTCATTTTTTCTTTCAGCGCATTCAGTTCGTACTGAACTTCGGATAAGCGCACTTTGAGCACATGATTACTCTCAACCAAGCGGGTCATTTCTTGATCTGAGTTTTGTAGCTGCGATTGCAACGTTTCTACCACTTCAGGTTGTGGTGTCTCAGGCTCACTCGCGTCAGCGTCCTGTGCCTGCTCTGTTTCTGAGGCGCTTTGTTGCGATTCTGGTTCAGCTTGCTCGGGTTCGACTTGCTCTGATGCTTGAGCGTCAGGCTGGGTGACTTGATCACTCAATGGTGTCGTCGTTTGTGCTTGCTTACGTGCGTCATCAATTTCAAGACGATTTACGACATCTTGCGTACTTTCTCGTTCGATTTGCTCCAAGGTTGGCATCACTAATGTGCTACCTGGCTGCAAGCGATGGATATTATTATTGGCAAACGCGTCGGTATTGAGACGGAAAATCGCGCCCAATGTTTGGTAAACACTGACTTGTGTATTGGGACGCATTTGCGTCGCAATCGACCACAAGGTTTCGTTTGCACCTGTTGGGCCATATTGCTGCGCGGATTGCACCGTAGGCGGTTGTTGTGCGGATGACGACTCAGTCGTCATTTCGTCTTGCGGGCCCAGAATACGAATGGCCGCCTCGACCGGTAAGGTAGACACACTGACGAGACTGATCGCCAATAACCCCACGACGGCAAGAAGATGCCGCCTCACTGTGTGCGAGATTATCGTCAATCGCGTTTGAGAAGAAGACTGTTCACTTTGCTGTGCGTTGGACACACCCGCACTCCCTATGGCAGAAATGGCCTCACTAAATATCTAACTATATCGGAAGCCATGCGAAAAACTGTAGTTTGATGATATAAAAGTGTGTTGTGCGATCAAACTGTGGGCGCTCTGCCTCAGTTTTGCCTCGATGATAGCATGCCCACACTTCGCGTATCGTCATCTGTGCAAATTTAATGCCTAAAAAAATACCCCATCAACGGATGGGGTATCAATCAAATTGACATGGTGATGCGTGGACCATCACGCTCTTGTCATCGTCACACGCTGTCGATTAAAGATAATCGCGCACTAAGACTTCAGCAATTTGTACCGTGTTGGTTGCGGCACCCTTACGCACATTGTCAGCAACCACCCAGAGGTTTAAACCATTTGGATGGCTAATGTCGTTACGGACCCGTCCCACAAGCACCTTGTCTGATCCCGTCCCTTCTTTGACTTGGGTTGGATACTCTTCGCCTTCAAAGACTTCAATATGCTCGTGCTGGCTAAGGATTGCCATCGCCTCTGTTGCGTCAATGGGTTGACGGCATTCGATATGCACCGCTTCTGCATGGCCATAAAAAACAGGCACACGCACACAAGTAGGGTTAACACCAATCATCTCATCAGCGAAAATCTTTTGCGTTTCCCACACCATCTTCATTTCTTCTTTGGTGTAGCCGTTATCCATAAATTGATCGATCTGAGGCAAGCAATTGAAAGCAATTTGTTTGCTATAGAGCGAAGGTTCGGCATCTTGGCTATTGAGCAGTTTCACCGTTTGGCCTGCGAGTTCGTCGACACCCGACTTTCCAGATCCTGACACCGATTGATAGGTAGAGACGTTAATACGTTCGATCCCCACGGCATCGTAAATGGGTTTTAATGCGACCAGCATCTGAATCGTTGAGCAATTGGGATTTGCAATAATATTGCGGTTACGAAAATCACCAATCGCGGCTGGATTGACTTCCGGTACCACCAAGGGCACATCGAAATCATAGCGGAATTGTGAGGTATTATCGATCACCACCACTCCTGCTTCTGCGGCAATAGGCGCCCAATGTGCGGAGGTTTGCGCGCCTGCCGAAAACAAGCCAATTTGAACTTGGGTCCAATCAAAGGTGTCGACGTTTTGCACACGCAAACTTTCGCCTTTGAAGGTAATGGTTTCACCGGCACTGCGCTCGCTGGCAAGCAGGTGGAGAGTGCCAATAGGAAAATCGCGCTCTTCTAAAATGTCGATAATGGTACGGCCTACCGCACCTGTTGCGCCCAAAACCGCAACATCAAATGCTTGTGTCATGCGTGCTCCTCAATACTAAAGCCCAGCTTAGCCAGCGACTGTAACCCGAAATCAGCGTGTCCGGCTACCGTGATCGCACTGTACTCACGTCGATCCCAGTAATTTTTTCGTAATTGGTCAAAGGCTGTACGCTGTGCCGGTTTGTTCTCCCCTGCTTGTGTCATCGCTCGGCGAAAATCACTATCGTCGCGACGGATATCATAAACAAGTTGGGTTAACGCCATAAGATCAGTCTGCTGCCAAGGCGCGGCTAGTTGCACAGAAGGAATGGGCGCTGTCGGCAATAGCTCGGCGGCGTCAGCGCGCTGTGGTAACGATAAATGTTGGCATAAGGCATTAAACACCATGGTGGTACCGCGAGCTTTTCCTTCCAATCCATAGCCAGCGATATGTGGCGTTGCAAAGGTTAGCCGTTCGACCAAAGCAAGATCGACCTCGGGCTCATGCTCATACACGTCCAAAACTGCATCCATATCGCCTCGTGCCAGCCGTGTCTTAAGCGCTTGATTATCAACAATCGGGCCGCGTGCGGCATTAATCAAAATGCTTCCCGGTGCGAGTGCATTTAAACGAGCGTGATTCATCAAGTGATGAGTAGGGTGCTCACCAGTCGACGTCAGAGGCGTATGAAAGGTCACCACATCCGATTGTGCAATCAGCGTATCAATATCCACCATATCCGCGCGATTCTCACGCGCCTGACGCGGCGGATCGCAGAGCAAGGTATTAATGCCCAGTGCAGCTAAACGATCAGCTAAGTAACTCCCAACGTGACCGACACCGACAATACCGACGGTTCGGTCGGTCAATTTAAATGCTTGCTGTTGCGCCAACACCAATAAGGCACTGATCACATATTCCGCGACCCCAACTTTGTTGCAGCCCGGCGCTGCCGTGGCATATACGCCTTGTGCTTGCAGTGCATCAAAATCAAGGTGATCTTCTCCCGCGGTAGCCGAACCGACAAAGCGTAATTGCTTAGCATCTTGAATCAACGCGTGATTAACATGCGTGACACTGCGCACCAACAAAGCGTCGGCATCTTGGATATCTTCCGCACCGATCGCCCGGCCAGGTAAGGCAACGACTTCACCTAATTGGCTAAACAATGCCTGGGCGTAGGGCATGTTTTCATCTACAACTATTTTCACGGTCAGCATCCTGTTTTTAACGTCGCGTACGAGCGCTGAAAAATAACGCCCATTGTATCGCCCTACATGCAAGAAAACATCCGCCAAAAAGCATGCCCCCACGTCGGGCCAATAATAAAAAACCCGGCCGTGGCCGGGTCCATTGAGAACCTGAAAATAGGCGCGATATTAGCCGCGATACTTTTCAATCACCAAGGTGGCGTTCGTTCCGCCAAATCCGAAGCTGTTTGACATAACACGAGTGAGTGCTTGCTCACGTGGTTGTGTCACAATATCTAGCCCATCAGCGGCCGGATCCAAGTTATCAACATTGATACTCGGGGCGACAAAGCCGTGCGCCAGCATTAGCGTCGAGTAAATGGCTTCATGCGCCCCAGCAGCACCGAGTGCATGGCCTGTCATCGACTTGGTCGCGGAAATAGCAGGGCTCTTACCACCAAAGACTTCTTGGATGGCACCAAGCTCTTTGACATCACCCACTGGCGTTGACGTGCCATGGGTGTTGATATAATCCACCTCGCCATCAACATCTTGCATCGCCATGTTCATACAGCGCACCGCCCCTTCGCCGGATGGCGCGACCATATCATAGCCGTCAGACGTTGCCCCATAGCCGACAATTTCACCATAAATGGTGGCACCGCGCGCCAGCGCATGCTCAAGCTCTTCAACCACCAGCATACCGCCGCCGCCAGAAATCACGAAACCATCACGATCGGCATCATAGGTACGTGACGCTTTTTGTGGATCATCATTGTATTTGGTTGAGAGTGCGCCCATGGCGTCAAACATCATGGTGAGTGACCAATCAAGCTCTTCGCCGCCACCAGCAAACACGACGTCTTGTTTACCCAATTGAATCAGCTCAAGCGCATGGCCAATACAGTGTGCCGATGTCGCACAGGCCGAGCTCATGGTGTAGTTGACCCCTTTAATTTGAAACGGGGTCGCCAAGCACGCTGAGACCGTGGATGACATAGTACGTGGCACCATATAAGGGCCGAGGCGTTTTACACCTTTCTCGCGTAAGGTATCAACCGCCGTGACTTGGTTGACCGATGATGCGCCCCCAGAACCGGCAACTAGGCCCGTTCTCGGATTAGAAACTTGCTCAGGGGCTAAGCCTGAGTCTTCAATCGCCTGCTCCATGGCTAAATAGGCGAAGCCAGCCGCGTCCCCCATAAAGCGCATTTTTTTACGATCAATGTGGTCGGCTGGGTTAAGTTTGAGATCCCCCCAAACGTTGCTGCGCAGCTTCATATCTGCAAACTGCTGAGAGAAGTTAATGCCAGATTTCCCCGCTTTGAGCGACTCCAGCACTTCTTTGACGTTGTTACCAATACTGGAAACAATCCCCATGCCTGTAATGACAGCTCGTTTCATGATTCTTTCCTAGACGTTAATTTCGCAGTGGATGATAGCGTTTTTAAAGCTGATAAGTGGTCAGCTTTCCTTTCTATCAGTACAATTTCCATCTTCTCTTTCCTGTGTATGAGGCATTTGTGAGCACTCCCTCAATCGACCATGCAAAAATCAGCTGGAATGATACAGGTACGCCTGTTGCTGATCAGTTCGACGACGTCTACTTTTCCAATCACGACGGCTTAGCTGAGACGCGCTACGTGTTCCTAGGGCAAAATCAGTTACCCGAACGTTGGCATACGGCAACTCAGTCACGCTTTGTGATTGCAGAAACCGGATTTGGGACCGGGCTAAACTTTCTCGCCACCTGGCATGCCTTTGACCAATTCCGCCATGCTAACCTTGATAGCACCGTCACGCACCTCCACTTTATCAGTTTTGAAAAGTACCCTTTGACCGTAGAAGATCTCGCGCGTGCCCATCAAGCTTGGCCCGAGCTTGCAAACTATGCTGAACAACTTCGCGCCCATTACCCCGTACCGTTAGCGGGTTGTCAACGTATTGTATTAGCTGATGGTCAGATTACACTCGATTTGTGGTTTGGGGATATTAAAGATTGGTTACCACAAGTACCAACAGGTCAGAAAGGGATTGTTGATGCCTGGTATTTAGATGGTTTTGCCCCAAGCAAAAACCCTGAAATGTGGAACCAGGATTTATTTAATGGCATGGCAAGACTTGCGCGAGAGCAGTGTACCTGCGCGACTTTCACCGCGGCCGGCTTTGTCCGCCGTGGACTGATTGACGCCGGCTTTGACATGAAAAAGGTAAAAGGCTTTGGTCACAAGCGAGAAATGTTAGCGGGCGCTTTGCCTGCTCGCCAAGCCACTGCCAGCCATCCACCTTGGTATGCGCGCACATCCGCCGCAACAGCGGATGACATTGCCATTATTGGCGGTGGTATTGCCAGTGCAGCCTTGATTAGCGCATTACTTCAGCGAGGCAAGCAAGTCACGCTTTATTGCCAAGACCCGCAGCCAGCGGCAGGCGCATCCGGAAATCAGCAAGGAGCGGTTTATCCACTCCTTAATGGCAACAACGACAACTTGAGTCAGTTTTTTGCGCCCGCTTTTTTATTTGCTCGGCAGTTTATTCGCCAACAGGCTGAACAAGGCATTGCCTTTGAACATGACTGGTGTGGTGTTACCCAACTAGGCTATGACAAGAAAAGCGCCTCTAAGCTCGAAAAAATGCTCCATGGCGCATTTCCTGAGGCACTGGTCATGCGCGTAAGCCAAGACGCAGTGACAGAAAAAGTGGGGGTAGAAACTGGGCATGCCGGTGTGTTTTACCCGCTGGGCGGCTGGCTCAGTCCGCAACAGTTTACCGCAGGCGTGATTGGTGCCGCTATCACCCGCGGACAGCTAAGCGCGCATTTTGATTGTCACATCAATGCGTTAACACAAACGGATAATGGTTGGACCCTGAGTACCGCCAACGGTGAGCTGTGTCACCAGAACGTGATTATCGCCAATGGGCACCAAGCGGATAACTTTGACCAAACGGCGCCCATTCCGGTTTACCCCGTGCGCGGCCAAGTGAGCCATGTTCCCACCAATGCTGACCTCCGCGCACTGAACACGGTGTTATGTTTTGAGGGCTATTTAACACCGGCAAATCAGGCTGGCGAACATTGCTTAGGCGCAAGCTATGCGCGCAACAATGCCGACCTTGAATTTCAATCGGCCGATCAGGTTGAAAACCAGCAGCGCTTAACCGACTGTATTGACACTGATTGGGCTCATCATGTACCTGTTGCCGAAACAGGACGCGTTGGTGTGCGCTGTGCCAGTCGCGACCACCTGCCATTTATCGGCAATGTGTGTAATTACGACGCACTACTTTGGGCCTACCAAACCCTGCAAAAAGACAAGGAAAAAGCCGGTTCCGTCCCTGTTTACCCTGGGCTATATTGCCTTCTGGGGCTTGGTTCTCGCGGTCTTACCTCCGCGCCTCTCGCCGCAGAAATCCTCGTCGCTCAGTTATGTGATGAGCCCTTGCCTTTGCCACAGTCAGTACTCGATACCCTGCACCCGGGACGCATGTGGGTCCGCAAACTGCTAAAAGGTAAAGCGGTGTAGCGAATGGTTAGTTATATACCGGTAAAAACAAGCAAGTGTGGGTAAAAACAACCAAGCCATCGTCGAGGCGATGGCTTGATAATCACTGGATACCGCAGAACAGGAGTTGAAAAGCGCAGTTATTAATAAGCGCGGTATTGCAGTATTAAGCCGATTTTTCGACTTGTTGCTGAAGCAGATCCCAAAGCGCCCCGACCAAGCGTTGATCGCCCGGTGAGAGTTCACTCGCATTTTTCGACAAGCTAGTGTCCACGCGCGCTTTTAATGACGCCACTTCATCTATGCCCTCTAACTCACAATCCGCAGCCGCCAGCGAGACGTGGCCGCGTAAATAGCCACTCGCAAATAATTCATCGTCTGAGGCAGTGTCTACCATCTCATCGATTAATGCCAAAATGCGTGCTTCATAATCTTGAACTTTCATCTTATTAACCTTAGCTGGGCAACGTAAAGTCATCGGGCCCCAGAGCAGAGACACCGTAAAAGTCTCGCAAGGTATCAGAAAACTGCTTAGCGCGCACGGGCAAAGCCGAGCTTGCCTCTGCGTCAGATAAATAATCAATGACTTGATGACGGACTTTGCCCGCAAAGGCATGGCGATCGGGCTCTACACCACTTAAGTTGTCGCAGCTGACTTGAAAACGAAAGCCACAGCTTGCCGCAAGGATCCACTCTATCGCTTGAGGCTTCACTTCTACCGCTTCAAACGCGGCTTGCGTGTCAGCATCGCGGCCATCAGGGTGATACCAATAGCCATAATCTTCCAGTTGACGGCGTTTCTCACCGGCAATGGTCCAGTGTGCGATTTCGTGTAGCGCTGAGGCAAAAAAACCACGCGCAAAGATCACGCGGTGATGCGGGTGATTTGAATTCGCCGGCAGATAAATAGGCTCATCGCCGCCCAGTAACAGCTCGGTGTTAAAAGTCGCGAGAAAGGTTTGGTTAAACAGTTGAATTAAATCGTGATAGTTATGAGTCATAGGGGAAAGTTACAAACATGCCCCGCCAACAAATGACGGGGGAGCGTCAACAAATAACAAGATACATGAGGTGTGTGTGAATTGGCGGGCCGGCTTTTAACGGCCAACTTGCCCACGATGACGGAGCAAATGGTCCATCAGTACGATTGCCACCATGGCTTCGGCAATCGGCACCGCGCGGATCCCCACACAAGGATCGTGACGGCCTCGCGTCACCACATCGGCAGCGTCACCATGAACATCAATACTCTTACCCGACACTGTGATGCTAGAGGTGGGCTTTAATGCCAAGTGCGCGACCAGTGGCTGCCCTGAAGAGATACCACCAAGAATGCCTCCCGCATGGTTCGAGGCAAACCCGTCCGGGTGGATTTCATCACGATGCTCACTGCCACGCTGATTCACCACGTCAAACCCATCTCCGATTTCGACCCCTTTCACCGCGTTAATCCCCATCAATGCATGGGCAATATCGGCATCTAAACGGTCAAACACCGGCTCGCCAAGGCCGATAGGAAGGTTTTCTGCCACCACGGTGAGCTTGGCACCGATTGAATCTCCGTCTTTTTTCAGTTGACGGATCAGCGCATCCAATTCCTCAAGTTTATTCACATCTGGGCAAAAGAAAGGGTTTTGCTCAACTTGCGCCCAGTCGACGGTATCGATAGTGACCTCGCCCATTTGCGCCAGATAAGCGCGCACTTGAATGCCGTGCTCTTGCGCAAGGTACTTTTTAGCCACCGCACCGGCTGCCACGCGCATGGCTGTCTCACGCGCCGACGAACGACCGCCGCCACGATAATCACGGACGCCATATTTATGGTGATAGGTGAAATCAGCATGGCCTGGACGAAACACATCTTTGATTTTCGAATAATCTTTTGAGCGTTGATCTGTGTTTTCAATCATCAACCCAATCGATGTGCCGGTGGTTTGGCCCTCAAACACGCCAGAGAGAATTTTGACCGCATCGGGCTCACGGCGCTGCGTGGTGTACTTAGACGTGCCCGGCCGGCGACGGTCTAGATCCTGTTGCATGTCTGCTTCCGTCAGCGCTAACCCCGGTGGGCAGCCATCAATAATAGCGCCTAACGCCACGCCATGACTTTCTCCAAAGGTGGTGACGCGAAAAATTTGTCCAATCGTATTGCCTGCCATGCCTTCCTCTGTTTGCCTGATGGGCATTGTTGTGTTTTTGCATACTTTGTTAGCAATTAACCATAAAGCAACCAAAGACGCAAAAAAATCCGCTGACTCGCCCCCTAAATAGAAAAAAGCCAGCACAAGGGCTGGCTAAGTAACACGAGCAAAGGCACGCATTAATCGCGATAAAGGGCAAATTCATCGGCACAGGCGACTAAATCGCGACGCGTAATCATAAAGACACCATGGCCTCCCTGCTCGAATTCAAGCCAATGCAAGGGCAAATGACCATACTGCTCTTGCATATGCACCATGGAGTTGCCCACTTCACAGATCAACACACCGTCTTCGCTAAGATAATCCGGCGCATTGGCAAGCATTCGACGCACTAACTTCAATCCATCCGTCCCCGCGGCGAGGCCCAGCTCTGGCTCATGACGGAACTCATCCGGTAAGTCGTCCATGTCTTCTGCATCGACATAAGGCGGGTTGCTCACAATTAAATCGTATTTGTCTTGTGGCACTTCTTTAAGCAAATCGGAACGGATTGGGATCACTTGCTCTTCCAAGCCGTGATCCTGAATATTGATTTCGGCAACATCGAGCGCATCGGTGGAAATATCAACCGCGTCTATCTCGGCATTGGGGAAGGCGTAAGCACAGGCAATCGCGATACAGCCACTGCCGGTACACAGATCCATTATTCGGTTCGGTGCATGCGGCAAAATACCGGCAAACTCTTGTTGGATGAGCTCACCTATCGGAGAGCGAGGCACCAATACCCGTTCGTCGACAAAGAACTCTAAACCACAGAAATAGGCCTTATTGGTCAAATACGCGACCGGCGTTTTATCGTTAATACGCGCAATCACACGCTCAACAATACGATGCTTTTCACTGGTTGTTAGGCGAGAAAAACGGGTTTCAGACGGGACATCAATAGGAAGATATAAGGTCGGGAGTACCAGCTGAACCGCTTCATCCCAAGCATTGTCAGTGCCATGGCCGTAAAATAACCCTGCCGCATTGAAACGACTGACTGTCCAGCGCAGCATGTCTTGCAGCGTATGTAACTCACTGACCACTTCTTCAGTAAAAATCGTATCCACATTGGCCTCCATCGGCTTCATGCAATTTGGGGTCGCCCTTTGACGCTAGGTCAGTACAATAAGCAGCATTTTGAGCTGGCTGATTGTACAATGAGCCTATTACCTCGGAGACAGTTTTTTTATGAGCAAAAAACCATCGATGACGGAAGAGGAGTTAGCACTATTCCGTGATGCCGTCAAAGGCGCAAAAAAGTTGGAGCAGGATACCATAAACCCGCCACAACGCCAGATGAGCAAACCACGTAAACAACGCCAGTTTGAGCGGCAAAGTAGCGACCATGCCTTTTATTTCTCCGATCAGTTTGAGCCACTTTTAACGGAGTCAGGGCCCATGCACTATGCGCGGCAAGACGTCTCTAAGTACGAAGTCAAACGGCTTCGTCGTGGCGTCTATGTGCCCGATATCTATTTAGATTTACATGGCATGACCCAAACCGAGGCAAAGCGAGAGCTCGGGGCGATGCTCGCCGAGTGCGTCAAAGAGGGGACCGGCTGTGCCAGCGTGATGCACGGCATTGGTAAAGGCATCCTCAAAGAAAAAATCCCCCTCTGGCTCGCCCAGCATCCCAGCGTGATGGCGTTTCATCAAGCGCCACGCGAGTTTGGTGGCGATGCTGCCCTCTTGGTATTAATCGAAGTGCCTGAGCGTTAGCGTCCGAGCTGACGTGGCGACATCAGGGTAGCCAGTGACGCCTGTTGCGTCGCTGTGTCAACGTCAATGATCGCCATTGCCGAGGTGGCAAACATTGGCGGTTGGCCCTCTTTTACCCATTCATTGGTCAAGTAGCCAACCAGCGGTAAATGTGAGATCAACAAAATCACACCGGGATTATCTACCTCTATCATCGCGCTTAGATACGTATGGACCTGATCGCTGTTTCCATACGGCGTAATACCCTCTTCAGTGAGTACTTCGCCAGCGGCAGGCAATAGAGGCGCACATGCTTGCCATGTCTGTTGCGCGCGTAAATAAGGACTGACGAGTACTTTATCAATGGCCTGCCCGTTAAGCTGCTGCTGGAGCCAGGTTGCCATTTGTTGGCTTTGTTGCTCGCCATGCGCGGTCAATCCGCGTTCACTATCAGTGGCCGCGAAAGCTTGTGCTTCGCCATGACGCATTATGATCAATTTCATCGCGTTAATACCCACACTTCTATACTGAGATTTGCTGCATGCTACCAAGGTAAAACACCAAAGACCAAATAAGTGGTTTGCGACTCTGGTCAGTGGTAGTCATACTTAACCTTAACTTATTTACTTTAAAAGTGAGTTGCTTGTGTACGTCAGCCCAAACGACAACAAACACTACCGTTATATCACGCTGCCTAATGCATTACGTGTTTTACTGATCAACGATCCACAGGCGCATCGCAGCGCCGCGGCCTTGTCGGTCAATGTGGGGCACTTTCATGATCCGGTAGACCGACAAGGGCTCGCTCACTTTCTCGAGCACATGCTATTTTTAGGCACTGAGTCTTACCCAGTGATTGGCGATTTTCAGCGATTTATCAGCCAACATGGTGGCCATAACAACGCCTGGACGGGGACAGAAAATACCACCTTCTTTTTCGATATTCGTCCCAATCAGTTCGCCCCCGCCTTAGATCGCTTCAGCGCTTTCTTTATTTCACCGCGTTTCGACGCAGATGCCGTGGATAAAGAACGTCAATCAGTTGACGCTGAATATCGCATGAAGCTCAATGATGATGTGCGACGTATCTATCAAGTTCACAAAGAAACCATTAATCCTCAGCATCCGTTTGCCAAATTCTCCGTCGGTAGTGTAGAAACATTGGCTGACCGTCCGGATCAATCAGTGCGCGATGATTTGATCGCATTTTATCACGCCAATTACAGTGCGAATTTGATGACGGTTGCGCTCACCGGACCACAATCGCTCGATGACCTTGAGGCGCTGGCCCAGCAATATTTTGCCGCGATTGCTAATCATGATTATCCTGTGCTTACCGTTGACGCACCGCTAGTGACCAAGGCCGAGCGCCATCAATGGGTCACCATTGCGCCGCTTAAAGAGGTGCGCAAACTCACCCTCGCTTTCTCCGTGCCAGAAAGCCCTGATCAATATCGTACCAAGCCTTTATCTTACATTGCCCATCTGCTCGGTTATGAAGGCCCGGGTAGCCTGATGTCATTATTAAAAAATAAAGGCTATATCAACACACTCTCAGCAGGCGGCGGGATCAGTGGGCGAGACTTTCGCGAGTTTACACTTGGCTTTGCGCTCACCGAATTGGGCTTAAGCCACATCGACGATATCATCACCCATGTTTTTGAAGCGATCGCATTGATTCGACAGAACGGTGTCCAAGCTTGGCGCTATCAGGAAAAGCGGCAAGTGCAAGAGTTAGCTTTTCACTATCAAGACGCACTTCGCCCTATTGATACCGTGAGTCAGTTGGTCATGAATATGCACCATTACGCACCGGCCGATCTCTTATATGGGGATTATATGATGGCCGACTTCGATCACACTCAAATTCAAACCATGTTGCAGCATATGAGCGTCGATAACGTTCGAGTGATGCTGGTGGCAAAAGGCTTTAGCCATGATCAGCAAGCAGAATGGTATCAAACGCCTTATTCCATCAAACGGTTTTCTGCTAAGCAAATCGCACAATGGAAAACAGACTCGATATCGCCAGCGCTCGCCCTACCGGATCCAAACCCCTACATTGCCGATGCACTGCACCCGCTCCCCGTTGAGCCCGACCAAAGTGACACCCCGCACTTAATCGAGACGTTGCCAGGCTTTCGTCTCTGGTATGGCCAAGAGCCACACTTCCGCGTGCCGAAAGGGCATGTCTATATTGCCATTGATAGCCCACATGCGGTCGCGACGGTTAAAAATATTGTCATGACCCGGCTTAGCGTTGAGATGTTATTAGAAGCATTGAATGAGCAAGCGTATCAGGCCGAAATTGCGGGCATGAATTACAATTTGTATGCGCACCAAGGCGGCGTGACCTTAACCCTCAGTGGCTTTAACGATAAGCAACCTTTATTACTCAAGCTGATTTTACAGCGATTTTCTCAGCGCAGTTTTAATCCCGAACGCTTTGAAACGATTAAAGCGCAGCTAAAACGAAGCTGGGAAAATGCCGAGAAGAATAAACCACTCAGTCAACTATACAACAGCATGACTGGCTTACTACAACCCAATAACCCACCGTATCATGCCCTTTTAAGCGCTTTAGAGACGGTGACGTTGCGCGATCTGCCTGAATTTGTCGAGGCCATGCTCGCTACCCTCCACGTCGATATGTTTGTTTATGGCAATTGGCACCTAAACCATACACAAGCACTGGCCAACACCGTGAAAGATGCGCTACGCGTAGAAGGGCAAGCCTATCAAGAATCAGTACGACCGCTGACCTTGCTCGACGGTGTGGGCACCGTCAGTTATGAGCGCACACTTGGACACGCGGAGTCCGCACTCTTGGTATATTATCAAAGCGCATCTACCGACCCGGAGGCGGTGGCGACCTATACCCTCGCGAACCATCTCATGTCGTCCGCTTTTTTTAACGAATTACGGACTAAACAACAACTTGGTTATATGGTTGGCGCGAACAATTTACCCCTCAATCGTCACCCTGGATTGATTTTCTACGTGCAATCGCCGTTGGCAGGCCCTGAGTTATTAATGGGAGCGATTGACGATTTTTTGAATGCGTTTTTTATGGTGCTCTTGGAGATGAGCGAATCGCGTTGGCAGAGCAGCAAACAGAGCCTACTCGCCCAGGTGCGAGAGCCAGATAATAATTTACGCGCGCGTGCGCAACGTTACTGGATCAGTATTGGCAACAAAGATTATCACTATCAACGTCGCGAGCAAGTGGCCGACGCCATGGCTGAGCTCACACGCGCTGATATGGTACGCTTTGTGGTCAATACCTTAAAACCAAGAACCGCCGATAGACTAGTGATGCACAGCTGTGGCATTGACCACCAAGACGATGCCACCTTAGACGGCGCTTACCCGATTACCGATATTGAGGCTTTCCGCGCACGATGTCGGCGCAGTGAAGACTAACCTACCGTTAAAATATAAAAAAACAGGGCCGCGCTTTGTGGCCCTGTTTTTTTGCTTGGCGCTCGCTCTTTTTTAAGCGACGCGCTTATTCGGTATCGGGATAGAAGACATCGCCTTCTTTCGCCATTGCCAACAGGCGTTCACAAGGCGCAAACCGTTCACCGTAACGATTTTGATGCGCTTGGAGCAAGCTCACCACACGTTCAATACCAATATGATCCATGTAGCGGAACGGTCCGCCCAAAAATGGCGGGAAGCCAATGCCAAAGATCGCACCAATATCGCCATCTCGTGCGGAGCGAATGACGCCCTCGTCGAGGCAACGTGCCGCCTCATTCAGCATCATCAGCGCACAACGCTGGGCCACTTCATGACCCGACAAACTCGCATTGAGTTTAATGTTCAATAAGCTATAGATCTTTTTATCAACCTGCTTACCTTTACTGCCTTTTTTACTGGCATCGTAGCGATAAAAGCCTTTACCGGTTTTACGCCCTTTACGGTCATCATTTAACAGCACATCAAAGACATCCGGCGCTTCAAAGCGCTTACCCAGCTCTTGCGTGAGAATTGGCGCAATTTTAGCCCCGATATCAATCCCCACTTCGTCAAGCAACGTAATAGGACCGACCGGGAAACCAAAGTCGAGCAATGCATTATCGATATGTTCAATCGTTTCGCCAGCCAATAACACACGCGCCGCCTCGTTCATGTACGGGGCAAGAATCCGGTTCACATAGAATCCAGCGCTATCCCCCACCACAATCGGTGTTTTCCCCTGTTTGCGAGCAAGCTCAACCACGGTAGATATCGTCTTATCACTGGTCCCTTGGTGTGGAATTACCTCGACTAAAGGCATTTTTTCCACCGGGCTGAAGTAATGCAAGCCAACAACCTTCTCTGGCCGCTGGCTGCCTTCGACAATTTGGTGGATAGGCAATGAAGAGGTATTGGTGGCAAAAATAGCGTCTTTACTTGTTATCGACTCCATCTCTTGCACCATGCGGTGTTTTAGCGATAAATCTTCAAACACCGCTTCAACCACCACGTCAGCATTCGACAAGGTCGTGGCTTGTGTGTCACCAGACAGTTGCATCATGGTCGCTTGCAACTCAGCTTTACTGATTTGCTTGCGCTTCCGCTTTTTGTTGAGCAACGCGTAACTGTAGCGAAGCGCGTTTAAAATGCCGTCTTCACTGACATCTTTCACTCGCACGGGGTAACCGGCTTTGGCAACGGAGACATGGGCGATGCCCGCCCCCATCAAGCCACCACCGAGAACACCGACTCGTTCAACCTGACCTGGCTCGGCGTCCGCGCCATTTTCTTTTTTCATCGCGGTCGTTGCAAAGAAGAGACTGCGTAATGACTTTGATTCAGGCGTCATCACCAGCTCGCCAAACTGTCGAGCTTCTTCCGCGAAACCTGTTTTTAGTCCTTTATCTAGGCCTTTTTTGACCACCGCTAAGATAGCATCCGCTGCCGGATAATTACCCCGCGTTTTGGCACGCGCTTTTTTACCCGCTTGATCAAAGACGAGGTTACGCCCTACCGAATTTCCGCTTAACATCCAGCTTTGCCATGTCCGGCTCCGTTTCGGCTTGGACTTTTGCGCCAACGCTTCGGCGACATCAAGTAGAACCGTATTCGGAACACAATCATCAATCACGCCGAGTTTTTTCGCTTTCTTCGCCCGAAGCTGCTTACCGGTTAGCATCATGTCCAATGCATCGGGGACGCCTATTAAGCGCGGTAAACGCTGCGTACCGCCCGATCCGGGGAGCAGACCAAGTTGCACCTCCGGCAAACCCAGTCGCGTTTTATCCCAATCAGTAGCAACCCGACTGTGACAGGCAAGAGCTAACTCTAACCCACCGCCTAAACAAGGACCATGAATCGCAGCCACCACATGAAAAGGCAGTTTTTCAATGCGTGAGAACAAGGCTTGTCCTTGCCCCGCTATCTCACTCGCTTGTTCGGCACTTTCACACGCCTCTAGCATGCGCACGTCAGCGCCTGCGACAAAGTTGTCCGGTTTGCCAGAGTGAATCACCAGTCCTTTAATCGATTGATTGCCCTCGAGTTGATCCAGCACCGCTGAAACGCCCTCGACAAAACTCGCTTGCAAGGTGTTCATACTCTCGCCAGGCACATCAATGGTCAGCCAAGCAATGTGATTATCAGCAATCGTTAACGTAAAGGCTTGCGTATTATCGGTTGTCATTATTCTGCCTCCAAGATCATTGCAGCACCTAGCCCACCAGCCGCGCACGCGGTGTTAAGCGCTAATCCTCCACCACGACGTTTCAGCTCACGCAGTGTTTGAGTGATCATGCGCGCGCCTGTAGCAGCAAAGGGGTGGCCGTAAGCAAGCGAGCCGCCCAGCACGTTGAATTTGTCCATATCAATTTCACCGATGGCGCGATCACGATTGAGGTGCTCACGGGCAAAGGTATCAGAGGCAAACATTTTCACATTCGATAGGGTTTGCGCGGCAAACGCTTCGTGCATATCAATTAAGGTGAGATCCGCCAACGTAATCCCCGCGCGGTCTAACGCCATCGGGGTCGCATACGAAGGGCCCATCAACATATCTTTTTGTACGCCAATCGCCGAAAACGCGTAGGAGCGTATATAGCCTAAGACCTCGAGTCCAAGCGCTTTAGCACGGCTTTCTGGCATCATTAGTACTGCCGCCGCACCATCAGTGAGCGGCGTACTGTTTGCCGCGGTCACAGAGCCATGTTTACGGTCAAATGCAGGGCGTAATTTGGCATAATCTTCCAGGGTGGAATGGGGACGCAAGTTATTATCTTGTCCAATCCACGCTTTGTATGGCTCAGGATACGCCGTCATGACTTCATCACTGAGCAAGCCTTCATCCCACGCTTTACTGGCAAGCTGATGAGAACGAAGTGCGAGTGCGTCTTGATCGCCCCGTGAAATTTGATGTGACTTCGCCATTTGCTCAGCGGTCTGCCCCATGCTGAGGCCGGTTGAGTATTCGGCGACGGCCGGTGGTACAGGGGCTAAATCTTTAACCGATAGCTTACTGAGCAGCTTTAAGCGCTTACTCATGGTTTTCGCTTTGCTTAAATCTAACAAGGTACGGGCGAGCTTTTTGCTTACGCCAATCGGCAAGACCGATGACGAATCCGCGCCCCCGGCAATTCCCACTTGGATATTGCCTGCAATCATGCTTTCTGCCACATTGGCGACGGCTTGAAAGCTGGTCGCACAGGCACGGGTGACACTGTAGGCATCGGTGTGAATGTCCATCCCCGTACCCAATACAATTTCTCGCGCAATGTTGGGGGCTTCAGGCATTTGTACTACCTGCCCAAACACCACTTGATCAATGTCTTTTGGGGAAATACTGCTGCGGTTCAGCAGTTCTTGTACCACCATTTTGCCCAAATCAACCGCTGGCACATCAGTGAAAGCGGTTGATTGGCGCGCAAATGGCGTACGCAGCCCAGACACAATGGCAATACGATCGCCATTGCCGGTTTTAAGATGTTGCTGAGACGTCATCACTGCTCCTTAGGATGTTCTACAGGTCTGACCAGGATTGTAACCAAATTGTTACTAGCTTAAAACACCCGTTTTAATTGATTGGTAAGATTGCCAACAAGCGCACAGTTCCGTGTACCCTGTACCGAGAGTGATTTAATAACAGCAGATTGAAAAGAAACTACGGCATAAAAAAAGGGGCTACACGCTAGCGTGAGCCCCAAAAAAGATTGGAAAGCAAAACGATAATCTGGGAAGTGTGCAGTGCTTTTCCCGCACCCAGATCCGAACAGAAAGTCATATCATTCAAAAAGGAAACGCCGTTCACTCAACCTCACGAGTGTCGACACATGGCCGATAACGACAGGGTTAACTTTACCGATTTGCAGGGATTCAATATTGAAACAGATCAAACTTGTGCCGATTTTTCACCTAAGCTGAAATTAAATGACAAATCACTCGGTCTATAGACGGACGCATCGATTAAAAAGGTTCATCCTGCATGACTCGACAAGCCCGCTACGAGGCATTGGTACGCGCTTGGCACCGTGATCTCTACCGGTATGCCTATTGGTTGGCCAAAGATCCACATATCGCCGAAGACTTAGTTCAAGAGACGTGCCTGCGTGCCTGGCGATCCTTGGACAGTTTGCACGACGAGAAGGCAGCGAAAGCCTGGTTGATCACTATTTTGCGCCGAGAAAACGCACGACGTTTTGAGCGCAAACAGCACGATCATATCGATATACAAGACGGAGAATGGGAAGATAAAACCCGTCCCAGCCAAGAAGCTTCAATGGAGCAGCGCTGGTTACATCGACAAATTGCCGCCCTCGCCCCGGAATATCGCGAACCATTGGTGCTCCAAGTGATTGTCGGCTTTAGCGGTGAGGAAATTGCGCAACTGTTAGATTTAAATAAAAACACCGTGATGACACGCTTATTTAGGGCCCGTGCACAACTCAAAGAAGCGCTTGATAATCCAACGGCAGGAGGGCAACAGTATGGACGATCTTGAATTTCGACGCCGTCTTTTGGCCGACCCGTCTGATCCCGAGCTACAGGCATCGAAGGCGGCCTCTCCTCGTCATCAACGCTATGCCGAGGATGTCGCCAATCTCGATAGCAAAATAGACCAAGCGCTTCGCGTTGATGTGCCTGAGGACTTAGCCGATAAAATTCTATTTTCACAAACCAACGATACCGAGCAACCCAAGCGCCGAACTCGCGGGTACCTTGCTATGGCAGCATCCATTGCGTTTGTGTTTGGACTGACACTCGGCCAGTTAAATTGGGGCATTACGACGCCGGATCTAAATCGTACTGCACTGGATCACTACTATCATGAACAGACATTTATTGCGGGCATCAACGAAGCCGCGACGGTTGAGCAAGTGAACGCCAAATTGCAACCTTTTGGAAAAGCCTTCAGTAAGTTGCCAGGCGAGATCACCTATATTAATCATTGCAGCTTTGGTGGCCAACACGCACTGCATATGGTGATGCGAGCCAGCGGGCAGACCTATACGGTGTTTGTGGTGCCATCGGCCAGCCAAGCGCCAGCCGAGAAAAGCGATGGCACAATGCACTCGGTCAGCCTGCCGGTACAATCGGCCAATGTCATCGTGGTGGGCAAGACCAGCGGCCAGGCCGCTCCACTGGCTGAGCAGCTACAGCAACAACTCACGCCCACTGCAATCTAGTATCAAGCTGCGGATAATCAGCGACAGCTTACGCTGTTAACAGACAGGCTCCTGGACAACAAGGTGCCTGTTTTTAGCGACGATTCTCATCATCGACGTTAGCCAACCCGCTAACTCCCCTCTCTTTCGTTACAGCTGTTCGCTGAGTTTCCTTTCACCTGATGCGAATTCCATCAACTTATTAGATTATTCAACTGAAAAATAAAAAATTACAAATTATTATTTTATTTTAATCCATTTTGGCAGCGCTAAATTGATTTGCGCGCACGAGCTTTTACTCTAGGCCTCCCTTTAAACCGCGAACAAGTAAGCAGATGAAAAATAATAAGATCGTTTATCTCGCCGTTGCCACCGCACTCGGCTCGCTTTCCACCACCGCCCACAGCGCGGGTTTTCAGTTAGCAGAAACCTCAGCAACCGGCCTTGGTCGTGCCTTTGCCGGTGAAGCCGCAATGGCCGATAACGCCAGTGCGCAATTTCGCAACCCTGCCCTGCTCAGCTATTTGGCGGACACCCAGGTATCAGCGGGTGGCATCTACGTGAATCCCAACGTCGATATTGATGGACAAAACTCTTCAACTGGCCCCACATCAACCGATGATGTCGCCCATGATGCCGTGATCCCTAACTTTTACTTTTCGCATCAACTCGACGACCGCTTGACCGCGGGCATCGCGCTGGCCACCAACTTTGGCATGGAAACTGATTTAGGCAACGACTTTACTGGCACCCAGTTTGGTAACGAAGCGGCGGTCACTACTTTTGAAATCAACCCAAACCTTGCCTGGAAGGCCACCGACCAGTTGCGTATTGGCGCCGGTATCCGTTATGTGCTGGGGGAAGGCAGTATTGGGGCGAAAACAAACACTGACGGCAGTATGGTTACCAAGCTGGGAAAACTACCTGTAAATGAAGGAACAACCCTCAAATATATGGAAGGCGATGATCGTGCATGGGGCTGGCAATTGGGTGCCGTGTACGACATCAATGATAAGAATCGCATTGGCGTCAATTATCGCTCGGAAGTGAATCTGACGTTAGATGGACATGCTGAAGGGTTAACCTACAATATAAACCCCAATGGCTCAGGCTCCCCCTTCAGCAATACACACTACGCGGGCAGCATGGATCTTACTCTCCCCGCCACCGCAGAGCTATCATCCCTGCATCAGCTGACTGAGCAATGGGCGGTACATACCAGCCTTAATTGGACCGAGTGGAGCAGCTTTGACAAGTTAGAGGCAGATATTCCATCGCTGTCTAGTGACCCACAAATGGTCAAAGTCGAAAACTGGGAAGATAACTACCGCTTTGCGATCGGCACCACGTATCAGTGGGATCAACAGCTAACACTGCGCTCAGGTATTGCCTATGACACCTCGGCAGTCAGTGATCAAAACCGTACCCTGACCATCCCAGAAACCGATCGTACCTGGTTAAGCGTGGGTGCTGGCTATGAGATGACGCCACAGCTCACCCTAGACGCGGCCTTTACCTATGTCTTTGCCAAAGACGCCCCGGTAAAAGAGCCCCGTGATGGTATTGATTCGCTATCTGAAGATGTTGCAGCTCAGGCGTTCGGAAGTTTTGAAGGCGAAACCACCGGTAATGTGTGGTTAGTCGGCGTGCAGGCCAGCTATCGTTTTTAAGTGCTAGATCAATAAACGCTCGCCAGTCGATACGAGTGATTAAATAAAAACACCACGGTGTCGCCGTGGTGTTTTTTTGATCACGCTTATCCTCAACGAGATCACGTTAACTTACGGTGCAGCGTCGATATCATCGATAAAGTCATCGAGAAACTCATCATTCAAGGCCGGTTGTTGCTCTAACGCCTCATCTCCTTTGGCACGATAGCGACGATTTTGCAGATAAGCCTCACGCGCAAACGCATAAGGGTCTGGCGAGTTGTCCAGCTGTGATTCTTGCGATACCAAGGCCGCTCGTGATTCCATGCCATCAAACATCCACTTTAACGCCGACTGCGGCAAGGTCAGTAATGCCAGTGGCGGGTATAAGCCATCGACCACTTCGCCGGCGCCTTCTCTGACCGACGTGGGACCATAACCCGGCAGCATAATATAGGCGCCCGTGCCGACATCATAGTGCCCCATCGCATCGCCAAACTCACGTTGGTCGTATTGCTGAATATCGGCTGCAGAGGCGATATCAATTAAGCCACCCAAGCCAAACAAGGTGTTAATCCAAAAGCGGTTAAAATGGGTGACCGCTTTTTCGCCTTCTAGCATCAGCACGCTATTTAAAAAACTGGCTGGCTCTTCTAGGTTACCCAAAAAATTGGAAATCCCGGTGCGCATTGGACTCGGTACATAATCGACGTAGGCGATCGAAACCGGACGCGCAACATAGGGATCAAGGTAATCGTAATTTACTGTCCACATCGCACGGTTAAATCCTTCTAATGGATCATCGGGGTGCGGCTCGGCACCCGGTGGGCGTGACGCACACCCTGCGACAAGACCTAATATAAGCGCCATTAAACACAGACGTTTCCACATCAAATGGGATTCCTCTATAAAATGAAAGGCTGGGAATGCCCAGCCTTAGTAACAATCTGTCTATTTTGTCTTGGTTACTGCTGTTTGTCGATAACCAGTTCAACCCCTTCGCTTAAGGCCACCGGATCACTGACGCCCACCCAGTCGCCTTGCTTAGTCGCGACATTGCCATCTCGGTCAATACGCGCTTTGATCACCAAGGTATCAAGCGAGGAAAGTGCCTGCACCGGGTTCAAACTGTCGCTATCAGCCAAGGCCAGTGAAACCGGAAACTTAGACAGTGGGAGACGCTTAGCGGCAATCGGCATCGCCGCGTCAGCCGATGCATGCGCGGAAATGATCAGCACGCCATCCTCGGGTAATTTAACCTGCTCCCCCAGTTTCACCGTGATCGCTATCTTGGCTCCTGCGGCACTGTTGAGGGCAAGCTGGGCACGGGCAATCGACTGATCAAGGGTTTGGTTACGCGGGTCGTCTTTGCCAATCAAGGTTTTCATCGCATTCCAGGTCGCGATGGCATCTTGATAACGGCCTTGCTCGAACGCCTGGTAGGCCAGTAACGACATCGCCTGTAGATTAAAGGGATCTTTTTTCACCACAGATTTTAATAAATTCTGCGCTCGGGCACTGTCTGCCTCATCACCTGCAAACAGCAAGGCTTGCGCCAACCCCACTTGAATATCGGATTGCGAGGGTGCCAAGGCATAAGCTTTTTCCATCGCCCCTTTGGCGGTTTCGCCATCCCGATTGGCCAAGCCAATACGTCCGAGCAACAACCAACCGGTGCTGTCTTGCGGCTCGTGCTGTAAGCGGGTCCGCAACGCCAAGGTAAGATCTTGCATCTCTTGCTGAGTTAATGGCTTCTCACCCTCGAGTAACCGCTTTGATAGCTCGGGCAACTGTTTGGCGGTTTGCTGCCACTGCGCGACCTGATTCGCACTCCCTTCAATGCCATATAACCCAAAACTCACTATCGCAAGCACAATAAGCCCCGGCACCCATTGCATTGGCGTTAAGCGCAAATGACGAGCCTGCTTGGCTTTTTCTTTTTCAGGGATATCGTCCAACAAGGATTGTTGCAAATCCTGCGTTAGGTCCTGCTCATTATCAATCAGCCCTTCGGCACCCTCAGACTGGATTTCTTCAACCCGGTCATAATAAAAGGCTTTGTTAAGTGCATCCCGGCTGGCTTGATGGTCGTGTTCGCTTTTTTGCCAAAGGGGCCAGAGAAACATCACCGCGCCAAGTACAAAAAACACCAAGGTGGCGCCCCAAAACTCAATCATTTTGGCTCCTTTTTCTGTTCGGTTGATCCATGCTCAGCGGATACTTTAGGCTCTGCGTCGGTCGTTTTTTCTGAGGCTAAGGTCGCTTTTTCTGAAGCTAATAACGCATCAAGCCGTTGTTGTTCTTCATCACTGAACGCCTCATTCAGCGTGTGTTTGGCTCGGCGACTGCGCACGACCATTAATCCAAGCCCCGTGAGCATGACCAGTGCAGGCGCAAGCCATAAAACTATGGTGGAGGCAGTCAATGGCGGATTATAGGTCACAAAATTGCCATAGCGTGCAATCATAAAGCTGCGAATTTCATCGTCAGTACGCCCTTGCTGCAGCATTTGATGGACTTTTTGCCGTAAGTCTTGCGCCAATTCGGCATTGGAATCAGCAATGCTATTGTTCTGACACTTAGGACACCGTAACTCACTGGTGAGGGCGCGAAAACGCGCCTCTTGTTTGGCCGAATCAAACTGATAGACATCAATCGCATTGGCAAATGCTAAGGTCGCACCGGCCCACAATAGGATAATCATGATCACTTTTTTCACGATCCCTCCTCCTGCAATGCGTCAAATTTAGGCTTTAAGGTTTCTTGCCAATTACGTGCGTTAACATCCCCCACGTGCCGGTATTGAATGATGCCGTTGGCATCGATCAGAAAGGTTTCTGGCGCGCCATATACCCCTAAATCAAGCCCTAGCATGCCATCGCCATCGTATAGACTGATCTGGTAAGGATTGCCAAGATTATTCAACCATTTTACCGCTTTGCCGCGATCATCTTTGTAGTTGAGTCCAATGATTTTGACCCCTTGCGACGCCAGTTTATTGAGAAACTGATGCTCGGCATAACAGGTAGGGCACCAAGTCGCCCATACGTTTAACAGTAAAGGCTCACCATTAAAAATAGCCTGGTCATACACTTTGCCCGGCGTTTGCAAATCTTCGAGATGAAAAGCGGGCACCGGCTTGCCTACCAACACCGATTCAAGCTTGGTGGGATCGTCTCCTTGCGCATTTTTATCGAGCTGGGCGACAAAAAAGCCAGCGAGAGCAACAAAGGCGAGTAACGGGAGAAACCACAGTAACTTCTTCATCCTTTCGCCTCCGATGTCGCAGTTGATGAGATCGATTTACGACGAAAGCGGTAGCGCTTATCACTGATCGCTAACGCGCCGCCGAGTGCCATCACGATGGCACCAAACCAAATCCAACGGACAAAAGGTTTGTAATAAAGCCGCATCGCCCAAGCGCCATCCGGCAATTCTTCACCCATAGCAATGTAGAGATCTCGGGTTAAACCGCGATCGATGGTTGCTTCTGTCATCATCGAACTCTGAACCGAATAAAAACGCTTTTCTGCTTCTAAATGATTGATAAAGCGCTCGCCATGGTACACATCAAAGGATGCCACATAAGCTTGATAGTTCGGTCCTTGCTTTTCCGACAAGTCAGTAAAGTTAAAGGTATACCCTTGCAGCGTGACACTGCTTCCTGGCGCCATTTTAACGTCACGTTCAATATCATAATTTTCCACCATGGCTACACCGATGATGGTAATGGCTAAGCCAATGTGTCCCAACACCATCGCCCAGTGACTGCGCCCTAACTTTTTGATCCCGACACGGAATGGATGCCGATGCGTGGCGCGTAAATGTAGCTCATAGCCATGCAAGAAGGTAATCCACAACGCCATGGTGACCCCCATGGCCGCCATCGCTTTAAAGCTATCAGCCAATAAGGCAATGGACCCAATCCCCAAAGCGACCGCCGCGATCCCGCTTGCGAGCATGGGTTTGGCGAGAGTGGAAAGCTTATCGCGCTTCCAACGGATTAAGGGGCCAATCCCTAAGAAAAAGGCGAAAGGCAGCATTAGCCATGCGAACAAAAAGTTAAAGAAAGGTTCGCCAATAGAGACCGATCCTAACCCAATTTGTTTGTGCACCAAGGGAAGCAAGGTGCCGATTAAGACTATCACCAACGCGGTCATCAACAAGGTATTGTTAACCAACAAAGCGTTCTCGCGTGAAATGAGCGACACCTTGGTGTTCCCTCGAATTTCTGAGGCGCGCAACGCATAGAGCAACAATGAACCACCAATCACCACCACCAGGAAGCCAAGAATAAATAGCCCTCGCGCCGGATCGGACGCAAAAGAATGTACCGAGACCAAGACGCCTGAGCGCACTAGGAAAGTACCTAACAAGCTTAATGAGAATGCGGATATCGCCAATAATACGGTCCAGGCTTTAAAGGTGCCCCGTTTTTCGGTCACTGCCAGCGAGTGCATTAATGCCGTCCCAGCAAGCCACGGCATAAACGACGCGTTTTCGACCGGATCCCAAAACCACCAGCCTCCCCAGCCCAGTTCGTAATACGCCCACCAGGAGCCAAGTGCGATCCCAAGGGTAAGAAATAGCCAAGCGGCCGTAGTCCAAGGTCGTGACCAACGCGCCCAGGCGGTATCTAAGCGACCGGCCAACAATGAGCCAATCGCAAAAGCAAACGCAACCGAGAAGCCCACATAACCCATATACAAAATCGGTGGGTGGACAATAAGTCCTGGGTCTTGCAGCAATGGGTTTAAATCACGCCCGTCGACAGGAAAGTAAGGTAAGGTGCGATCAAAGGGATTGGACGTTAGAATAATAAAGAGTAAAAAGCCAACCGAAATCATCCCCATGACGGCTAAAACGCGCGCGACAGAGGACAGCGGCATGCCGCGACTAAACACAGCCACCGCTACCGTCCACAGTGCTTGCACCAACACCCAAAGTAATAATGAGCCCTCGTGAGCGCCCCATACCGCAGTGAGGCGATAGTACCAAGGCAGTGCACTGTTGGAGTTACTGGCGACGTAAGCTACCGTAAAGTCATTGGTGTAAAAGGCCCAACTCAAGGCGATAAAAGAAAACAGCAACATGGCAAACATGCCCACAGACAGTGGTCGTGCCATTTTCATCATGCCTTCATGCCCTTTACTCGCCCCATAGAGGGGATAAAAACTTAAAAGTAGCGCCAGCCCCAGGGCGAGGATTAACGCATAATGCCCGAGCTCAACAATCATAACTGACTACCTTGTTTTTGCTCCTCGGTATATTCAAGTGGCTGATGGTTTTTCTCCATCGCCTCCGCGATTTCTGGCGGCATATATTCTTCATCGTGCTTAGCCAGTACTTCACTCGCTTTCACCGTACGCGAATCAACAAGTACCCCTTGCGCGACAATGCCTTGTCCTTCTCGAAATAAGTCCGGCAAGATCCCCTCATAGGTCACAGTGACGGCAGGGCCTACATCGGCGACATCAAACTGAATTTGCAAAGACTCCTGATCGCGTTTCACCGAGCCTTCTACCACCATACCGCCGATACGAAGACGCTGACCGACTGTTGGCTTGGTCCCATCGGGTTTGCCTTGCACGATTTCAGTGGGGGTATAGAACAAGTCCATATTCTGATTCAAGGCGTAAACAACGAGCCCAATCGTGGTCGAGGCGCCAAGAACCAAAGCAAGGGTAATCCACAATCGTTTCTTACGTCGGGGCGTCATAAGGTATTCTCCAGTGATTGAGCGTCTTTTATTCGCTGCTCTCGTGCGATTTGTTGTTTAACGGCTTGCAGGCGTTTGTTGTGAGTACGGTGATAACCGATAATCAGCGCAATCATCGCACCCGCGGTGATACCAAACGCACTCCACACATAGGCGGCATAGCCCCCCATGGATAAAAACGCACTGATACTATCAAAATGCATTAGTGGTCCTCCGCCAGCGCACGGACCCAAGGTCGATGAGACTCACGTAACAAAATTTGATTACGCAGCCCCATCAAGGTCAGGGCGATAAAAAAGCAAGCGAAACCCAGCAGGCAAACCAATAGCGGCCATAGCATGCCAGGATCGATAGACGGCCGAGCGAACTTAGTGATGGTGGCGCCTTGATGTAAGGTGTTCCACCACTCTACCGAGAAGTGAATAATAGGAAGATTAATCACGCCGACCATGGCTAAAATACCGGCGGCTTGTGAGGCAGTACGCGCATCATCGAACGCGTTGTAAAGTGCCATCACACCGATATAAAGGAACAGCAAAATCAACTCAGACGTGAGTCGGGCATCCCAGACCCACCAGGCGCCCCACATCGGCTTACCCCAAATTGCGCCGGTCACCAACGCTATAAAGGTAAAAACGGCCCCAACAGGCGCAATGGCACCCACGGCCCAATCGGCCATTTTAATCTGCCAGACTCGACCGATAAAAGCGGCTATCGCCATTGACATATATGCACCCATCGACCAGATTGCGGCCGGCACGTGGATATAGATAATGCGAAAACTATCGCCTTGTTGATAATCTGCGGGCGCGAACGCCAGCCCCCATATATTTCCGATCATTAAGCTCAGCCCAGCCAGCACGGCAAACCAAGGGAGCAAAGTCCCACAGAGCCGATAACTCACTTCAGGTTTTGCGTAAGGGTGAAGCCACTTCCACATGACAATTGCTCTACTTCCTGATTAATAATTAATTCACGCTCACACGCAACGCGGCGGCGATAGCAAATGGCGCCAAGGTGACCGATCCCACCAACATGGCGCCAAGAATAGCCAGTTGCCCACTGATGTCTGCCCCTAATGCGGCCATATCAATCGCTGAGGTCGCAAAAATCAGTACAGGGATATAAAGAGGGAGGATCAATAGGCTCAACAAGACGCCGCCTTTACGTAATCCAACGGTTAGCGCCACGCCAATAGCGCCAACAAAACTCAGCGTTGGGGTCCCCAATAACAAGGTTAAGACCACCGCTTGGTAGCTAGTGCTATCTAATGACAGCAACAGCGCCAGTACCGGGCTCACAAGCAGCAAAGGCAACCCTGTTAACAACCAGTGTGCAATCACTTTGGCGATCACCAACACAGGTAAAGGGACAGGCATCAGCATCATCTGCTCTAATGAGCCGTCCAGATAATCGTCGCGAAAAAGCCGCTCTAAGGATAATAATGCAGAGAGCAAGGCCGCGACCCATATCACACCAGGAGCAATTTTCTGCAGTAATTGCGGGCCAGGCCCTACCCCTAATGGAAATAAGGTAATCACGATAATGAAAAACCATAATGGATTGAGACTGTCAGCAGGCTGACGGAAGGCCACTTTTAGCTCTCGGCGAATGGTCAACCACATGGCTTGGATCATTGGGCCCCCAAACGAATACGACGCAGCAAAGGATGGTCGACAAACATATCTTGATGCGTGGTGAACAATACAATGCCACCTTGGTTGACATGCCGCTCGAACACAGCTTCAAGCACCTTCACGCCCTGTTTATCAATCGCAGTTAACGGTTCATCGAGAATCCACAATCGACGGTCGGTAAGCCACAAACGGGCCAATGCTACGCGTCGATTTTGACCCGCTGATAGTTGTCCAGCGGGAATATCTTCGCGCCCAGCCAGGCCGACTTTAGCCAAGGCTTGCCAAATCGCATCACTGTCATAGCGGCCATGCATTTGCATCGCATGAGAGAGATTCTCAAAGGCGGTTAGTTCGCGTTTCACTCCGGGGGTATGCCCTAAAAAGAGAAGATTACGATAAAACACGTCGCGCTGTTGGGTAATCGTCTGCTGCTGCCAACAGACCTCTCCGCTATCCGCTAAGCCTAGACCCGCGATAATACGTAATAGCGTGGTTTTGCCTGCCCCGTTTGGTCCCTCAACTTGAACAAGATCACCCGGAGACAGAGAGAATGTCAGCGCATCAAACAACACTCGATCATCACGAACACAGCACAGCTGTTTCACTTCCAACATGACAAATGTTGCATCCTGCTTTGTGTTACAAAAGTGGACGCATAGTATCACAATGGTCAAAATGACTGTTAGTTACCATAGGGTTGCAAAGTGTGACTCGCGTAAATAATTGTGAGAAACCATGAAGATTGGGCCAACGAATCCACAACAATGGGTGGAAAAACCAGCAGCGCTTGCAAGACCAATGACACGTCAGATAGACAGTCGTGCACTGACGCAGGCGCAATTTACGTTGCTAACCGGTCAGTCCCAGGCCTCCCTCTCCGGAGTGCTGGCTCAGTTACACCTATTGCCCGCGCTGACCGCCACTATCCAGCAACAGCCTGCCGCGACACAAACGCTGATGCAATCGTTACTGTCATTGTGGACGTTACCGAGTCGCTCACACGACCTGAACCCGGATAAAATCGCCGAATGGCTGTCACAACGCCCCGCAGATAAATTAATGGCGACGTTACTGCGCCAATGGCTGACACCACAATCTGAAGGCGACGGTATGAAGGGCGTATTGCGATTAATGGCCGAACAGCGGGTCGCTGAATCGGCTCGCCCGGGAGAGTGGCAATGGGTGCTGCCCTTTTCCGACCCCCAGCAACCCCCTATTCGGGTAAACGCGCGTCGATGCGGGGCTCAAGATTCATCGGAGTCGGCACCAAACCTAAGCTGGCAAATTCGACTTTATCTTCCCGTTGGCCGCCAATTTATTCGTGCGGATGTCGACGTCTCAGATGTCGAGAATAAAATAACGCTAACCGCCCCGACACACGCACTCCAGCAGCGAATTTATCAAACGATTGATTGGCTTAATGACCGACTCGCTCAGCAAGCCATTGCGATGGAGATCAATGTCAGTGATAGAGTAGAAGCTGTCACACCGAATACAGCCGAAGTGCCACCAGGGGCCGGCATTTCAGTGAGGGTATAATGATGAAAAGTGAGAAAGGTGACAAAGATAAGAAAGATGACAAAGATAAGAAAGGTGACAAAGGTGAGAAACGAGCTATCGCGCTTGGATATGATGGTTATAACGCGCCGACGGTTCAAGCCAAAGCGTCTAACCAACTCGCGCATGAACTCATTGAAGCACTTAATGAACAAGGCTGCCTAATTCACGAAGATGCTCACCTGCTCGCGTGGTTAGAAAAGCTTGAAAAGGGGGATGAAATCCCGCCGATTCTTTACCAAGTGATAGCAGAGTTGATTGCTTATGCGTGGGTGTTGGAAGGAAAAACCCCACCAGGCTGGCACGAGCATAAGCCAATCAATACGCAGGTATAAAGACTAGCGTTGCTGATTGGCCGCTTGACGCTTACGTAAACTCAGTAAAAGCTCAGCCTCGGCTTTAGGGAGATCACATTCTTGCATCAGTTCATCCACATCGGCACCGAGGTCGACCATTTTGCTCGCACGGCTGTATAAGCGGCTACCTGAATCGTGCATCTCCAGCTCGACGTGTTTTTCCAATAGATCGTCGACATTGGCAGATAAATCCGCCAACTTTTTACCCATACCCATACTACCGGCACGCAATTCATTAAACTGCTTAGCAAGACTGTCATGGCGTTGACGCGCACTTTTTAGCACGGTTTCCATCGCCTGCAACTTGTTCTCTAATCGCTCCCGAGCGCGCTTTTCCGCGCCCAAGCGCCACAGAGTGACGATGGCAAACACCACCGTCACCACAACCGGCAACCAAGTAAGCAGCAGCTCAACCATTACAGCATGGCCATTTCATTCCACTCTTCATCGGTCAATAACTTGTTGAGATCGACCAAGATAAGTAGTTCACCATTACGGTTACTTACGCCTTGAATAAACTTGGCGCTTTCTTCTGTACCGACGCTCGGCGTGGTATCAATTTCTGATGTTTTCAGATATACCACTTCGGCCACGCTGTCGACCATAATGCCAATGACTTGGGTTTCTGCTTCGATAACAATCACACGCGTATTGTCTGTAACCTCGGCAGAGGCTAAACCAAAGCGAGAGCGTGTGTCGATCACTGTCACGACGTTACCACGCAGATTAATGATACCCAATACATAGTCAGGGGCGCCAGGGACCGGTGCAATTTCGGTATACCGTAAAACCTCACGCACCTGCATTACGTTGATGCCGTAGGTCTCTTCTTCAAGCTGAAAAGTAACCCACTGCAATACTTCGTCATTGACGCCTTCTTTTTGAATTTCAGCTACCTGAGACATTGATTTTCCTCTTTACGCGCTGTGTAACTAGTTATTACGCCATCGCTTTGGCGTCAATCCCCTGATTTAACATAGCAATAAATGCTGGGACATGGATCAAAGCACACATTTTCTCTTTTACCATGCCCGCTAGCCAAGGCCTTTTTCCGGCTTGTTTTCGCCAGCGAATGGCTTTTCCACTGAGAGCTTGTGTGCCTAGGAGTTGATCACACGCCAACCCCCACTTACTGTCCCCCAGTATCACAATATAATTATAGTCGTCCCTGTGCTGATTATCTGCCAGTTTTTCTGGCATCACCCAACGAGCAGTATCAACGACATCAAGCTGTTGCTGCTTCTCTGTCTGCAATCCTAGATACCAATCTGGTCGTCCGATCAAACGATTACAGTCTCCGAGTTGATGAATACCACCTAATTCTGCAAGTGGCACGGCATAGGTAACGCCCATACTCTCAAAAAATAATACCTGAAACTCCGCTTCAGTTTCAGCATTTTCCCACTGTGTGGGAGGAATCTCTTCACCGGCTTGTGTGTCAACCTCGACGTCAACGTCCGCCTGTTGTGCTTGCTCCGTCCTGAACGCCTCATCAACACGCACTTCTTCTTGGTCGGACGTAGATACCGTTGCTTCGGACTCGATGGAGACACCTTCGTCGGTCTCGATCTCGGTCTCGGTCTCTACCTCAGGCACAGACTCGTCTACCGTAATCGCGTCTTTTTCTTCTAGGCCCCAATCAGCCATGGTGTAAGTGTCTACCACTGACTCAGACGCTTCTTCAACCAAGGGTTCTGTTGTTTCAGTCGCAGTGTCTTGGGCGCATTCAGTCTCTGTTTGCGTTGAGGTTTCCGCTTGCGCGTCGACTTCAGCTTCTTCATCAATTCTAAGCTGAGCTAACAAACGCTCAACTTCTGCCAGATCGCGCTCTGGCTCGGCATAAGCAACCGGATCGGGCTTCAACGGTGCAGCACTAGGTTGTGGCTTGGGCTGCAAGCGTGGCTGTGTCGGATCATTATCCTCGATCAATGAGGCAGACGACACCCGCGTCACGCCCAAATCGGGTGTGACGGATTGGGAATCGCTTTCCGAGCTGTCACCTAAGTCATCCAGTAGGGCTTCAAAATAGTCATCGAGCGCCTGACCACTGGAGAGGGTGTTATGCTTGTTCATCCTGTTCCAGTCGCTCCAAATAGGTTAATAGCGTTTTGTAAGCAAAGACACCGCGGCAGTTTTTGGCATAGAAAGACGCTGGCATATGTTTGAGGCTCGCATCTCGAAACTTGGTATCAATAGGAACGGCTGACGCCCACACTTGATCACTGTAGCGAATCTTTAACTCTTGCAATGTTTCTAACGAGGCGCGTGTTCGCTTGTCGTACATGGTAGGAATGATGGTGAGATTAAAGTTGGAGCTACGAGATTTTTGCATGATCTGTAACGTCCGCATCATTCGCTCCAGCCCTTTCATGGCCAAAAATTCAGTTTGTACAGGAATTAAAATTCGATGACTCGCCGCTAACGCATTAACCATCATCACACCTAGTATGGGCGGGCAATCAATTAATACATAGTCGTAGTCATCCGAGAGTGCGCTCAACGCCTTCTTTAATACCAGCCCCATGCCACCACGGTTACCCATGACACGATCCAACGTTGCCAGTGACATATGAGCGGGGATCAAATCTATGTTTTCATACTGGGTCTTTAAAATAATCGGTTTGACCGTGTCTTTATTCACGGTCTGTAATTGGAATAAATCAAACAAACTTGCCGGAAGCTGCTCCGAATCAAAATTCAAATACGTCGATAGTGAGGCGTGCGGGTCGGTGTCCACCAGCAGGACACGTTTCTTACGCTCGCTAATCAATCCTGCTAATGTCACTGTGGTGGTTGTCTTACCAACACCGCCCTTTTGGTTGGCGATACTCCAGACTATCAAGCCCCACTCCTTATTTTAAATTCAGCTCAACCAGTATGCGCTCGGCAATCCGGTCAAGTGGCAAGTCTTCCGATGAGATGCCCGCTTTGGCGACCGCTTGCGGCATGCCATAAACAACACAACTGTCTTCATCTTGCGCCCAGATCGTCGATCCCGCATTTTTGAGCATGCGTGCACCTTCTCGACCGTCCGCTCCCATGCCTGTTAGCACCATAGATAGGACTTTATCGCCATAGATTTTTGCCGCCGAGCCAAATGTCACATCCACACAGGGTTTGTAATTCATCCGCTCGCCGCCATCGAGAATTTTTAAACGTGCAGCACCCGGCCGACCATCTACCATCATTTGCATGCCACCAGGCGCAAGATAAGCATGACCCGGTTTGAGCATATCGCCATCTTTTGCCTCGGCCACGGTTACCTTACTCAGACCATTTAAACGCTGAGCAAATGCGGCGGTAAATGTCGCTGGCATATGCTGAATTAAGATAATGGGCAGTGGAAAGTTCGCTGGCAGTTTAGTCAGTACCTTTTGTAGCGCAACCGGTCCCCCCGTTGAGGTACCAATTGCCATTAATTGATAGCGCTTACCCGAAGCGGCAAATTTTGCCGGCGCTTTTGCTGAAGACGCCGTACCCGCGGTGGGTCTAGACACCGGACGTGCAGGCGCTCGCACCCCCCCCGTCGGTGGTACGGTTTGCTCAGAGCCGGAAGCAGGTGACGGACGTGTAGCGCGACGCATGACCGGGCGCTTACGCGCGATCTCAAGCACGCGCTGCTGGAGTAAGTTCGTTGCCTCATCTCGATTACGCGCGATATCCTCAAACTTTTTGGGAAGAAAATCGAGTGCACCCGCTTCGAGTGCATCTAACGTCGCTTTTGCGCCATCGTGTGTTAGCGATGAGAACATCAAGATAGGTGTTGGCGTTTGCGCCATGATTTGGCGCACCGCTGAAATCCCGTCTAACACCGGCATTTCGACATCCATAGTGATCACGTCTGGCTTAAGTTGCGCGGTTTTTTCAACCGCTTCTTTGCCATTCACCGCACTATCAATCACCTCCATTCTTGGATCAGCGTTGATTATTTCACTCACGCGGCGACGGAAGAAACTTGAATCATCTACCACCAATACTTTTACTGCCATGGGCGTCCTTTTCTCTCATTAACCTGCGTAATGTTTCAACAGGTTGGGCACATCCAGAATCAGGGCGATATGACCATCACTGGTGATGGTTGCACCCGCCATACCCGGTGTACCTTGCAGCAATTCATCAAGCGGTTTAATCACCACTTCCTCTTGCCCAAATAGGGTATCTACAACAAAGGCAATACGTTGGTGAGCAATTTGTACAATCACCACATGCCCTTTGGTTTTATCAATCTCCGTTGCACGTTTACATAGCCAATCTTGCAAGAAGAAAATCGGGATCGCTTTATCTCGAACAATAAGCGTGAGCTGACCATCAACCGTGTTAGTTCGGGACATATCTAAACTGATGATCTCACTCACGTTGGACAGTGGGAAAGCAAACGGGTTGTCTCCCACGCCAACCATAAGGGTTGGAAGAATCGCAAGGGTGAGCGGTACCTTGATTTCCAGCACTGTGCCTCGGCCCAGCTCAGAGTCGATATTGATCGAGCCATTCAGCTTAGTGATGCCCGTTTTAACTACATCCATCCCAACCCCACGGCCGGAAATGTCGGACACTTCTGTTTTGGTCGAAAAGCCTGGGGCAAAAATAAGATTATATGCCTCACTGTTGCTCAAGCGAGCGGCGGCTTCAGCATCCATCACCCCACGGTTAACCGCGATGCTTTTCAGCTTTTCTGCATCCATACCGCCACCATCATCGGCGATGGTCAGCAAGATATGATCCCCTTCCTGGGAGGCTTTTAAGGTAATGGTACCCACACGTGGTTTGCCTGCTTTTTCACGCTCATCAGGCATTTCAATGCCATGGTCAACCGAGTTACGCACCAAGTGGACCATAGGATCCGCCAAGGCTTCGACAAGGTTTTTGTCGAGATCGGTCTCTTCGCCCTGCATTTCCAAGACAATTTCTTTTTTCAAGCTGCGAGAAAGATCGCGGACAACACGAGGGAAACGACCAAAGACCTTTTTGATCGGTTGCATCCGCGTTTTCATCACCGCGCCTTGCAGGTCCGCCGTGACCACATCCAAGTTGGTAACCGCTTTGGCCATGCTCTCATCATTGCTGCTTTGACCCAGGCTGACGAGTCGATTGCGCACTAACACAAGCTCGCCGACCATATTCATAATGCCGTCGAGCGTGGAGGTATTCACCCGAACGGTCTGCTCTTGCTGTGGTGCTGCAGGCGGTTTTTTCTCAGGTGCTTTCTCTACAGCGGCAGGCGCTTTTGCTCCTGCCCCCGCACTTTTAGGTGCTGCTTCTTTGGCGGGTTCTGGCTTGCTCGCTTTTTTAGCCGGCGCAGGATCCGGTTTGGGCTCAGGCTTAGCGTCGACTTTATCTGCATCGGCTTTCGCTCTTTCAGCATCTGCCGCTGGCCCCTTACCTCTACCATGCAAATCATCTAGCAGCTTTTCGAATTCATCATCGTCAATAAAATCATCACCACCCGATGAGGCGGGTTGGCTCGGTGCTGAAGCACTGTTTTCAGCTGCATCATCGCCTGGCTGCGGTGCGGCTGGGCCTTTACCAGAGCCATGCAGATCGTCAAGTAACTTTTCGAATTCATCGTCGGTGATATCACCGCTATCCGCTTCGGTGCTTTCCACCACTTCTGGCTTAGCGGGCGATGATTCATTTGAAGATGTCGGTGCTTTGCCTTCGCCATGAAGCTGATCGAGCAATTTATCGAATTCATCTTCGGTAATTTCATCGACGGAATCACCGCTTATCGCACCTTCGTCTTGTGCCGGTGTCGCATCGTTTTGCGGCTCTGGTTCAGCAGTTGGTTCGGGTTCTGGCTCAGGTTCCGGCTCTGGCTCTGCGGGTACTTCCTCGTCTTCGCTTGCCGGTTTGGCATAACGGTGAAGCGCTTCCAATAGTGTGGGATCTGCGATAACAGGCTCTTCACGATTTTGCACGGCAGAAAATTGGTCATTAACGGTATCCAATGCCTGCAAAATGGTGTCCATCACGTCGGACGTCAATTCACGGCCACGATTCCGCAAATTATCAAAAACGTTTTCAGCACCATGGCAAGTATCAACTAAGGCATTGAGGCCAAGAAAACCTGCCCCACCTTTTACGGTATGGAACCCTCGGAAGATACTGTTCAATAAGTCTGCGTCATCAGGGGCACGCTCCAAATCGACCAGTTGCTCAGACATTTGTTCGAGGATTTCCCCCGCTTCAATCAAAAAGTCCTGAAGGATTTCTTCATCCATCTCAAAGCTCATAGCGCACCTCTAAAAACCCAAACTCGATAATAAGTCGTCAACATCATCTTGGTTGTGAACCACGTCATCACGCTCTTCGGGATGAATCACAGGACCCTCAGGGGCTGATTTACTGGTGGTATCATCTGCTTGTGTTGCCGATGCTGCTTCGATTGCAGCGCTATCCATGCCAAACGCAGTCAGTATTTCAACCAGTTGCTGTTCCACTTCCTGCACTAATTCAATAACACGTCGAATTACCTGCCCCGTTAAGTCCTGAAAATCTTGTGCCATTAATATTTCAGTAAGGTGAGCATGCAGTTCTGTTGCCCCCCCCTCAACCTGAGTCAATAGACCCTCAATGCTGTGACACAATGGCTTAAACTCATCCAAGGCAATGTCGCCCCGCATCAAGCTGTTCCAATTAGGCCGTACCGCTTGCAGATTGTCTTGCAAATCACTGGCAATCGGCATGGTACGCTCGACCGCGTCCATGGTTTTGTTTGCCGCTAATTCGGTTTTCTGCATCACATACGTAAGCCGATCGCGAGCATCAGGTATATCGACATTCGCCAAATCACTTACTCTGGGATCCAAGCGAAAGTCAGTAATAGAATCATGTAATTGGCGGGTCAACTTACCCACTTCATTAAACAGCGGGTCACGCGCTTCTTTCGCTATCTCAGTCAGAAGCGTGTTAGCGTTATCTTGCTCTCCACTCTCAAGATACGCGACCAATTGTTTCGCTTGGTCCAGGTTGATCATGACGGTTCCTTTTAACTATGCGCGTTACTGATTACATGCGCTCGAAGATCTTATCGAGCTTCTCTTTCAACGTTGCGGCAGTAAAAGGTTTTACAATGTAACCGTTCACGCCAGCTTGCGCGGCTTCTACAATCTGCTCGCGTTTCGCTTCGGCGGTGATCATCAATATAGGAAGGTGCTTAAGTTCATCGTCTTTGCGGATCTCTTTAAGCAGGTCAATCCCTTGCATGCCCGGCATATTCCAATCGGTCACGACAAAATCAATACCGCCTTTTTTAAGGATTGGCAGCGCGGTTAAGCCGTCATCTGCTTCAACGGTATTGTTGAAACCCAAGTCACGAAGAAGATTCTTTACGATACGGCGCATTGTTGAAAAATCATCAACAACGAGAATTTTCATGTTTTTATCCAAGGTTGCCTCCGGTGAGGTCTCGTTTTATTGTCGAAACAGTTACTCACTATGCCAAGCGGTTAGCTTGGCTCTCAAACGTTGCGTAGCCTGACTTTGAATCTGACAGACCCGGGATTCGCTGACCCCTATCACAGCGCCTATCTCTTTAAGGTTTAATTCCTCATCATAATAGAGAGATAGAACCAGTGCCTCTCTTTCAGGAAGACTTTTGATCGCGCCCGCTAATGCGGCCTTGAAACTATCTTCCGCAACGCCCTGAAAGGGAGTGTTGTCGTTACGGTGACTCTCCGTTGTGAATGCATCTTCAGAGACACCCAGATCATCCATACCGATTAAACGCCCACAGCTTACGTCGTTAAGCGCCTGATGGTATTGATCCAAACTCATATCGAGCTTTTCTGCCACCTCCACATCAGTTGGGTCTCGCCCTAAGGTTTTCTCTAACGATGCAATGCCATCACTGATCGTTCGACTCGCCTTGTGGACAGACCGTGGAACCCAATCACCGCGGCGCATATCATCCAGCATAGCACCGCGAATACGAATACCAGCATAAGTTTCAAAACTTGCGCCCTTTGACGGGTCATAATTTTGCTGCGCCTCAAGAAGACCCACCATGCCAGCTTGGATTAAATCTTCTACTTGAACGCTCGGTGGTAAGCGCCCCATCAAATGATGCGCGATGCGCTTAACCAAACTCGAATAACGCTCAAGTACCGCTTGGCGATCTACCCCTACGCGGCTATACGTGAGCGCTTTATTCACGAACTAACTCTCCTGCGTCATCATTTTTGATCAGCAATCGCTCAACGAAAAACTCCAGATGGCCTCCCGGATTACGTGGTACCGGCCATGTCAGCGCTTTATTTGCGAGCGCATTCATGGCTAATGATGCGGGGGAGCGAGGAAATGCGTCAATGACAACTTTTTGTTTTCTCACGGCTTGCCTCACCCTTTCGTCCACGGGAATACATGCTACTAATTCTAGATTAGCATTGAGAAAACGTTCAGTGACTCGCGTTAATTTTGTGAACAAGTCTCGCCCTTCACGGTAGCTTCTGACCATATTTGCGACAACTTTGAAGCGCGTCACCCCGTGTTCTCGGCTTAATAGTTTAATCAACGCATACGCATCAGTAATCGACGTGGGCTCATCACAGACCACAATGACGACATCTTGTGCCGCGCGCGAGAAGCTCAATACCATATCAGAAATACCCGCCGCCGTATCCACTAAGAGTACATCAACCTCTTCTTCGAGTGTACCAAAAGCACGAATTAAACCAGCATGTTGGGCGGGTGTCAGCTCTGTCATGCCTTGAAGGCCAGACGAAGCGGGGACGATTTTCATACCATGCGGCCCTTCCAGAATAATATCTTTGAGGTCACAGGCACCTTGGAGAACATGCGATAGGTTTTTACCCGCCCGCAATCCAAGTAATACGTCTACATTGGCGAGGCCAAGGTCGGCGTCAAGCACCATCACTTTTTTGCCCTGACGAGCCATGGACGCGGCCATCCCTAACGTAACGTTAGTTTTTCCTACGCCACCTTTCCCCCCGGTTACGGTAATAACCTTGGTACGTGACGGATTGGTTAAACGGCGAAGGCCGCTTGCTTGATCTTGCATGGTTGTCTCAATCATAAAAGTCCGCCCCATTCGACTCTGGGACATCGCTGCTCCAGAAGTGATTGTGCTGATCCGTGCCTGACTCCAACATTTCACTGGCTTTTACCACCAGAAATTGTCCCGTGGCTTGGCGGATATCTTCCGGCACACGTTGCCCATCGGCCAAGTAGGCCACAGGCAAGGCATTTTCGATGGTGACACACAATAATTCACCGAGGCTGAGCGACTCATCTAGCTTGGTCAGTACACATCCCGATAAAGGGATACGGCGAAAGTGTTCGATGGTTTCTTGCAATACGCGGCGCTGCGATGTCGCAGGCAACACCAGCAAGCTACGGATATGTGAGCCACTGTTTTGCATCAGGGTATCCAGTTGCTCCGACAACCGAAGATCACGCTGTCCCATTCCAGCGGTATCTAGCAATATCAAGCGTCTATGACGCAGTTGATAGAGGATATCGGCAAGCTCATCCGCATCTTTAGCGACTTTAACGGGACAGCCAAGGATTCGCCCATACGTGGCGAGTTGCTCATGGGCACCGATACGGAAGGTGTCCGTGGTGACTAAGGCAATATCCTCAGGGCCAAATTCCATCGCGGCGCGCGCGGCTAACTTGGCAATGGTGGTCGTTTTCCCCACCCCTGTAGGGCCAAGCAAGGCAATCACGCCCCCGGTTTCTAGCATGTTCTCATCAACCGTAATCACTTGATCAGCCACCAAATCTAACAGCGCTTGCCACGCCTCATTCGGCGGCGTTTCTTCTGGGATATAACACGCCAGTTGATCGGCCAGTTCAGAGGATAGCCCCATCCGCTCTAAGCGTTTGATTAGCATCGCTCTTAATGGCTCTCGACGTTCCACCTCTTGCCACATCAACCCCGATAACTGGTGTTCAAGTAAGCTTCGAATCGAGGCCATTTCTTGACGCATGGCATCAATTTCTTTATCCGAGGCTTGCGATTGCCGTCCTTCAAACCGGGACGGATCGAGCTGCGGTTTAGCGGGCGATGAACGGGGCGCTGGTGATGCATCTTGCCAACCTGAGCGACCATTGCTCTTTAACTGGCGACGAGGCTCATAGCCACGACCCAGTGCCGACTGACGCGCGTCAGTTGGAGGTTGGGGGCGCGAACCGTGACCTGATTGCTTTTGCTGACGCTGTAGCAAGGCAGTGAGCGAGTCAGCTTCGGTTTCGGGTTCAGTTGGCTGTGATTGTTCCCGATACTCATCAAGCATCGCAGAAAAGCGAGGCGGTCGCTTGCTTTGCCCATTTTGACGCGCGTGGCTTTGCTGACGCTGGCGCAATTGAACTTGATCATCAGCCAATTGCCGATGTGCCTGTGAATAGGCGTTTGCCGACTGCTGCTGCGCCTTAGGAGCAGGCTTATCCGGCATCGGCTCAGTGTCTGCATCCACAGCCGCGACAATCTCTACGCCACCTGTCACTTTTTTGTTAGACATGATAACGGCATCCGCGCCCAGCTCTTCTTTCACTTGGCTCAGCGCAGCTCTCATATCTTTTGCAAAAAACGTTTTATTTTCAAAGCACGGCCCTACTCATAAACGAGGTTAATTGTTGCCAACCGCATTAACGATACGAATTTGTTTTTCGTCCGGTACTTCCTGGTAAGACAACACACGTAACGTCGGAATCGTATTCTTGACAAATTTTGCGAGCGTGGCTCTCAACACACCCGATGTCAGCAATACCGCAGGCTCACCTTGTAGTTCTTGCTGCTGAGTTGCTTCAGCCAGTGAAGACTGTAACCGCTCAGCAAGACCAGGTTCTATGCCTGTTGACTCCCCACCGGACGCCTGCATTGTTTTATGCAACATCTGTTCCAGTTCAGGAACAAGGGTGATAACCGGTAGCTCAGGCGCGCTGCCATTGATTTCTTGGACAATCAAGCGACGCAGAGCAATCCGCACTGCTGCCGTTAGGATGTCGGGATCTTGACTCTTTCCTGTGTACTCCGCCATGGTCTGCACAATGGTGCGGATATCACGGATAGGAATCGCTTCACTGAGCAAGTTCTGGAGCACTTTGACTAACACGCTCAGTGGGATCTGATCGGGAATAAGCCCTTCCACCAAACGAGGAACTTGTTTACCCAGCATATCTATCAAGTTCTGCGCTTCTTCATGGCCGAGTAGTCGCTCGGCATTATTGGTGAGCATTTGGCTCAGGTGTGTCGCCAGTACCGTTGCTGAATCAACCACTGTGTAGCCTAAGGCTTGCGCGTGCTCGCGCTGGCTCGGCTCTATCCAGACAGCCTCTAAGCCAAACGCCGGGTCTTGAGTCGGTTCACCGTCAATGGGTCCGAACACTTGGCCTGGATTAATTGCTAATTCATGTTGGGGGTGTACCTCTGCTTCACCGACCGCGACGCCCATTAACGTAATGCGGTAGTTATGCGGTGGTAACTCTAGGTTATCGCGAATGTGTACGGGCGGGATTAAAAAGCCAAAGTCTTGCGAGAGTTTTTTACGCACCCCTTTCACTCGATCTAACAATTCGCCCCCTTGGTCTCGGTCGACCATAGCGATGAGCCGATAGCCCACTTCGAGGCCAATGACATCAACCGGTTGAACATCATCCCAGGACAGTTCTTTTGGTGCCGGAGGGGTTGCATCAGGGACATCAGACTGCTCTGGCGCTTGTTGTGCTTTTTGATACTGCTGGTATTTCCAATATGCCAGTCCACCACAAGCCAACGCCAAAAATAGAAAAGGCAGGTGTGGCATACCAGGCACCACGCCCATGATCGTCAGAATACCGGTGGCAATCATGAGGGCACGTGGATTATCAAACAGCTGGAACACCACCTGCTGCCCCATATCCTCATCGGTATTTTGACGCGTCACCATAATGGCGGCACCAATGGATAACAGCAATGAAGGGATTTGCGCGACAAGACCGTCACCAATGGTGAGCAAGGTATACACTTCTATCGCGTCTGAAAATCCTAAATCATGTTGGCCCATACCGATAGACAGCCCACCAACAATGTTGATGAAAAGAATCAAGATCCCGGCAATCGCATCGCCTTTAACAAACTTGGACGCACCATCCATCGAGCCATAGAAGTCAGCCTCTTGCGTCACTTCTTGGCGACGAGCACGCGCTTGCTCTTGATCGATTAACCCTGCGTTCAAGTCGGCATCAATGGCCATTTGCTTACCGGGCAACGCATCCAAGGTAAAACGCGCCGTGACCTCGGAAATCCGGCCTGCACCTTTGGTGACAACCATAAAGTTAATGATCATCAAAATCAGGAAGACGACCAGACCGACAGCGTAGTTGCCACCAATCACGACTGACCCAAATGCACCAATGACCTGACCGGCTGCATCGGGGCCTTCGTGACCATAAAGCAAAACCACCCGGGTAGAGGCAACGTTAAGTGCTAGTCTCATCAAGGTTGCAATTAACAACACCGCGGGGAAGGCAGCAAATTCAAGAGGACGACGGGTATAAATGGTGACCAGCAATACAATCAACGACAAGGCAATGTTGAAAGAAAACATTAAGTCGAGCAGCATCGGCGGTACAGGCAGCACCACCATTGCTAAGGTGGCCAATACCAGTACCGGTGCGCCGATCGCTGGCATCGCACCCAGACGGTGGTAAGGCACCTTGTCAGAAAATGGCAATCGCCACTTGGCTTTTAACATGTCAGGCGTTCAAGTCCATGATTGGTGAACGTGGGCCAGTTGCCACGCGGAAATAAAACGAGAGTGCAAGGCAAGCAATTTTTACGCCAGAAAAAGCGGATAATGTGTCAGCTTTTTGGCGCGTCTACCAGCCAAAAAACACCGACAAGCAACCCGATAGCGGGACTTCGTTCACGCGTACGATGACACCATGGTTAATCGTGTTTCAAATCGGTAGGGATGGGTAAGTAGGTATCATCTGGGCGCGTGGGCCGCCGGCCTCGGCCTTTTTTGTATTGCTTGAGCTGGAAGACATACGCTAACACCTGAGCAACGGCAGTAAACAAACCGTCTGGGATCTGCTGCTCTAGCTCGGTACTGAAATACAGCGCGCGTGCCAGCGGTGGTGCAGGTACAATAGCAACATCATATTCTGCTGCAATTTCACGAATCTTCAGTGCGGTAAAATCAGAGCCTTTAGCTATCACAACCGGTGCACTGTCCATGTCGCTGTTGTAGCGTAACGCCACCGAATAGTGCTCAGGGTTAGTGACCACAACATCAGCTTGAGGCACATCGGCCATCATCCGGCGTTGCGCCATTTCCCGTTGCAGCATGCGAATACGCCCTTTAACTTCAGGGCTACCTTCGGTCTCTTTGTGTTCGTCTTTGACCTCTTGTTTAGTCATTTTCAGCTGCTCATTGTGTTGCCAAATTTGGAATGGCACATCAATCACCACCACCACCAGCAGTGAACAACAGACCAACAACACAAAGTCCAACAAAATATTTAACGCGTGAAAAAGATTGCTGGGAAAGGTGTCGATCGTCAGCTCAAAAAACTCTTCTAAGTTGATATAGACCAAATAGGTCGCAACGCCGGCGACGAGCAAGACTTTCAACACTGACTTCAACAGCTCGACGAGCCCTTGGGTACCAAACATACGCTTGAAGCCAGAAATCGGGCTCATTTTTGATAATTTGGGCCGCGCGGCTTCCCAAGAGAAGCTGACACCTCCCAAACCTGCTGCGCCGACGAGGCCGGAGATAAATAACACCACAAGGATCAAGCCTAGAGGCAGAATTAGATGCAGTAGCTCACCAACGATCACCAGCATCAGCTCTGAGCTATCGAAGATTTCAGCACGCGAAAGTGAAAACAAGCGCGTCATCAGCGCCATTAACGCTTCGCCCAACGCTTGCCCAAACCACATTAAACTGACGGCACCCACCACCAGAACAGCCACTGACGCTAATTCTCTTGAGCGCGGTACTTGGCCCTTTTCCCGCGCCTGCTCCTGCCTTCGGGGTGTGGCGTCTTCTGTTCTTTCCTGACCGTCACTTTCTGCCATTAGTTAAACTCGCAATTCAGCCGGATAAGGGAGCAAATTTGATTGAGCCCGGTTTGCCAATGGTTGTTGTAGTGCGTCAACATACCGGACAGTAAGTACCAACTGATCAACAACCCCATCAACAATGCAAATGCAAAGCCAAGTGAGAAAATATTAAGTTGTGGCGCCGCTCGGGTCATCACACCAAAAGACAAATTGACCACCAACAAAGCAATGACACCCGCCAGCGACATACTCAATGCGACCTCGAACATGATCCCAAACCATGCTGCGAGGCTGCGATAATCTGCGGCCCCTATCATCTCGCCAATGGGGAGCGTCTCAAAGCTCATTACCACTAGGTTAAGCATTTTCAAGTGGCCATCGGTGGAAAGAAATAACATAACGGCCAAGAAGAGATAAAACTGACCCAATAGTGGCGTGTTTTGACCGTTGGCTGGATCCACCATTGACGCAAAACCCAAACTTGATTGCATCCCCAAGATCTGGCCGAGGATGACGAAGGTTTGGGTAATGAACTGAGTGACTAGCCCCATCGCAACGCCAATCACGACTTGCTGCGCGAGCACCATAAATCCGGCAAATGACACTAACTCGATGTCCTCTGGCACCGCAGGAAGTGCAGGCATGACCGCAAAGGTAATCGCAAGAGAAAGGTATAAACGGATCCGGGTAGGCACGAAACGGGCACCAAAAAACGTCATCGCCATCATCATCGATGAGATGCGTGTAAACGGCCAAAAGTAGTTAGCCATCCAAGATAAAATCACCGAGGCCGGATATTCCATATGCCTTTCCGTCAGTACAGAATGGTTGGGATGTGATCAATCAAACGATAAAAATATTCCATCAACATCCGTGTCATCCAATGACCAAAAAACATCAGCGCAATAAACGTCGCAATTAAACGGGGAAGAAAACTGAGTGTCTGCTCGTTGATCGAGGTTGCCGCTTGGAATACAGCGACGATCAAACCGACTAACAAACCCGGCACGACAATCGCAGACACTAACAGTAGTACCAGGTAAAGCGCATCCTGGAACAGTTCAACAAACGCTTCCGGGGCCATTGCTGCCTCCTTTAGCCAAAACTGGCGGCGAGGGTAGAAAGGATCAAATTCCACCCATCAACCAACACGAAGAGCATTAATTTAAACGGTAATGACACTATCATGGGCGACAACATCATCATACCCATCGCCATCAATACCGACGCTACCACCAAGTCAATCACCAAAAACGGTAAGAACAGCATGAATCCAATTTGGAACGCGGTTTTCAGTTCTGATGTCACAAATGCGGGGATCAGTACGGTCATTGGCACCTGCTCTGGCTCGTCAACTTGAGCGCCCGACATATTGACAAAGGTTTCCAAATCTTTGACACGGGTTTGCCTAAGCATAAACTCTCGTAGTGGCACTTGCACCCGAGTGAAGGCCTCACGCGCTGTCATCTGCTCATTGATATACGGCTGTACCGCCTCTGTATTCATTTTATCGATCACCGGCGACATAATGAACAAGGTCAAAAACATGGCGATGCCAATAATGACTTGATTGGACGGCGTTTGCTGTAATCCCATCGCTTGGCGAAGGATCGCCATCACCACCACAATGCGGGTAAAGGACGTCATTAAAATGACGACCGCTGGCAAAAAGCCCAACGCGGTCATCAGCGCTAAAATTTGTAAGGTCACGGAGTAGTCTTCGCTACCATCCGGATTGACTCGCATGGTCACCGCAGGGATCCCGCCTCCGGTATTGCGCTGCGTTTCCAGGCGAACCGCTTCACCGCTATCATTCAGTGACTCGGTTGTGATGCTTTCCTGGGCGGGCGTGGCTTCTTGCTCGGCGAAAGCAAACGGTGTCATCAAAGTGGCCACCACCAAAACCCAGACTGCCAATAGCGTGCGTATCGTCATTTTCGATTCAATAGTTGGCTAAGCTGATTTGCAAAGCGAGAGTGAGAGTCTGGCGAAGTCGGCGCTGTTGTGGGCACCGGATTATCTAGCGCTTTTAATAGCTGCACCTGAGAAGCTGTGACACCGATGACAAGTTGCTCTCCATGTACGTCCACAACTAATATCCGCTCTTTTTGGCCAATGGCTAATTGACTGACAATTTTGATCCCATTGCTTTGCTGCGCCAAGCCAGGGAGCTTAAGCCGACGTAATAGCCACGCTAAGCCAAAGATTAATGCCAATACCAGCCCGAGAGACAACAGCATTGTCACTATGCTTACATCTGGCGCCGCTGCCCAAGCGGGCATCGGCACCAACAATATTCCCCAAACGCGTCGGTTCACGATCATCTTATCGTAACTTCTTAATTCGCTCAGTTTGACTGATGACATCGGTAAGACGAATACCAAATTTATCGTTAACCACCACCACTTCACCGTGGGCGATCAAGGTACCGTTCACCAGAACATCGAGCGATTCACCGGCGAGACGGTCGAGTTCAACCACCGAGCCTTGGTTAAGCTGGAGAAGATTCCGAATATTAATCTGAGTGTGCCCCACTTCCATCGAAATGGTCACCGGAATATCGAGAATCGCATCGAGCTTACGTTGTTCATCCGCGCCCAGTTGCTTCTCACTGTCGTCAGTGAGCTCATCCAATGGTGCCGCTTGTACGTCGTCTGATCCTTCCGAATCAGACTGCTCAGCCAGGGCAGCAGCCCAATCATCATCTACATCATTTTGATCCATGACGTCTTACCCCTGTTTACTGGTCTTATTCACTGAGTTTTACCTTGTTTATCATCAATCGGTAAATCTTCCTCGAGATCATCGAGTAGCTCAGGTTTATCCTGTAATAGCGAAATATCAGACTTCGCCATATCAGGTCGTTTTAGTTTCTCAACAATTTTCAGTGCCAGTTTATCGTTAGACTGGCCCATTTTCGCTCGATAGGTTGGCAAGTCTTCCACAAAAACCGTACACGCATCTGGCATATCAACCGGGATCACATCCCCTTTTTGTAACTCCATCAAATCGCGCAACGATAAGGTCACATCGAGTAGTTTTGCACTGAGTTCCACATTTACGTCCAAGATTTCATCACGTAGCGCTTTACTCCAGCGCACGTCGGTATCCATCTTGTCACTTTGTACCCCGGCGTCGAGGAGCTCACGGATTGGCTCCAGCATCGAATAAGGCATGACCATATGAATGTCACCGCCCCCGCCATCCAGTTCGATGTGGAATGAACTGACCACAATCACTTCCGATGGACTGACAATGTTTGCCATCGCTGGGTTGACTTCCGAATCAAGATACTCAAAGGCCACTTCCATAACAGGGGCCCACGCGTCTTTATAATCCTCAAACATCAGCTTCAGCAGCATCTGTATGACGCGTCGTTCGGTTGGGGTAAATTCGCGCCCTTCGATCCGGGCATGAAATCGGCCATCGCCACCAAAGAAGTTTTCAACCAAAATAAAGACCAGTCGGGCCTCCATGGTGATTAAGCTCGTCCCTTTTAGTGGACGAAACCGTACCATGTTTAAACTGGTCGGAACGTATAACGTGTTTTGGTACTCGCCAAACTTCATCATCTGCACGCCGTTTATCGAAACTTCGGCGGTTTTCCGCAGCATATTGAACAAGCTGATGCGCATGTGACGCGCAAAACGCTCATTGATAAGCTCGAGCGTCGGCATGCGCCCGCGCACAATTCTATCTTGCGACGAGAAGTCGAAGGAGACCGTCCCATCTTCTCCAACCTCGGGCTCATTATCGTCGTCATCGACGTCGTCAACGCCGTGAAGGAGCGCGTCAATCTCGTCTTGGCTGAGTAAGTCAGTCACGTCATCACCTATTGCATCACAAACCCAGTGAAGAGAACCCGCTCTACCACCGGCTCACCCGTTACTTTAATTAAAGCCGCGCGCACATTCTCGGCGGATTGGCGTCGGACTTCTAGCTGACCTTGAGGGGTCCGCAGTTGCTCAACTGTGGCAGCACCAAAGGTATTGAGTAACGCGTGTTCTACCAGCGGCAAATTTTCCTTCGCTAGCGCTTCTCTCTCGCTACCACGCACCAATAATTGTGCATTCACTTGCACCAGCCGTTGTTGTTCATCACCGGTCACGTTAAAGACAAACGGCTGAGGTAGAGTGACATAAATGGCCGGAAGCGTGTTATTTTCTTCCTCCAAGACAATATCGTCCTGACTTTTATCGTCACCCGATAAAAAGAAAAAAGCCCCACCGCCTACGGCCGCCAATAACACCACAGCAGCAACAATGATAATGATGATGAGCTTTTTCTTGCCCCCGCCTTGTTCCGAGGTTGCGTTGTCATTTGCCATGGCTATTCATGCTCCTCATTATTGATGCGTGTTGCTCTAGCAAAGTTCTGGATTAAACGCAGTTTTGATCCAGCGTTGTTTTGATCCAGCGTTGTTTTTATCAAGCGTCGTTTTGATCAAGCATAGTAATCGACAGCGCGATCATTGTGTGAAACGTTTAACGCGTGCCCTGCTAACATCGCGTCATCATGGTCGTCAGCGGTCTTCAACCCAAGAGACGGGTCGCCTGACGCCCCTGCCCCAGTATGATTTTGTTGTCCTGAAGCCATTTGCTGCGCGCCACTGTCTTGCTGCTGAACGGATCCTTGAGCCAACTGTAAGCCTTGTTGCTGTAGCATATCACGAAGCCGCGGCATTGCTTGTTCAACCGCGTCTCGCGCTTGCTGGTTGGCGACTGTAATGTGAACCGTCGCTTGATCGTTGTTCATTCCCAACTTAATTTGCATTCGCCCTAGCTCAGGAGGATCAAGCCGAATATCAACCTGCTTGAGGTTTTTTGACAGCATGATGTTAATACGCTCCGTCAAGGCAGCACCAGCTTCTGTGGACGTTTGTCCGAGCGGGAGGGGCGCCTGTACACTCTGCGCTGCTTGCATATCTTGTCGTGCCGTGGCGGACTGGGCCGACGACAACCCTAAACCACTGGCCAATTGTTGCGCTAAGTTTTCAGGGCGTGTGGCTCCCTCTGCTGCGCTAGAAGCACTGCCACTTGTCAATGCGCTGTCCGCTTGACCCGCTTGCTCTGCCATCGCTTTTAATGCGGCTTTGCTGAGGTCATCCGACTGGCCCATTTTTCCTGCTAATAACGACGCTGGATTGGCATTGGGGGTCGCTGCTGATTTTGCATCATGGCGCAGTTTATCGGTCAGCTCGCTACTCTTTAATAGTGTCGCGCCTTCTTTTGTGACGCCCTCTTTCAGCTGGCCTTCTTTCGCCAGCGTTTCCTTCTCTTTGCTTAGAGATGCTGGATTATCTGTCTCTTGTTGCGCTTTGGCGGTTGACCATTTTATCGCGCTTCCATCCGATTCAAGCGCGTTATCTTTGCGATGTGCAGCACTCTCAGCGTCAAGTGATTGCGTCGCTCTTACTTGACTTGCCAACGCCGCCAACTGATCCGGCGATAACTGATCGAGTACTTTTTCGGGTGACACACCCTCCGGCAAGTTTTTGGCCAGCTCAGTCAATAACGCTTGTCTGTCGATCACCCCTTCTGTGTTATCACCGTCTATCTGCACACTTTCATCGTCATCAGATTGCGTCACGTTTAGCGTCTGTGCTGATAACGCATCCGCACTGGCAGATAAGGGATCAGCGTCGGCAGTAGGCAAAGATTTGCCATTAAGCATGGCTGCCGCTTGATTCAGTCGCATCAGCAGTGCTTGGCTCTCTTCCATGGCTGTCATATCGGCAATTTCGGCCATTTCCGCTTCGCTAAACATGCCATCAGCAAGCATCGCCTCGGCATCAATTGCCTGACCATCAACCAGTAAAGTCTTGCCATCTTGGGTCAGTTTAATCGGTATGTCGCCTTGCTCACCCTTGCCATCAATGGACTGGCGCAACGCCGCTAAAAAGCCGGTATTTTTATCACCTTTTACCTCGCCTGCCGCACCTTCACTGGTCGCAAGAGGGGTTTTAGGTGAAAGATTGGAAAGCGTCAGCGTAGACTGCGTCATAAGTTTCTCGTCATTACCTTATGGTTATCCTTTAAACCGAGCCTCAATGTGCTGGCATGTCGGTAATGATAAAGCAATTATCGCGCCATTTTATTCTTAGGAAAAGGGAGAGGGACGTCGGCGTGCAATAATTGCTGCCATTTCATCCATTTGACGCTGTTCTTGATAATGAGCACGTTCTGCTTCTTCTCGCGCTCGCTTTTCGATTAACCACTCGAGAGACTGCCGGTGTTGGCGTGTTTGTTGCCATGCTTGACGGCACTGTTCTAAATGATCCTTAAACTGATGCTCAGCACCTCGTTGCTTTGCCAAGGTTTCATCAAGCTGGACGATAAATTTATTAAGGTGGCCAAACGCGCTGGCAGAGAGCCCTGACTGACCCCGGTCTGACATTTGTCGGCAATATTCCAGACGATACTGCTCAATTTGCTCGAGCTGGTGATAATAGCCATCTAATGCTTGCTGGGCTTCACTGACGCTAAGTTGCGCCTGCTTTTCATCTTCTTGGGCCTTTTCTAATAATAAATGCAGTGCATGATCAGCCATAAATTATCCTTGCAAGGTTGAGCGCAACATATTGACGCACATATCGAAAGGGACCACCTCTTTCATCCCTTGTTGCAAATAATTATCCAGTTTTGGCTTCAGGTGAAAGGCTTGGTCCACGGCTGCATCACTGCCTGGCTTGTACGCGCCAATTGAGACCAAGTCTTGGTTTTTGCGGCAAACGGACAACACTTGCCGCACCGCTTTCGACATCAAGATTTGCTCGTCACTGGTAATATTCGGCATCACACGGCTTACCGACCGTTCGACATCAATCGCCGGATAATGCCCGCCATCCGCCAATTCGCGAGATAACACGATGTGACCATCAAGAATGGCACGTGCAGCGTCGGCAATTGGATCTTGTAAGTCATCACCTTCGGTCAATACAGTAAAAAATGCCGTGATCGAGCCCTGCCCGACAGCACCATTTCCTGCACGCTCGACTAATGAGGGTAAACGGGCAAATACCGAGGGTGGGTAGCCTTTGGTCGCGGGAGGTTCACCCACGGATAATGCGATCTCACGTTGTGCCTGAGCGAAACGTGTTAATGAGTCCATCAGCAAAAGGACATCCAACCCAAGATCGCGAAAATACTCAGCGATCGTCAGTGCCGTTTGACAGCCTTTTAAACGCACGAGCGGCGATGAATCAGCAGGGGCGGCGATAACGACGGCACGGGCCCGGCCCTCTTCCCCTAAGATATCATCGATAAATTCTTTTACTTCTCGGCCACGTTCGCCAATCAGCCCCACAACCACAACTTGTGCCGTGGTGCCACGTGTCATCATCCCAAGCGTTACGGATTTACCCACACCAGAGCCGGCAAACAACCCAATTCGCTGCCCTTTACCGACAGTAAGCAGACCGTTAATCGCTTTAATCCCCACATCGAGGGGTTCTCTAATTGGCTGTCTCGCTAATGGGTTGATGGGAGTACCTTCTAAACTGGCCTGCTTATCAGTGTAGATATCCCCTTTACCATCCAGTGGGTTTCCCATACCGTCGATAACACGGCCAAGAAGCTCCATGCCTACGGAAAGTTGGCTACGTTCAGATAAAGGCGTCACGCGTGCGCCCGGGAGTACTCCAGAGACTTGTTCATTTGGCATCAAGTACAACAACTCTCCGGCAAACCCCACCACTTCCGCTTCGATGGTTCCATTTAAGGTCTCGACCGCACAAACAGAACCGATGGGCGCCCGGCAGCCGATCGCTTCGAGCGTTAAGCCGACCATTCGTACCAATTTGCCGGATGCCACGGGTTTTGGCGCAAGGTTATCTAATTGACACCGCTTTAAGCGCTCAGCCAGCTGACTCATGACGACACGCCGTCATCATCGCTGGATGAGGAGGATGAAGCATGAGGTTTTGCTTGCGCTTGCTCTTGTGCCGCTACGTCTGACGACGGTTGCGCCGACGACTTCAGCGTATCGGCTTCAGTATTGGACGTATTAACACTGGGATCGTCAGCGCCAGACGTGGAAGACTGGGATGGCACTGATTGCCGTGACTGGTTTTTCCCTTGAAACTCGCGGAGCAACGCGTCCACCCGTTCACTGTATTGATAATCAACCACAGAATCTTTCGATTTCACATGTACATCACCACGCGCTAACGCGGGCTCTGATTGTAACGTCCAATCCCGTGAGGCTAACATGGCGTCGTCGTAGGCTTCGGTGACCACGGCATAATCATCAGGATGTAACGCGGCTGTGACGGGATGATCCGCCACGGGGAGTGCAGCTATCGATGCGCGTAATGTCTGTAAAATGACCTGCGGATTGGTTTCTAACTCCACGCCGGTCAGCGACTTAGTCAATGCTTGGACCATTACCAAAAGCTGCTGTTCGACGTCTATATCAAGCTTCTCCAATGGATGACTGAGCTGATTAAGAATGGTGTCAAGATGCTGACAGCGCGTCTCAATTAATGCTTTTCCCTCTTCAACACCCTGCTCATACCCTGCCTTTTTGCCTTCTTCGAACCCTTTTTCGTGCCCTTCTTCTAGGCCACCCTCTAGCCCTTCTTGATGCCCGAGTTGTTTGCCTTCTTCATAGCCTTCGTCATAACCTTGTTGCCGAATCGCTTCTAGGGCATCGGCCGTTAATGGCTCTGGGGACGGCTCACTTTCTTCAACGTCAGTATCCGCTTCTGGCTCCCAGCTCGGATCATAATTGAGCGCAGTATCTTTGGGCAGATTATCTCGATCGCCATAAGGCGGCAGTGTCCAACGATCGATCGTTTCGGCGTCAGCTTCGTTGGCACGAATATAGCCACGGCGTTTATCTAAACTCATCGACAACCTCTACGCGAAAGAAAAGCAACTTATACAAACTCATCACCGCCGCCACCAGTGAGCATCAGCTCACCGGCATCGGCAAGGCGACGCGCAACGGAAAGGATTTCTTTTTGTGCCCCTTCAACATCGGAGACACGAATTGGCCCCATGGCTTCGATATCATCTTGCAGCATTTCGGCCGCACGTTTAGACATGTTGCGATAGATTTTCTCGCGTAAATTATCTTCCGCTCCCTTAAGTGCTTTTTGCAGCACTTCTTGCGGCACATCGCGCAATAGGGTCTGTATACCGCGGTCATCCACATCAATTAAGTTGTCAAAGACAAACATCAAGTCTTGGATTTGTGATGCCATCTCTTCGTCCTGATCACGAATGGAGTCCATTAAGACACCTTCTACACTGTTGTCCATGTAGTTCATGATTTCGGCAGCCGCTTTTAAGCCACCAATTTTGGCGGCTTGAGCACCCGCTTGGCCAGCAAACTGCTTCTCCATGATTTCGTTTAGTTCGTGTAATGCCGCTGGCTGGACTTCTTCTAAGTTGGCGATCCGCATCATCAGATCGAGCCGGTCACGCTCAACAAACTGGGAGAGAATTTCTGCTGAATGTTCAGGATCTAAGTATGACAGCACGATAGTTTGAATCTGCGGGTGCTCGTTGATGATGATGCTGGCGACTTGACGCGGATCCATCCATTTGAGTGAGTCTAAGCCTTTGGAGCCACTGCCAAGCAAGATTTGGTCAACCAAGTTATTAGCTTTGTCTTCACCCAGCGCCGCCACCAGTGCGTTACGCACGAAGTCTTCGCTTCCCATCCCAATCGATGTGTATTTTTGGATTTCTTCCAAAAACGCACGATGCACCGCCGCGACCTTGTCCGAGTTAAGATCGGTCATTGATGTCATCGCCGAACCGACTCGCTGCACTTGTTTAGGTTCGAGGTGTCGAATGATACTTGCTGCATCTTGCTCACTTAAACTTAACAGTAAGATGGCGGCTTTCTCTATCCCACTTAAAGAGCTGATATCGAAACTTGAGCCGGCTTGCTCTTCACCCGTGTTTGCGACTTCATTTGCCATCTTCGGTCACCCAGTTTTTTACCGCTTGTGCGGCCAAGTCTGGCTCATTGGCGACCAGCGCTCGGACCGCTTTTAGCAAGTCTTCGTCTTTATGTAAGTTTGGCAGCTCAACATCTGACGCTGACATGGCAAAATTACTCGAGCCATCGAGCTCTGAACCAATCAAGCCAACGTCATCGCCATCTGGGGTAATGGGTAGGCCATCCGGACCCAAGATTTCGCCATTAGGCCCGACAGTATTGCCATCTTCGTCGATATTGGGGTACAACAGCTTTTTCATCGCTGGGCGGACCAACACCACAATAATCACGATAATGACTAAAGCAGCCGCCAACCAGCGTACCCAATCATTAAAGTTTGGATGATCCCAGATAGCAACATCTTGTTCGGCAGCTTGCTCAGGTTCAACAAATGGTACGGCGATCACTTCAAGCACATCACCGCGCTGCTCACTAAAACCTACCCCGCCCATTAATAAGCGGCGGATTTTTGCCAGTTCATCATCCGTTAAAGGCTCTTTAACCACATCACCGGTGTCCGGATCGACACTTTGCTTAAAATTCACCGCCACTGAAACAGTTTGGCGGTCGATCACGCCTGATTGCGCGCGCCGATGACGAATTGTCGTATCTAATTCAAAATTACGCGTCGCTTCTCGACTGACCGAACCATTTCCGCCTGCGCCATTTTTTAAATCTCGCACATCCTCTGGAATAGAGGCGTCTGCTGGTGGTTGATTGCTTAATGCCCCAGGGATACCAGCCACACGGTCGGAGCCGTTATAATCTTCACGTGTGTACTCACTGCGCGTCGCTGGCGTATTGGGGTTATATTGCCGTTGCGTTTCTTCCAACGAGCTAAAATCCAGGGCAACATCGACTTGAGAGGTATAATTCCCTAAGCCCAAAACAGGGATGAGAATGGAATCAATTTTTTCCCGTAACTGGCGCTCTTGTTTACGTTCTAATTCGTACTCTTTGCGCCGCGCCGCCGACGCTGGATCTTCACTGCCTGAGTTGAGCAAACGTCCATGCTGGTCGGTGACGGTTACGCGCGTGGGTTTCAGAGAAGGCACTGCGGAGGCCACCATATCAACAATCGAGTCGACTTCTTCCTGGCCTAGGGTATTACGCCCGCCAAGGGTCAAAAAGACCGTTGCGGACGCTTCTTGATTGTGACGCACAAAAACACTCTGTTTAGGCAGCGCCAACAGTACTCTTGCTTTTCGCACTTGACGCACTTCTTCGATCGCTGCCGCCAGTTGACGTTCACGACTCAGTTTTAAGCGTTCTGTTTCAAGCTTTTGCGATACACCAAAGCCCATATCATTGAGCAAAATATCGTCGCCCTCTGCCGTGGCTGTATTTAAGCCCGCTCGGGTGAGCCCAAGACGAATGGACGAGTAATCGCTAGAGGGAACGCGGATGGTGTTTCCATCGAGTTGATAATCGACTTTGCTTTGATCTAGGTGATCGAGAACCGGAATAAGCTCTTCCGTTTCGTACGTACCCAGTGGCCGCATCTCTGGCTCTTGTACCCAGAAAAAAAGCATCATGATCAGGGCCACGCAGATCGCGACCGCGAGCACCAAGATCAGTTGACGCACCATGTCGAGATCGCCAAATATCGAATTTGACGACGCCGATTGTTCGAGTGCATCCGGATCTTGCGCGCTTTGCTCCGCGTCTAGCGTTGCATCGGTCGATGGTAATGCTGCTGCACCATCTGACACCGCGAGATCGGTATTTTGATTCTCTTCAGCCACTGATTAATTCCTACATTAAACAGGCATGTTCATTAATTCTTTATACGCTTCAACCAGTTTGTTGCGCGTTTGTACTGTTGCGTCAAAGGCCACACTGGATTTGTTCCGAGCGATCATGACATCCGATAAGCTCACATTACGATCGCCTTCATCAAACCGGGTGGCGAGTTCACCGGATGTTTTTTGCAGTCCATTGACATGATTAATGGCACTGGAGAGCATATCGCCAAACTCTTGGCTAACTTGCTGTCCCGTGGCAGGCTGAGACACATTTTCGCGGCTACCGCCATGGCTTGCATTTCTTGCGTCAGGGCATTGGCTTTCATCGTCGATCCTTCCTGTGTCAATTTTTTGTCAAATGAGTCAGATTTCTATCAGATATCTGTGTGTTTGCAACTTTGAGACCACTTTAGCAAAAAGCCGCAACACCGCGCGATTATTGGGGAATATCGATGCCAGCATCACGCATTTTGGCTAATTTGTAGCGTAAGGTTCTCGGGCTAATCCCAAGGCGTTCTGCAACATCTTTGCGGCGTCCTTCACAAGCGCGGATCGTTTCTAAAATAATAGAAAATTCCTGATCGCGTAACTCATTGCCCAATCCTACGCCATTGGGAGGCTGCTCAACATGCTCAGTGGCCGTTGGAGGAGAAGCCGGAGCTTGTGCTTGGTGGTTAAAGCGCGTATTCATTACTTGATTTTGTAAGCTAGACGCATCTTGCCAATCTTGCCCCTCCAGTAGAATATCAGAGGCTTGAATGTGCGACTGCGTGGCCAAGATTAATGCGCGTTGCATAACGTTATCGAGCTCTCTGACATTACCAGGCCACGGGTACGCGAGCAGTTTCTGTTCGGCATCTGGATGCAAACTTGGGCAAGGTAAGCCTTGTTTTTGGCAGTGGCGTGACAGTAAATAATGCGCCAGTGGAATAATATCGCCGAGCCGATCACTGAGCGCCGGCCAAGTGATGGGAAAGACATTCAAGCGATAGTAAAGATCTTCTCGAAAGTGGCCTTGCGCTACGTATTCTTTTAAGTCGCGGTTACTGGTGGCAAGCACCCGCAAATCAAGCTGGATACTTTTTCGTCCACCTAAACGCTCAACCTCACGCTCTTGCAACACGCGTAGTAATTTCGCTTGCAACCCAAGCTCCATCTCACTGATTTCATCCAGTAAAATGGTTCCGCCTTGTGCCTGTTCAAACTTGCCCGGGCAAGCCTGAACCGCGCCAGTAAAGGCCCCTTTTTCGTAGCCAAATAACGTGGCTTCTAACATGTTTTCTGGAATCGCGGCACAGTTAATGGCGACAAAAGCGGCATTGGCACGTGCTGAATGATCGTGAATATAACGCGCCATGACTTCTTTTCCTGAGCCTGACGGCCCTAAGATCATCACATTCGCATCGGTATTTGCTACTTTGTCTGCCAACGCCAGTAAGGCGACGCTTTTTGGATCTTCAGCAATCGCATCGGAGTCATCGGTTTTGACAGGGGCATAGCGGCTCACCATATTTAACAGCACTTCGGGGGCAAACGGTTTGGCCATGTAATCGATCGCGCCCTCTTTCATCGCCGCCACGGCATCTTCGATGTTGGCATAGGCCGTCATCAGCAAAACCGGTAAATTCGGCATGTGTGTTTTAATCGAGCGCAAAAGTGCAAGGCCATCCATTCCTGCCATTTGCACGTCAGAGACGACAATATCAATGGCCTCTGATTTCAGGGTCACTAAGGCTTGCTCGGCACTGTCCGCTTCTCGCCAGTGATACCCTGCCAGCGCCAGTGTATCGACAAGCGCTTCGCGCAACCCTTCATCATCTTCCACGATTAGCACGGTTGTTTGGCTCATTGTGTTTCTCCTACGCTCTCACCATGATCTGCCACCGCCCCTTTGGCAAGCGGCAAACACAATGTAAAACAGGCCCCTTTTTCAGGCTCAGATTGTAAGGTGAGCTTGCCATCATGGGCATGACACACCATTTGCACAACGGCGAGGCCAAGACCTGTCCCCTGTTGTCGCGTGGTAAAAAAAGGCTCAAGGACTTTGGCATGTAACTCCGGCGCGATGCCTGGCCCGTTATCCGCCACCGAAAGTAAAAGGTTATCGCCCTGCAGCCGTGAATCGACAACGACTTGGCAGCCTTTGCCCGCCACCTGGACAGCATTAATCACAAGATTACTTAAGGCACTGGCTAACGCATTGGGGTTGCCCAACACCTTTACACTTTCGTCGTCACTGTTAATTGCAAAATCAACATCGTGTCCTTGAACGACCGCATCCACCATGGGCTCAAATTCATTAAATAGCTGTTCGACACTGAATACCTTGACCACGTTATTGTCGCCGCCTTTGGCAAATAGCAACATGTCATTGACTTGCTTTTCCAGATCATGCAAACGGTCTAACAACTTGAATTGAAAACGCTGCCTGGTCGCATTATTCAGGTTTGGGGCACCTAGGTTGGACGCATACAAAATGGCACTCGATAGTGGCGTACGCACCTGATGCGCTAATGATGCCACCATTTTACCTAACGATGATAAGCGTTGTAGATCACTGACACGCGATTGCAATAAACGGGTTTCGGTCATATCGGTAATTAAAATGAGCTGCCCCGAATCGGACGCTGAGATGGCCAGCTTTACTCGCCGACCATCTTTTAGTGATACCTCGTGCCCATCATCGTCACGTGGGGAAAAAGCCCGTTGTATCACCTCAAACCAACGCTGCTGAGTCAATGGCTCACCCAGTAGTCGATGCGCCTCTGGATTGGCTTCAGCAACACGTCCATTGGCGTCCAGCAAGATAACCCCCGCAGGCATAACATCCAGAACTTGCTTATATCGAGTAACTTGTTGATCCACTGATCCAAGTGGCGACGATTGGGTTTCCATTTAAGCAATACACATTTCAATCAAGGTTTTACTCATTTAAGCAGGGATTATGCCATAAAAATAGCCAATAATATCAGCTTCTTGAAGACAAAAAAGCGAAGTCATTTTTTTGACTCCGCTTTTTGACACATTACCGATTTATATTAACTCTTCTTTGTTGAGTCCGTACTTACGCATTTTTTCCACCAAGGTGGTTCGCCGCATACTCAACATGTCCGCGGCTCTGGCGACGACGCCTGACTGCGCCTCAAGTGCCTGCTTGATCAGATCAACTTCTACCTCAGCCAGGGTCTCTTTAAGATTAACGCCCTCGGGAGGCAAACTAGTAAAACCTGGACTGTCAGAAAAGCCTGGCATCTCATCGTCAAACGCGGGAATATCTGGCTCACAAAACATCGCAGTGAGTGCCTCTCGCTCTGCCATTTCGGTGTCTTCTACCGAATACGCTTCTGGCTGAAATTCAGGAATATCACTGTAGCGATATTTCGCGGGAAGGTGATTTACATCCACCATTTGCCCCGGATATAAAATCACCAAGCGTTCGATAAGGTTGGCCAATTCACGCACGTTCCCTGGCCACTGATGTTCCATTAGCGAATTAATCGCTCGCGGTGAAATATGAATACGTCCATTTCCTTCACCATCTAGACGAGACATCAGTTCGTGGATAAGCAAGGGAATATCGTCAATACGATCTCGCAATGCAGGCATCTCAATCGGGAATACGTTGAGTCGGTAATAGAGATCTTCGCGAAATTCGCCTTCTTGGATCATCGTTTCCAGTGTGCGGTGAGTGGCAGCAACCACTCTAACATTGGCGCGAATACTTTTATTTCCTCCCACTCGCTCAAACGTACGCTCTTGAAGGACGCGTAACAACTTCACTTGCATTGGCATCGGCATATCGCCGATTTCATCCAAAAAGAGCGTTCCACCCTCCGCAAGTTCAAAACGTCCTTTGCGTGCTGAAATTGCGCCGGTAAAAGCCCCTTTTTCATGGCCAAAGAGTTCACTTTCGAGGAGCTCTCCGGGAATCGCACCACAGTTCACCGGCACAAAAGGACCGGTCGCGCGTGAGGATGAATGATGAATATGGCGTGCAACCACTTCTTTACCGGTGCCAGACTCACCTAAAATCAACACACTTGCCTCGGTTGAAGCAACCTGATCAATTAAATGACGAACCTGTTCAATCACATCGCTCTTGCCAACCATATTATGAAAGGCGGTGTTGTCACCTGCGAGTTGTGGAATACTAAACGCTTGTTTTCCAGCAAACTCACGGCAATGGTGTAAGGCGTCAAACAATTGTGGATAATTTAACGGTAAGCCCAGTTCGCCGACATAATTAGGCAACCCGGAAAGTTCACGATCATGACGTCGAATCGCAATCACTGGAACATGGTGATAGGTTGCAAGCTGGTCAAGCACTTTCTCTAACAGCGATGTCGAGCGGACGTGACCAAGAAAACATGCGCCCCAGTTTTGCTCCCAGAGTGCATCACTGACATCTGTGGTCGAGTGAAGCGCGTAACGCTCGCCGATAAAATCGAGTATCACGCCGAGATCGTGACGAAACTGGTCATCGTCATCGATAACAAGGATCTTTGCTAAATCTTGCATGTGTGAGATACGTCTGCCCTGATAACTTATTATTATTGTGCCGCTCGTAAGCAACAACAATCTCAATTTTAATCAAGACATTGTAATAGAGAACGCGCATAAGGCAACCGGAGACACAGTAAACCTGTGACTCCAGTGCCATGTCCGTCTTTTGGTAGGCGGTTTAACTGGTCGCTTGGGTCATATTATGGTATTCAGAGGGAATCTGGTCCCAAGCTGATTTTATCTCTCGCAATAGCTCAATCACATCGTCAATGGGTTCTGGCGTATTGTCTAAGTTGGCGGCACTGACTTGTCGAATCATAAAGTCATAAATGGCATCCAAATTATCCGCGATATCACCGCCCTCATCCATAGATAAACAAGCCCGTAGATTGATAATAATATCCAATGCCTTACCTAGGCGCTCACCTTTGACGGATAAATCGCCTTGTGCCATCGCCGCCTTGCCTTGAATTAAACGCTCAATAGCCCCGGCCATCAGCATCTGGATAACCTTATGAGGCGACGCGGCGCTTAACTGACTGTCAACCGAGACCTTCTTATAGGCCTGTAGTGAGCCTCTCATAGTCTTCCTCACCTATTGAAATTTCTTATACAGCTGCACAGACTGCTTCCCCTTGCGCTGCTGTAACAAGCGCTTGGCAGATTCTGCTTTGTGCTCTTCGAGCGTATCAATGAGCGTTTTTGTTCTTGCCAACGCCTCGGACCATTGTGGATGACTCGGCGCCTGTGTTGACGCTGCAATCTTATCGAGCAGCGTTTTTCTATCATGCAATTGTTGAGCCAGCTTTTCTGGATCAATATCACTTAAGGTTAAGTGCTGAGCAATGTCTGCATCCATTACCTCTAACGTGACGAGCCAATCCGCAATCTCTGTCATGGCTAACCTGGCATGATGTTTTGCATTGCTTGCAATTGAGAACGCATTTGACTCGTTGCTTCTTCCATCGCAGAAAAGCGCTGCATGGTTCGTGACTCTAAGCTTTCCATGCGTCTATCTAACTCACGCTGATCATCACGTAATCTCAGCTTTTGCTCTGAAAGCGTGCTTTCACGGTTACTGATCGCTCCACCCGCGCCGGTGAACCCATTGACCACCTGCTCTAATTGACGCGCAAAGCCATCATTGCCACCGAAAAAACCTTCTAAAGCGTTAAAGTTTTGACGCAGCTGGCGGTCTAACACTTTATTGTCGATTTCTAAACGGCCATCCATGGTGGTCGTCACCCCAAGTTCACTCAATGTTTTCATCCCTTCAGGCGCTTTCTCTATCGGGGATGAAAATAAGTTACGTAACCGACTGGTCGCCGTACGTATCACACTTTCACCCGCCAACGGACCGCCTTGTTGCGTCTCGGGATCATATTGGCTAACGGCTTGAGAGACACGGAAGAACGCATTGTAGTTATCAACAAAAGACGTAATCGTTGATCGTACCGATTCTCGGTCATGCTCTACCGCCAGTGAAAGTGGCTTATCACTGGTTTGGTCAACTTCTAACGAGACACCCTCGATAGCATTATCAAATGTATTGGTTGTACTGGACACCGAGGCGATACCATCAATCAGTATCTTGGCATCTTGTGCTGCCTGCATTTGCGTCATGCCATTATTAGTTTGTCCAGCTTGAAACCCTAACTGGTGGAGTGCACTGCCTATCTGAGCATCAACATTCACTTCGATTCGATTCGCTTCCCCGGTTTTATTACCGTTTAGCACCATACGTGTGCCACTATCGTCTTGGATAAGCGACGCCTGGATCCCGGGGTTTTTAGGATCGTTGTTAATCGCCCGCACAACGTCAGCCAAGCTGTCTTTGCCTTGTGGTACATCGATCACACTGGTGCGATTACCCATGGTGATCGTAAGTTTACCCGTACCCAACGATGCATCAGGATCGACGCCTGGCGAGACAAGCTTATGAGCCCCCGCAAGTTGCTGTACATCAATCTGATAACGTCCAGGGATGGCGTCCGGTGTTGCCGTAGCACCGAGCGCGTCGGGGTTGCTCACCGATGTGGTTCTCGCCGAAAAACCTTCGTTACGACGAAAATCATACATCTGGGTTTTAAGTGTCGCGAGAGAATCTTTTAAGCGACCAAACGCACTAATGTCGGTTTCAACGTCATTAGTGCGTTTGATAATCCGCTCTTGCTTGGGTGCACGTTCAGCATCCACGATTTTAGTGACCATGGCATTAATATCCATGCCACCGCCCATGCCTGCTGCTTTTACACTCATAACGACTCTCTCACCTCGTTACACCTTCTCTGTGACCAGCCCTCGCGCGTGTTGCGACAATTGCTTAGCAAGCTCTAACATTTCTTTTTCTGGAATTTGACGGATGATATCACCGCTGTTCATTTCATACACGGTGACAATGCTACGTCCTGTGTCTTCATCCAGTCGGAATGCGAGCCCTTTGTTAAAGTCAGACATAAACTCATCTAGCCGGGCGACCAGCTTTTCAAGCTGTTGTCGTTGTAGCTGACGGTTTTCTTCAATGCGCTGCGACTGTTCAACACGCCGTTGCTGCATTGATTCTCGCGCTTCTCGACGTTCAGCTTGCTGATGCTGATTCACCGGATCAGACTGCGTTTTTCCAACTCTTACATCTTTTGCAATCTTTGTGCCATCAGAGGATTTTGAGTGCAGCAGGGATGAATTGGAAACGGATGAAATGTCCATTGCTATTCACCTCCAAAAACGTAGCGGCGGCGATTAGGCCGCCGCTCGTGAATGGTTAACCGAGCAAGCTCAGTGCCGCTTGTGGTGCCTGCTTGGCTTGCGCCAAAATCGAGGTACCAGACTGCTGCAGAATTTGCGATTTGGTCAAGTTCGTTGTTTCTTTCGCGAAATCAACATCACGGATTCGGCTGTTAGAGGCCGATACGTTTTCATTGACGTTATCCAAGTTCGCAATTGTATGGCTCAAACGGTTTTGCTTCGCACCCAATTCAGCACGGTGAGAGTCGATAAATTGCATCGCATTATCGATCATACCGACCGCTTTTTGTGCGCCACCCATAGACGAAACATCCACATCTTTGATGGTTTCATCCACTTTGGTTCCCATGGATAGCGACGTAGCCAGCGCCCCTGAGAAGGTTGCATCCGAACCTGCCCCAGTGACAATTTGCAGCTCACCGTCTTCCGTCACCGATGCACTGAGTTTATCGTCAGCCTGACCATTAATGTAGGTGGCGATTTCTTCAATGTCATCACCGCCTTTCGCCGTTACATTGATGGATGTTGATGTGCCATCCGCATTGGTGATATTGATTGCCATGGTTGCACCGGCAGTAGCTGTCCATCCGGCTGATTTTGCGTTAGCCGCCGTAAAGCTAGCGCCACCCATTTCACTGTGGTCAGCACGGATGTTTTTGAACTCCATCATCACCGCTTCACCAGCATCAGCACCCACTTGGAACGAACGCGTACCAAATGTGCCGTTGAGAAGCTTGGCACCACCGAACGAGGTGGTTTCTGCGATACGGTTTAACTCGTCTTTCAGCGCGACCACTTCTTCTTGAATTGCGCTACGTTCAGAGTCACCGTTTGCACCGTTAGCGGATTGCAGTGACAAGTCACGCATACGTTGCAAAATGTTGCTTGACTCTTCCATCGCCCCTTCAGCGGTTTGCGCCATTGAGATACCGTCATTGGCATTTCGAACAGCCACACCCAAGCCACTGCTTTGTGCCATCAAGCGGTTAGAAATCTGAAGACCTGCCGCATCATCTTTGGCACTGTTGATACGAGAGCCGGATGACAAACGCTCCATTGAGTTGTTCAGCGCATCGGTTGAATTATTCAAAAATCGCTGAGCTGTCATCGCAGGGACGTTAGTGTTAACAGTAATAGCCATAACTATTCTCCTTAGGTTCTAGGTCCGGCTTCGCCCAGCTGACCAGGGAAAACCAGTGTAAAATTGTTCACAACCCATGTAGCGGCGCACGTTGAGAAAGCTTTAGCTTTTTTGTTGTGCGTGTCGGTATTAATACCGATGCCGTATGGCGCTATGAAGGTTAACGCCCAAAGGAGAGATATCTTTAGTGGGATTTTAATAAAAATTGGCATAAAAAAAGCGGCAACCGCTTGCCGCTTTTTTTTACCTGTAAAAACGAGAGGTTATTGCAGAAGGTTCAATGCTGCTTGCGGCATCTGTTTGGCCTGAGCCAGCATCGAGGTACCCGCCTGCTGTAGGATTTGACCTTTGGTCATGGCCGTCGTTTCACGCGCAAAGTCTGTGTCTCGAATACGACTGTTTGAAGCCGACACATTTTCCTGGATATTCGACAAGTTGCTAATGGTGTGGCTGAGTCGATTTTGCTTCGCGCCCAAATCCGCCCGCTGACTGTCGATATAACGCATCGCCGAATCGACAACGCCAACAGCCATTTGAGCACCACCGACATCGGACACATCGAGGTCTGCCGCTGTCACTAAGTCACCGTTACCCGAAACCATGCCCAGAGAGGCGGCGAGTCCACCACTAAAATTGACGGCACCTGCGACTTTATTCTCTTCAATAAAGATTTGCAGCTGTCCTTCCTCGTCAACGGACGCGGTGAGCATTTCATCTGACTGACCGTTGATATAGCTTGCCAGCTCTTCCACATCATCGCCTGCTTTCGCGCCGATACTTAAGCTGACGTTTTCACCCTCTTTAGTGGTAAATTGCAGCTGTAATGTCGAGGCTGCACCATCCACTTCCCAGCCAGCTGATTTGGGTTGACTACCGACAAATTCTACGCCACCCATGCGGAAATCATCTGCACGAATGCTCGAGAGTCCCATAATGATCGCTTCACCGGCGTCAGCACCAATTTGGAACGAGGCTTCACCAAACGAACCATTCAGTAATCGACGTCCACCAAAGGCTGTCGTTTCTGCAATTCGGTTCAGCTCATCTTTCAGTGCCTCAACCTCTTCTTGGATAGCCACACGTTCAGATTTACCATTGGCACCGTTAGCAGATTGCAAGGAAAGGTCCCGCATACGCTGCAAAATATTGGTAGACTCTTGCATAGCCCCTTCGGCAGTCTGGGCAATCGAGATACCATCATTGGCGTTCCGCATTGCCACATCAAGCCCTCGAGTTTGGGCCACTAATCGGTTAGATATCTGCAAACCCGCCGCGTCGTCTTTAGCACTGTTGATTCGGCTACCTGACGACAGACGTTCCATTGAATTGTTCAACTCATCGGTCGCTTTATTCAGGTAACGCTGCGCAGTCATCGCAGACACGTTGGTGTTAACTGTTACACCCATTTTGCTCTCCTTTGACTTTCGCTTGCTTTGCGAAACAGCCTACCCGCGACGTGTTGCACTGTGTAATGGCGGTGCTGCGGGAACAGCTTGTTAATCAGTTTTAGTCTCAGCCCGTTCAAAAACTGGCCGCTTGGTTGATTAAATACAATATATGTGCCAACTTTTTAAAATCTATACAAATCAGCATCTTACTAGATTTTTGTTGTATAATAGAGCGCAATAATGACAGCGAAATCTGCCGATTTTCTGTACCAGCGGCAATATAGCGGCAACGCCTCGCCTTCGGTTGCCGGCATGACCGGTCTATCGCTTGTCGATGTACGCTTGCAAATAGGCGGCCAACTCCGGTAACGACTGAGCTAGAAGGCATATTTTTTGCAGATATTTTTTGCAGATAGATAACACTCATCATCCCACCAGCGTCTTGACACTAAGTCGAGGCAATCATAAATAACAGGACGAAGTCACTGATGACGCAAGAAAACGACGGTCAAACGAATATGACGCTGGATGACGCGTTCCAGCTCGGTATTCGCCTCTATCAAGACGGCAATAAAGTCGATGCACGGCAAGTTTTTGAACAGATACTGAGCCAGGCGCCAGATACCGTTCCCGTGCGGCAGGTTCTCGCCGTATTAGATGCGGAACAAGGGCAATATCGCCAAGCGATGACACATCTTGAACATGCCCTTGCGCTCGCGCCTGATGATCACTCTCTGTTGTTCGACAAAGCGCAACTGCTCACCCAGCAAGGCCACAACAAAGCGGCCTTAGACATTGTCGACGCTTTGTTTGCCGCCGCTCCCACCAACCAAGATATCCTTAGTTTACGTGAACAATTAACCGCAAAACTTGGCTTGCAAGGTGAGAGCCGTCGTACACATGCTTTGCGTGATGAATTGCATCAAATTAAAAATCAAGGTCTGGCTGAGGAAATCAACAAAACCATGGCGTTGGCCGCTAATTTGATGAAGGATGGCCACACGGCACAAAGCGAACAACTTTATCAAACGATACTAACGCTTGAGCCCGACTACCCTCCTGCATTGATGGCGTTGGCTCAGCATGCGCTTGATGAACAAGAATACGGTAAGGCCCAGCAGCTCTTATTACGCGGTAATGACAAAGCGCAATCTCATCAAGTGTGGCAACTGCTTTTGGTAAGAGCAGAGTCAGGGCTCGGTGCGTATACAAGCGCTCGCCAACGCTGCTTGCAAGCCCATAAGCAAACTCAAGATCCAGCCTTTTGCACCAACTGTTGGTGGTGTATCTCAAGGAAGCCAATTGGTTGGAAGCGAGTAAACTGGCCAAGCAATGTTTGCGTGATGACCCCGAGCGCGGAGAATTACACTATGCCTATGCCCGTGCTACCTTCGAGCGACTCAAGCAACATCATCAGTTTACGCAAGATAAATTGACCGATTGCTACCAGATCCACGAGAAGGCTCTCGTTCATGTCAGCGATAAACAAGCGAATACCTTAAATGCACAATTAGGCGAGCTCGATTGGTATATGGGGAATATCGAACAAGCCCAACATCGCCTAGAAACGTTATTAGCGGCGCAACCCGATGATCATGCGCTGCGGTTTAACCTTGCCTTTGTCTATCGTACCCAAATGGCGTGGGATAAGTTTTACTCGGCGAATGAAGCAGGACTTGATTGCGGCCGTCGACTCAAATACCACGGTGATTTACCCCGTTGGGATTTGTCGCGACCACAAACCGATGCCGTACTCATTATGCCTGAGCAAGGTGTCGGGGATGAACTCGCCTATTTTCATAACGTGGCAATGGTGGTTGAGCGTGCTCGAAAAGTGTACGTTGGCTGCGATCCGCGTCTAGAGCCCTTACTGAGTCAAGCATTTCCAAGTACAGAAATTGTGCCGATTTCTCGCAAAGATGGAAAAGATATTTTCGTCCCTGAGCATGTTCTCGCTGACATTGATAGTTGGGTGGCCGGTGGATCACTGGCAGGGTTGTGCTATCACCACTTTGACCGTCATCTTTATCAGCAAACCTATATTGTTCCTGATGTCGCACCCCATGCGCCTTGGATAGCACCGTTAGCTAAATTGCATCAGAAAGGGCCTGTGTTTGGGCTATGCTGGCGCAGTGGTCTTGCGGCTGCCACCCGTAACATTCACTACTTGGTGGCTGAAGAATTAGCAGGCTGGATAAAAGCCGTTCGCCAGCTTTGTCCTAACGCCCAGTTTGTCAATTTACAATATGGTGAGTGTGAAAAAGAGCTGAGTAAAATCAAAAAACAAACGGGCGTTGAGATCGTGTCACTGCCGGGATTAGATCTTAAAAATGATTTTATGGGGACCGCGCATGCGATCAAACAGCTCTCGGGGGTATTTACTGCGGGGACAGCGGTGCATCGGCTGACGGTTGCCGTCGGCACACCTTGCTATGTGTTTTTTGCCGGCCATAAAGAGAGCGATATACAAACGCCAGAGTCGATGCCAGGCTACGCAGAGTATGCGTTTAGTTATCCGCCAATGATCAAAGACAAACAGCCACTGCTTGATGCGATAGCACGCCGTATGGTTGACGATCTCGGTCGGTAAAAAGAGGGAGAATCAGCCTCCACCAATAAAAACGGGGCCGCTGAGACGGCCCCGTTTTTTATTCATCCCTGATACTTTGCGGTAACCTAAGGCTTCAACCTTGGGTTAGATATAATTAAACAACGAAAGATCTTTAGTCTTAGCAAAGGCCTGCTGGGACGCTTGCAGTGCCAGCATATCTTCGTTCATATCAATGGCGGCTTGGGTATAATCTAAATCTTCCATGGTACCCAAAGAGCGATTCAACACTAATTTAAAATCTTTATGCATGCTTTCTTGTCGATCGAGCGTGGTCAACCGCGTTCCCACTTCTGAGCGTGCTTTGTTCAAGTGTTTAAAGGCGGCTGAAAACTGCTCAGTGACTTGATGGAGCTCTGCCGTTGCCGAGGCATCATCGATATCCGCATACGATAAAGCCGCACCATTTTTAAACGCATCGAAGATATTGAAGCTATCTTGTCTTTCTAAGTTGATAGTATCACCCGGTTCCATCTCGCCTTCAAAGGTCATTTTGAGCGTGTTCCACTCAATGCCGGTTTGCGGATCGTAAAGGCCAGCACTGACTTCGGTGCCATCTTGCATCAGAGAGTACGTGGTACCGCCACTAGCATTCACATCAAACGACACCGAATAGTTGGCCGTATCAGCATCATTGCTATTTTCCGCGTTTGCCAGCAACAGCAGAGATCCATCTTCAAGATCGTATTCCGGTTGATAATCGCCAAAAGGGTTATCAATTTCCATAAACATCTTATCGCCGGGATCGGAGGTTGGCACTTCTACTGCAGGCGCTACTTGTGCCGTACGAAAGTAACTGTCGCCGGCATAACGGACATTGCCTTGGGTATCACGATAAAAAGGCTGGGTACTGGTTTGGGTGCCGGAGAACAAGAAGTTGCCTGACTCGTCCTTGGTGTTCACCAAGTCCATAAAGTTATCAAACATTCCTTGCAGATCTTGGCGGTGCGCAGTGCGGTCTTCCACCGATAACGAACCATTAATCATCGCCATCACTTTACGCTTGGCGCCATCCATGATTTGCTCTGATTCATCAATAGCGATCTCTTCACGTGTTTGACGATTTCTCGCCAAGGTGATCGAATCAATAAACTGATCAATCTGCTCATCTTGCTGGCGAAAGTTCTGAATATAGATTGATGAGACGGGATCATCGCCGGATGTGATCACACGTTTTCCGGTCGCCATTTGCTCCTGATTATCTTGCACCTTTACATTTTGGCGCATAATGTCGTTGGAGACAGATTGGTAATTATGAAAACTAGCAATACGACTAATCATACTGATCGACCCTTATCGCGTTGCATTGAGCAGAGAATCAAAGGTTTCATTGGCCGCAGTCATGATGCGTGACGCCGCCATATAAGCGCGTTGAAACTTCATCATATTCGCCGCCTCTTCATCAAGGTTAACCCCAGACACTTGGGCGACACGTCCTTCTGCCGCATCATGTTCAACCATACTCACATCCTGCAAACGCTCATACGACGCTTTTTGCACCCCTAAATCGGTACTCAGCCCTTCATAGACATCAAGCACGGTGGAGCGGCCATTATCCATCAACTTTTGCGTTTGCAACTCTTGCATGCGAATTAAGTTACTGTTGTCGCCATCCGCCGGAATCAAGCTTACGGCCAAGACATCGTCAGGCACCGCTTTATCATTAAGATCAATCACGGTCCCATTCACGTCTATCGGCCCACCGGGTGGATAAGCTTGAGGCGCAACCAAGATTTGTCCTTTGGTGTCTGTCACCGCAAATTGGCTGCCATCCGGTGAGATTCGAACTTGAAATTCTTTTTGTCCGCCACTTTGCAGTACACGGACGTCGCCCTCTCCTTTACTCACCGAGCTACCACTGATATAGCTTTGTGCGGCAATATCAGCAGGATCTTCCATCGCCACCCGCATTTGCCCTGCCGCTGACCGCGCCGGGCGAATTAATACTCGCTCATTGGCCGCCAATCCTGCATCAATTTGAACACGCATTCCGTCCACATTGAAGCTGGGAGGCGTACCACTAGGGGTAACGGCGGCTTGTTTGCCGTCTGGGGCGGTCAGCGTATATTGTGTGCCATCGAACTTAAGTTGATAGTCACCCGGTTTAAGCTTCTGCAAATCATCGATATAAACTTTAAGGTCCGCAGTGGATTCACCGTTTTGAACCACGCGAGAACGGGCGATGCGATCACTGTTAAAATCGGTAAAGATATTTTTGCCCACTTCACCATTAAGATCGAAGCCTTGTCCCTGCAAATCATTCAACGCCTGAGAAAACCCAATCGACATTCGGCCTAACTCGTCACGCGCTTGGCTGAGTGTGTCATCACGGTACTCAAATAATGCACCGAGTTTACCGCGAATATCGCTATTCGAAATGGCTTTCACACTCTTACCTTCAACGAGGGCTAAACGACGCTCTTGATGATCCGGCTCACCCGGCAAGGTAGTTAACTCACTGCTATTCATCCCGGATACCAGCATATGGCCACTGCCAATGATGACATTGAAAAGACCATCTTCGCGTGCATTCACGCTTACCTGGGTGTACTCAGACAGCTCTCGGATCAATTTGTCATGACGGTCCAATAGATCATTAGCTTCGGCGGGGGTTTTAAGTATTGCCTTATGCACATCCACCAGCTCTTGGCCGATGTCGTTCATTCGCTTTACCGTGGCATCAATTTGTGACGAGGTATCAATTGATTGCTGCTGTAACACGCCATAGACGTCGTTCATACCGGCAGCGACCATTCGCGCTTTTTCGAGCACGACTTTTCGCGCCCCCATATCACTGGGGCTATCAGTTAACCCTTTAACCGCGCCATAGAATTCATTCATGTTTTCAGGAATTTTTTTGGCTGAATGCGCCATCATATCGTCGAGTCGACCGAGTTGATCGTTGCGCGCGGCGGCGTGAGACAAGTTCGAGGTCGCCACATTCAGTTCATTAACCGCGAACTTATCATAGTTACGGCGTACCGCAGCAGCGTGAACACCGGTACCGTAATTGTTGCCACCCCAAAATTGCGGATCATTGGTTTGTTGCTCAACGGATTGACGGCTATACCCTTCCGTATTCACGTTAGAGATATTGTGACCTGTTGTATTCAGCTGTCGCTGCGCAGTCAGTACGCCTTGCGATCCAAGGGAAAGCAGGTCCAAGCCCATTGTGCCTCCAAGTAACCCGGCAATTAAAACGAGATAATGAAAGTAAAGCAAAAATCAGGCCAGAGAAGATAGAGGGGTTTTAAAGCGATGTAAAACAAGATTTTAACTGATTTAAAGGCATCAAAAATCAAGCTGAAATAAAAAACGGCAAGCCTTTGCCTGCCGCTCAATTATTCCATCATGCCACGGACTTGATCGAGCACACGGATAACTTTGTCGGCATACTCAGGATCAGTGGCATAGCCCGCTTGGTGGAGTTCGCGAATAAACTGTTCAGGTTGCGCAGATTGAGACAGGGCTTGCTCGTAACGGGGGTTTTCTCGTAAAAACGAAACAAAATCATCAAAACTCTCTTGATAGGATGGATACGCGCGGAAACTCGCCGTTTCTTTCACCGGGATCCCATCATACACTTCGAGTGTTTGCGTCGCGACTTTGTCTCCGCTCCAGCGTGGATCCGCTTTAATATTGAACAAGTTATGGCTGTTATCACGGGCATTGGCGATCACTTTTTTACCCCAGCCGGTTTCCAAGGCAGCTTGTGCTAAAATGATCGCTGGATCAGTGCCGAGTGCCCGTGCCGCGCGTCGTGCATGAGGCGCTAATGTATCAACAAATGCGGCAGGCGAATCAAAGCCTTCATTACGTTGTCCCGCCTCACTTCCCGCTGCCGGTGGGGCAATCGACTGGCTATCCAGCGCGGCAATCGCTTTTTCTGCCGCCTCTCGACTTCGATTTTGATCCAAAGGCAAAGATTGCGCCGATGTGCGCGCCGCATCTTCCAAGTCAGGCTCACTATCGCCCAGAGCCTGGCCCAGTTGTTCCACAATCATATCAGCCAGCCCCAGCGATCCCTCTCGACTGAGTTCACTCGCCATTTGTTCGTCTGCCATTTGCTCATAAAACTTAGAGGTGCGATCGTCAATGAGATTGGACTCGAACGCTTCATTGGCATCACGCATTGATTTAAACAGCATCTGGGTGAACAAGGCTTCAAATTGCTCAGCCGCAGAGCGTAATGCGGCACTTTTATCGCCATCGCCATTCTTAGTCGCTTGACGGCGCAACGAATCAAGCTGGCTAATATCGTGTACAAATTGACTATCAACAGGAGATTTCATTGCTGTACCTTATATGACTATCAACTGGCCATCGATGGCACCGGCTTGTTTTAGCGCTTGCAAGATGGCCATCAAGTCTGAGGGGGCTGCCCCCACGCCATTGACTGCGCGAACTAAATCGTCCAAGGTCACGCCTGGTTTAAAGTGGAACATTCGCCCTTCTTCTTCTTCGACATTGATCTCGGTATCCGGTGTGACTACCGCTTCCCCACCACCTAATGGGTTGGGCTGATCGACATTAAAGTCTTCTTGAATCGAGACGGTCATGCCGCCATGCGTAATTGCAGCTGGACGAAGGCGCACATTTTGTCCCACCACAATGGTGCCCGTACGAGAATTGACGATGATTTTAGCCGCACCATCTCCAGGTTGAAATTCAATATTTTCTAAGGTGGATAAAAACGCGACCCGCTGGCTCACATCACGTGGCGCTCTGACACGCACCGACGTAGCATCCATCGCAGACGCTGTTGATGGTCCTAGAAAGCGGTTAATCGCATCCGCCATACGTTGAGCGGTGGTAAAGTCGGATTGAAAAAGATTAAAGGTAAGGTGATCACCTCGACCAAATGGATTCGGCACTTCGCGCTCGACCGAGGCACCGTTCGTGATTCGCCCCACAGTAGGGGTATTCCCCACCAGTTGTGAGCCATCGGCCCCCGTGGCACTAAACCCACCGACAATTAAGTTGCCTTGTGCGGTGGCATAGACGTTGCCATCCAGCCCTTTCAGAAAGGTTTGGAGCAAGGTTCCCCCTCTTAAACTTTCCGCCGAGCCAATCGATGACACAGTCACGTCAAGTTTTTGACCCTGTTTGGCAAACGCAGGGAGGTCTGCGGTCACTGCGACTGCGGCGATATTGTCTGATTGAGGGGTTGTATCAGTAGGAAGTTCGATACCAAAGTTATTTAGCATCGACTTAAAACTTTGGTCAGTAAAATCAGTGCTTTCACCTGTCCCCGGCAAACCGACCACTAAACCATAGCCCGTCAACGTGTTACTCCTGACCCCAGCAACCTCGGCAACGTCTTTTATTCGAGCCGCAAGACTTGGTGTGGCTACAACCAGCAAGACTATCGATAACAACCACTTTTTCACGTCAACTCTCCGTCACAATATAGGGCTACAAGGTGACATTAAAGAATCGTGCCAACCAGCCTTGTTCTTGGGTATCTTGTCGCTCGCCGGTACCGGAATATTGAATTCTGGCATTGGATATACGGGTTGAAGCAATGGTGTTATCCGGGCCAATATCGGCGGGTCGAATGGTACCGCTCAAGCGAATGTATTCATCGCCTGAGTTCAACGTTAACCATTTTTCGCCGCGCACCATTAAGTTGCCATTGGCCAACACATCAATCACTTGCACTGAAATAGAGCCTTGCAAACTATTACTTTGGTCTGCCGATGAAGAGCCCGTTGATGAGTTATCATTGCTCACTTCATACGACAAGGTGCGCTCACCAATGGTGATTTCTTCCCCTCCTAAGGACAGAGGATCCATGCTCAAGTCGTTTGACTTGGCCAAATCGGAGCTCGCACTTTTTTGAGCCTGAGTGTTTTCCTCAAGCATGACCGTCACGATATCCCCAAGTCCACTGGGTTTTGAGCCATTATATAAATCACGCTGTTGGCTGGTATTAAAAAGAGATCCTGTCGCCGTTGCATAGTGCTCCGGGGGCTGTTGCGGGCGAATCGGAGACCAAGACGGATCGTCAGCTTTGGGATCTTCACGCTGACGTAACAAACCAATCAAGCCCTCACCTTCCGGTGTTGTATCGCCTTCAACCGCATCCGTGGTCGAGGTGGCTTGGTCAAGATCACTGCCTGTATCTTGCTGCCCCGGCAATGAGCAACCGCCCATCCCTAGAAGCGTGGCAAAGAAAAGGCCCGCTATTAATCCACGTTGCACTGTCATCATTGCCCCCTTATACCTTCACCATGCTTATAACTGTTGATTTACGTAACTGAGCATCTGATCAACAGATGAGATAACTTTAGAGTTCATCTCATAAACACGTTGGGCTTCGATCATATTGACCAGCTCTTCGGTCACATTGACGTTTGAAGTTTCGAGCATCGATTGTTTTACTTCGCCAAACCCATTCAGGCCTGGTACGCCTTCTTGCGGATCACCACTGGCGCCTGTGGGTAGGTAGATATTCTGACCAACCGGCTCCAAACCACCTGGGTTAATAAAATCCACCGTCGTGATTTGACCCAAGACTTGGTTTTCTTGCTGACCGCGCAAACGGACAGAGACTTCGCCATCCGTGCCGACGGTTACCTGCACAGCATCATCCGGTATCGTGATTTCAGGCTCCAGTGTATAACCCGACCCTGAGGTAACGATAGTTCCCTCATCGTTGAGGGTGAACTGACCATTGCGCTGGTAACCCATGTTGCCGTCAGGGAGCAACACTTGGAAAAAGCCATCGCCCTCAATCATCATATCCAATGAGTTGTCCGTTGTTTGCACATTACCATTGGTATGGACACGCTGAGTGGCAACAACCTTTGACCCTGCCCCCAACATCAAACCACTCGGCAGCTCGGTGTTCTGAGATGATTGGCCGCCCGGTTGGTTAATGTTTTGATAAAAAAGATCTTCAAATACCGCGCGTGACTTTTTAAAACCGACCGTTGATGCGTTGGCTAGGTTATTCGAAATCGTCGAAATATTAGTTTGCTGCGCATCAAGTCCGGTTTTGCTGACCCATAATGCTGGATGCATAATTACTTCCTCTTAATAAACCTTAGCCAAGCCGCAATAACGATGAAGACGACTCGTCCATTTTTTCTGTGGTTTTCATTAACTTCACTTGCATCTCAAAGTGACGTTGCAAATCAATCAGCCCCGTCATTTCACCCACTGCGTTAACGTTACTGCCCTCTAAAGCTCCCGTTTGTAACGTCACGCCTGCATCCGCTGGAAATACGGTGCCAGGTTCTTTGGGCTTAAATACCCCATTTTTATCTTTGAAAAGGTCTTGGTTATCTGGGCGAACGAGTTTAATTCTATCCACCATTTCCATAGCATCAGGCGGCGCCCCCTGGGGCAATACCGAGACGCCCCCCTCTTTTCCGACTTCAATTCTTGCCGCCGGCAAAGGAATAAAGATCGGCCCGCCATTTTCACCCAAAATGAGATTGCCGTTACTGTTCTGAAGTAACCCAGTTTGATCCACTTTCAAGTGACCGGCACGGGTGTAGCCTTCTTGGCCTTGGCTGTCTAATACCGACATCCAGCCTTCACCTTGAACGGCCACATCAAGATTGCGGCCGGTTGTGATGGTGGAGCCTTGCTCGAAGCTATAACCAGGTCGCTCAGTCATATTAAAAACTCGGCTTGGTAACCCCTCACCGTAAGCTTGCATAGAGCGTGACTGCTCAAGATCAGCTCGGAATCCCGTGGTACTGACATTGGCTAGGTTGTTGGCGCGCAACTGCATTGCCTGCATATCTTGCTTAGCGCCACTCATGGCGAGGTATAACGCGCGATCCATATTGGTTGCCTCCACAATCGTTCTGTAGGTAACAAAGCAAGGAGCGTGCCATTAATTAAATGCATGTTTTTCAGAAAGATAGAAAGAGAAAATCAAGAAAGGGGAGATAAAAGCAGTAAACGAAGGCGAGGACTTGCCGCCTGATAGGCAGGCGGCAATAAAAGCGAGCTTAACGGATTTGCAAGATATTCTGTTGCATCTGGTTACTCACTTCCAGCGCTCGCGAGTTCGCTTGGAAATTACGTTGCGCGGTGATCAAATCGACCAGCTCTTGAGTCATATCGATATTAGATTGCTCAATGGTCCCGCTTTTCACTTGACCAAATGCGCCTTGCATCGCCTCACCAAAAATGGGATCGCCCGAGTCTTGGGTGATATCCCACTGGGTGTTACCCACCTGTGCTAAGCCTTGCTGGTTGGCAACACGCACCATGCCAACCCGGCCTAATGCGATGTTTTCACCATTACTGTAGGTCGCCATAATGGTCCCTTTCGGATCAATATCGACCTTGGTCAAATAGCCTGTCGTCGCCCCATCATCAGAAAATTTGCGCATCTCAAACGGCGCGGCATACTGAGTCGGGTTATCAAAGTTGAGCGTGAGCTGCTGATCACCGTTGGCACCGTTCATCTCTAATCCAGCGCCTGTTGGGCCCAAGGCATCGGTCACGATCGGATTACCGCCATTAATATTGTTCACTGAACCATCTGAGTTAAAGTCGATGGTGTGACCAACCTGTCCAGTGGCATTGGTTGAATTGCCACCTTGGATATTCACCGGCTTTTCACCTTCAGGATCCGTCATGGTGTAATACACAGACCAGCTATTGGGATTGGCCGGATCGTTACCTTTCACATAATACGTCGACAACTTATACGGCTGACCAAGCGAATCATAAACCGTTGCAGAGGTTTGCTTGTTGTAGGTTTCAGGGTCTTCAAAATTAAACTGGGTCGGATCTTTTTGCGCACCGCCAGCTGGTAAGTTCAAACCAATATCAACATTTTGTGACGCACGAGGCTGACCAAACTGATCCGGTACATTAAGAGACTGAGGCTCATAAGAAGAGACCTGCTGGGTATCAGGATCGACATTGTAACCGAGCAAGTACTGACCTTCGGAATTGATAATGTCGTTATTTTTATCAAGGTGGAAAGCACCGTTGCGGGTTAAATGGTAATCATTGTTTTGCAGCTTGTCATTTGACACACCGAAGAAACCATTGCCGCTAATCCGCAAATCGAGCGGATTATTGGTATAAATACTCGAGCCTTCGTGGAATTGCTGCGCCACGGTCGATGTTTGAACACCTGTGCCGTTGGTAGTCTTCGAGTTTGAGAAGATCGACGTCGAATACACATCACCAAACTCTGCGCGAGATTCCTTAAAGCCATAGGTATTGGCATTAGAAATGTTGTTACTGGTGGTGTTCATGTCTTTCTGGGCCGCACCAAGGCCACTTAACGCAATATTAAAACCCATTGCTTTTCACTCCTAATAAATCGGTCAGCCTTTCGTCACATTACCGACGTCGGCATTACCGACCTCTAGCACTTCAGCCAGTTTCATCGGTGAGGAAAAGCCAGCAATATTTAACATCACATTGCCACCACCATTCCCCAGCAAAACACTGTTCACATTGGCATAGGTGGACACATCAAACTCTTGTGTCTGTCCATCAACCATGCCACTCACCTTGAGCTTGTAAGTGCCCTCCGGCATAGGATTGCCGTTGTCATCCATCCCATCCCATTCGACGCGATGATCACCTGGTGGTTTGGCACCCATACTGAACGTTCTCAATAGTTGTCCTTGTTCATTCTCAATTCGAACACTGACATTATCTAGCGCTTGAGGCAGCTTCACCATGCCCGCGACACCGCCCGTTTCACCTTTCACACCGGTGGAGCCGGGAACTAGCACGTCACGCCCTACTAACGATGACGCTTGTAATGCCTGGTTGGACGTAATCGACTCATTGAACGTATCAAACTGCTTGTTCATTTTGCCGATGCCCTCTACCGTGGCAAACGACGCCATCTGCGAGATCATTCTGTCATTATCGACAGGTTTGGACGGATCCTGCTGTGACAGCTGCTTGGTGAGCAATTTGAGAAAGTCTTCCTGTTCGAGTGCTTGCTTACCCGTGGTCGAGTCTTGCTTCTCTTGCAGTTTTTTCTCTTGCTGCGCCTTTAGCTGGTCAATGTAGGACAGTCCGTTACTTGAACCTGTACCGTCAATTCCGGCCATCTTCGCCTCCTACATTACTGACCCATCTGAAGCGTACGCATCAGCATTTGTTTACTCGCATCGGCCACCTGAACATTGGTTTGGTAAGATCGCGACGCAGAAATCATGTTCGCCATCTCTTCCATCACATTCACGTTCGGTTTAAAAATATACCCCTCGTCATTCGACATCGGATGGTTGGGGTTATATTCCGCGCGTAATGGTTTCTGGCTCTCGACAATACCATCAATGTTGACCGGCACACTTTCGCCCTGCTGCTTAAAGCGATTAAGCTCCGCAGAGAAAATCGGATGCCGTGCTCGGTATGTCTCTTCAGCAGAGCTACTCACCGAATTGGCATTGGCCAGGTTGCTTGATGTGGTGTTCAATCGTACTGATTCGGCGCTCATGGCCGATCCCGACACGTTAAAAATATTAAACAAACTCATCGATTATTTCCCATTCAATGCCTTCTTCATATTCTTGAACTTAGAGCCAAGAAAATCGAGTGAGGCCTGGTATTCCAGTGCGTTCTGCATGAACAAATTCTTTTCTAGCTGCGCATCAACCGTATTACCATCGCCCGTATCCGGCTGTGATGGGACACGGTACTTTTTCTCTCCGGTCACCCGGCTAGAGGCAGCGATGTGCCGCTCATTTGTGCGACTTAGGCCAATACTTGCCTCGGAGCTTGCCGCCTTGAGCGCGCGTTGAAAGTCAATATCTTGCGCTTTGTAGCCTGGCGTGTTGGCATTAGCGATATTGCTAGACAAGGTCTCTGCCCGCTTTCCTCTTACGCCAACGGTGTGCTGGTGCACACCCAATGCATTGTCAAATGTAATCGCCATGGACAACCTCCGAATTCTTACTGAATAGAATAAAGCAAACAAAGTGCCAAGTTTCGATTTAGCACTGTTTTTTAAAGTGGACACTAGGTAGGACGCGGGTTCGAAGCACTCATACTTCGACATAATGCAGCGAGGAGGCAGGTGTTAAACAAAAAAGCGGCAAACACTGTGCCGCTTTTTAAAATACTATTTTAACTTGTAGATGATGCCTGGATTACAACGGATCATCTCAAACTTATCGGTTAAACCAGTAAGTGACTCCGACGCCCCGAGAATAAGATACCCACCGGGGTTGAGCGCCCCTGCCATTTGATTAAGCACCTTGGCTTTCATATCCGGAGAAAAGTAAATCAAGACATTACGACAGAAAATAATGTCGAACTTGCCCAGCAAACTGTAGCTTTCCATCAGGTTTTGCGGACGGAAAGTCACCATTCGCTTGATATTGTCTTTGATCCGCATTTTGCCGTCACCCACATCTTCAAAAAAAGTGCGGCGACGCTCTGGAGATAAACCGCGGCCCAACGCTAAGTTGTCGTAGATGCCCTGCCGACACGCCTCTAACATCGACGTGGAAATATCTGTCGCGGTAATACTGACACTGCTCAGCATCCCAGGTTTTCGCTGCTGTGTTTCTGCGACCGTCATGGCAATCGAATAAGGCTCTTGCCCCGATGAACTGGCTGACGACCAAATTTTGATTGGTTTACGTGATTTCGCCAGCTCTGGAAGTAAACGGTGTGCCAAGACTTCATACGGATAGGTATCACGAAACCATAGCGTCTCGTTGGTCGTCATAGCATCAATGGCCGCGACAGCTAATTCACGATTTCGTCCAGTGATGACCGACTTAACCAGCTCAGACAGTGACGCCAAGCCAAATTTATTCACAAGTGGGCTCAGTCGGCTACGTACCAGATACTGTTTACTGTCTCCGAGTACGATCCCACACTTGGACTCGAGGTGCTTACAGAAGTCCCGATATTCTTGATCACTGATTGCTACATTTGTCATTAATTCACTCAATCGCTCTGGTTACGTTACGACTTAACCGCTTCAAGGACGGTAGATCCCAGCTCATCTGGATCGAACTTAGCGATAAACGAGTTGGCTCCGACGCGCTGAACCATCGCCTCGTTAAAAACCCCACTTAGTGATGAGTGCAATACTACATGAAGATCTTTAAGACTCGAATCTTTTCTAATCTCAGTTGTGAGCGTGTACCCATCCATTTCAGGCATTTCGATATCGGATATCACCAAGGCCAACTGGCTATAGATACTCCCCTCTGCAGCCATTTCTTTCAGCTTATCGAGCGCTTCTTTGCCATCTTGCACGAGGATAACGTCATAGCCGACACTTTCTACAGCACGTTTCACTTGTCGACGCGCGACACTGGAATCATCCGCTACCAAAACTTGACTAGGCGCGCTTTCCTCTCGCTCTTCACGTTTTGACAAGACTTCTTCACTGATTTCCTCATTCACTGGGGCGATTTCGTTGAGGATTTTTTCGACATCAAGCACTTCAACCAGCTCATTATCGATTTCAGTGACGGCTGTCAGATAATGCGAGCGGCCCGTTCCCTGTGGCGGGGGCAGTATTTTTTCCCAATTCATATTAACAATGCGCTCAACAGAACCCACCAAAAATCCTTGCATGGATCGGTTGAACTCTGAAATGATCACAAATCGATTTTCAGGATCGGGAATAGCTGGCCCACCCGTTGCAAGGCTCATATCAATGACAGAGATCGTTTGACCTCGAATATGGGCCACGCCTTTGACAAGAGGATGCAAATTCGCCATCGCCGTCAATCGCGGACACTGCAAGACCTCTTTGACTTTAAAGACATTAATGCCAAAGCGTTGGTTTCTCATCAGGCGGAAAGTCAACAACTCTAAGCGGTTCTGCCCCACCAACTGCGTACGTTGGTTGACCGAATCAAGAACACCACCTGTCATAAGATAAACTCCATATTGCCCCATTTTTTTGTAGAGTAGCATGGTAATCATAGTGGGTAATCACATGACTCTCGAGAAAGAAGGGAAATTTCTTCTTTGTCCGCTACCGATGGTTTGGAACTATGTCCAAGATATTACGCTTATTTAGCGTCACTTTGCTCGCAAGCTTTAGCTTTAGTATAGCCGCTGCAACAGTAAGTCAAATTGAAGCGGTACAAGATGCAGCAGAAAAACATGTTGCAGACATCATTTCTGTGCCCAAAAACGGCAAAATCAATATTACAGCAGGTAATCTGGATTCTCGCATGCGTCTAACAGACTGCCCTGTTCCTTTGGGTACCGATGTGCCTGGACGACAGCAGCTTAATACGTCGGTTACTGTGATGGTGTCTTGTGATCAAGACAACTGGCAAGTGTACATTCCGGTTAAGATTGAGCTGATGACACCCTCGGTCGTGGCGAAGCGGCCTCTTAATCGTGGCATGACTATTGCTTCAAATGATCTTGCCATTCAAATGGTAAATAGTCGGTTTCAACGCGGTAGAACCTATACTCAGCCCGCCCGCTTGATTGGTTCCAAAGTCAAACGGACGGTGGGCATGGGCGAACCGATCAGCAGTAGTGATGTCTGTGCGGTGTGTCGAAATGATGACGTTTTAATCACTGCACAAGGAAACGGACTCAATATTGTTGCAAAAGGCACGGCATTAAGTGATGGAGCGCTAGGTGAGCAAATAAAAGTCAAGAACAACAAATCTAAACGTCTCGTCGATGCTACAATCTCAGCGGTCGGCGAAGTAACGGTTAATTTCTGACTTTTTACGTCTCAATGCTAAAGTAACTGCAAAATGTGCCGATATGCTGAGCGACGGACTCAAAAGCGACTGACAGTAAGGCAATGTTATGGCGAGTATTGATCAACTACGTGGTAACCAGCAAGCGCTGACCACCACACGAAACACCAGTAACCAGACCAAAACACAAGAGACACAAGGCGGCGCGGTCCGTGAACAGCAGGGAGTGAAATCTCAAGACGATGCTGTTTCATTAAGCCAACAAAGCCAGAAGATCGACAAAATGAATCAAGAAATGGCCGCCGAGCCCCACTTTGATAGTGCGAAGGTTGAGCAAATCAAGCAAGCGATTGCTAACGGTTCGTATAGAGTGGATGCTGACAAGCTGGCTGCCAACATGATGCGCTTTGAGAATGATCTAAACGAAAGCTAAGCTGACGGAGTGGTTATGAGTCCTACTGCGCCTTTAATGACGCTTGTCGAGCAACAGCGTGAGTGTGTTCAAGCGCTGCAAACGCTCCTTGAACAAGAAGCCAGTATCATCGCGAGCCGTGTATCGGATGATATCGAAGCCATCGCGAGAGAAAAACAAGCGTTAATCAATGAAATCCAGCGAAATGATGCGCAAATCAGTCGTCACTCTGAACGTGATTCACTCCATCATGACGAAACCATGCGTGAACACATCAGCGCGATCCAAACGTGTTTGTCCACCTGTAAACAGCAAAACGAAACCAACGGCGTTGCATTGCAACGAGCCAGCTTAAGCATTCATCGTCTGCGCAACTTGTTCCAAGAAAGCGGTGGCAAATCAGAGCTGACTTACAACCAGGACGGCAATGCATCAGGGAGAAAAACACTCGGCACTAACATCAAAGCCTAAAAAGCGCTGTCCATCTTCCCCTCGCCCCCTCTCTAAGCCTGCGCGTCAAATATTTGTCATCGATTAAAGCTTCAACCGTCCCAACGCGAAAAACAGATTAAGCAACGGTCGTTTTTAATCATAATCAATCAGCCAACTAAAAAAGCGAGCACTTGGCCCGCCTTATTGTCGTGGTTCACGCACATATTATTGAAAAATCAGACAACGCCATTAGAAGATAATAGAGTTGTTGGTTGGCACCTGCTGTGACTCACCATAGCGTTTCATTTTTTGCATTGTATCTAGGTTCAGTTCGAGCTCTGTGACGTAACTATCACCAACTTTGTAACTCGCCACCACTTCGGCGCCGCGAATAATGCCATCGACGGCGCCTTGTGTGCTGTCACGACCTAAACTTTGATCGTTAACGCTCGCACGGCTGCTTATCCGCAATCCATAAACTTGCTCGCTCAACTCTTTGTAGGCGTCCACTTTAGACGCGCGCATCGCCCGTGTTTCTTTGTCTTCTTGGGTCGCACCTTGTTGGGCGCTGATCGAGGCCATGCCAACCGCCGAAATAATACTCTCTTCTTTCATTCTGGTAAGAGGCTGACATGCAGAGAGCATCAATAATGCGGCGAAAAGTAATCCATGTCTTTTAAACATTTATCTACCTTACTCTTTCCTGTACTAAGGCTTTAGTACGACGGTTTCACGTTTCATGCGGTTTTGATCGTCACGAATAATCACACCATCACGTTTGCGCACCTTGTACAAGCTATCGATATCACGGCCAATCCGGTCCGCGGGTAAAAACCCTTGCGCTGAGGCGACAACCACACGCGACTCCATACCGATGACACGCGCATTGACGAGCACCCCACCGCCTTGACGCAGCATGGTGCCTGTTAATACATAGTCGATTTGCTGCTCAGGATCGAGCTCCTTCCAGTCACGGCTGATCGTGAAATCACCTTCTTCTGTGACCCGAATAGCGCCCGTTGACTTAAAGTCTACCACCGTAAAACCACGGCTTTGCATCTGGTAAATCAACCCTTCAGTGACAGTGTTTCCTAACCAGTTTGTTTCGCCCATATTTTGCAGATCGACAAACGAAGTCACGGCCAGCGGTGTGCGTGCCGTCAAATAAGCGTTGGTCGCTAAAAGTTCATCCGCCATGCTATTTAAAAAATAGTCGAGTGTGTGGCGTGGCCGCTGCTTAAGAAAAAACTCACTGCCTGAATACGGCTCTTTACCGTTATAAATAGGCGTATAAGCACAGCCCGTTACCAATAGCGCTACTATCGCCACTATCCACTTTTTCATCGTATCATGCTCCGCGCTCAGTCATCGATGTGAGACAAGTGTGTTATTTAGTGTATCGGTCAATGTCGTCAAACCTTTACCTTAGATTGCTCATTCTCATTTAGGAACACAACTTGCATCAGCGTCTTTGCGTCATCTTATTGGTAGGCCGTTACCCTACGCGTTAATAAAGTTAAAGCAATTTCCGTACCCACTAAGTGAGATCTTGACTATGAAAACCCTTTTGGCGCGGCTAACACTGGTTGTTAGCTTTGTTGTCACTCCGTTCACGCACGCTGCCTGGTATGAGGTATCCGCCAGTTCCCCGATACTCGAAAGCCAGCAAGCGGCGCGCGTGCGCGCACTCGAAGCGGCAACTTTTGACGCCATTCGTTTTGCGGGTGCCGATGTGGGGAGCCTTCAGCAGCTCAAACGTTTTTATACACAAGTAAAACCTGACTATCTCTTTAGCGGTAACGCGGTGCGCGAGGTGCAAGTGCTGGAGGAAGGCACGCAAGGTGGCAATTATGTGGTTAACCTGCGGCTAGATATCTACCCCTCGGCAAACGCTTGCCACAAAACCCAGTATAAAAAAGGCATAGTGTTAACCCGTTTCCCCATTATGTCGCCACAGCAGGCAGCGTTAGGTGGGATCTATCAATTCGGTGATGACTTTTCAGTGCTATTGAGCCGTGAAGTTAAACAGCATGCACAAAGTTTTGTGGGACGCGGGATCGCCAATGTTGATGTATCACCCAATATGCCAAACGCGATTACCATGCTGGCGGAAGACAAAGACGCGCAGTTTGTTGTGACAGGTGCGATCACCGACTTATCTGCCACCACGGATGATAGTGGCTTCGGTAAAGCTAAAAATAATCGACAATTAGCGGTCAATGTACAAGCGATGGACAGTGAGAGCGGGGAAGTGATCTTCCAACGCCGCTATCGTGATATCGCGCAATGGCCGTTTGAGCGACACAGCCAAGTCGATACGCAAACGGCACGGTTTTGGCAATCACCCTATGGGCAGATGGCGCGCCGGATGAGCCGAAATATTTTGTTGGATCTCGAGTCTTCACTGGCTTGCCGTGCCAGTAAGCCTAAAATAGTGTCATTAAATGACAATATTGCGCAAATTAATGTAGGCCGTGTGAATGGTGTGCAGCAAGGTGATCAATTAAACCTATGGCATGTCGCTTCTTTCACTGATGATTTAGGGATTGTACGCACCCAGCGCCGCAAAAGCGGTATCACCCTGACCGTGGCTCGCGTGTATGAGAGTAGTGCAGAAGCTGTGATTCAGCCTCAAACCTTAACCGGCAGCATTCAAATTGGCGATATAGTGACCAAAGGGCTTAACTAAATGAAAACAGGCGCTTAAATCGCGCCTGTTTTTACGTATAATGGCCGCACGCTCTCATAGCTCAACAGGATAGAGCAGTCGCCTCCTAAGCGATCGATCGGGGTTCGAGTCCCTGTGGGAGCGCCATCCTTACTGCATGATTAATACTGAATGAGTCATGCTAAAAAGCGTAGGCATGTAGGTCATTAAGAGCCACAAGCTTAGCATCGCCATCACCCCGGCGAGAATATCATCCACCATGATGCCGATACCGCCATGAACATGTTTGTCTAACCAGCTGATTGGCCAAGGCTTTGCCATATCGAAAAGGCGGAATAAAATAAAGCCAGCCAATACCGTTTTCCAATCTGTTGTGGGGACAAGCGCCATCGTCAACCAGAAGCCGACAAACTCATCCCAAACAATCGCACCATGATCATGGACTTGCATGTCTTTAGACGCACGCCCACAGATGGCAATCCCTGCGATGCCGCCAACAATAATGGCGCTCCAAAGCCCAACAATCCCACCAAAAGTGACCAGCGCCCAATAAAACGGAATCGCAACTAACGTACCGACTGTGCCGGGCATTATCGGCGATAAGCCACCGCCAAACCCGAGCGCCAATAAGTGGATAGGATTAGACAACGATAAACGGTGTTTAGGATCCGTCACAATTTGACTCCTTAAAATGATCCCAACCTGTCAGCGTCCAATCAAGTGGCTGACCTTGTGAAACTAACTCAAGCGCACGGTGGCCATTAATTTGGCCAATACGCTGCACCTTAGTGCCACTGTGTTTTAATGCTGTATCAAGTGTGCCACGATGCATTTCTGGGACAGTAAAGCAAAGTTCATATTCCTCGCCACTCGTCAGGGCCATTTTTTGTGCGGCTGTTTCGCTATCAACCTCTGCGAGTAAACGTTCAGAAATCGGTAGCCGTGTGACCTCAATTTGCGCCCCGACATCACTGGCTTGGAGAATATGGGTTAAATCTGCATACAAACCATCAGAGATATCGATAGCAGCCGAAGCAATGCCCCGCAGTGCCTGCCCGGCAGCTACGCGCGGTTGAGCGCGATAATGATGGTTAATCAAGCGATTAGCACGCGCCTCATCAACGATGGGTTTGCCAAGCACATAAGCAAGCCCTGCCTGGCTTTCACCTAGCGATCCCGTTACATAGATCCAGTCGCCAGGTTTGGCGCCTGAACGCGTCAGTGCCTGCCCTTTAGGCACGTGGCCATGCAACGTCATGGTAATGCTTCTTGGACCTCGCGTGGTATCGCCCCCGATTAACTGAACCTGAAAGTGTTCAGCCAAAGCAGAAAATCCCTGACAAAAACCGGCCACCCAGGCTTCATCAGAATCGGGCAAGGTTAGAGCGAGCGAGCACCAAGCTGGCATCGCACCCATTGCGGCAAGATCACTTAAGTTAGAGGCTAAGGCTTTGTGAGCAACGTCGGATGCCTTGGCGGAAGGAAGAAAATGCGTGCCCTCGACTAATGTATCTGTGGTGACCACGAGTTGGCAGCCGTCTGGCACCTCAGTGATCGCACAATCATCGCCAATGCCTAGGGCGACATCTCGACGGTTAACCGGTTGACGTGCGAAATAATCGCGAATCAAATCAAATTCGTTGCGCGTCATAAAAACTATTTATCGGATTAGATCAATAAAAAGGCCAGCATGGCTGGCCTAGTAAGGAGGGATTAACGTAACCGAGGATACGCTTTATCCAAGACACCATTAACGAATTTATGGCTGTCTTCCGCACCAAAGCGTTTAGCCAACTCAATGGCTTCATTGATGACCACTTTATAAGGGACATCATCGCATTTGATCAGCTCATACATCGCAAGACGCAATAAGGCGTGCTCCATGTCGTCAAGATCTTGTAATGGACGAGACAAATACGGACGCATCTTGCTATCAAGTTCTTGATGGCTGAGCGCAACACCACTGAACAGCGTACGAAAATACGCAACATCTGTTTCCGGATCGCGAAGAAGTGGCTCTGTTTTCTGGTGCTCATCTTCTTCTTCGTATTTATCTGCGGCCAAAAACTGCGCTTCAATATCAGCGACATTCCCTTTTGCGATTTGCCATGTGTAAATGGCTTGCAATGCAAATTGGCGAGCATTACGCCGTGCGGCTGGTTTCACTTTAACCCCCATTAGGATTCAATCTGGGACAGAACATTCACCATTTCAAGCGCGCTCAGTGCAGCCTCTGCCCCTTTATTACCAGCCTTGGTACCTGCGCGTTCGATCGCTTGCTCAATGGTGTCTACCGTCAGCACACCAAAAGCAACTGGGGTTTCATACTCCAGCGCTACTTGTGCCAACCCTTTGTTACATTCTCCGGCAACATAGTCAAAATGCGGTGTGCCGCCGCGGATCACTGAGCCTAGCGCGACAATCGCATCATAACGACCGCTTTTCGCCAACTTTTGGGTCACCACAGGCAACTCGTAAGCACCGGGACAACGGACCACGGTAATATTATCGTCGTTGACTTGGCCTTGGCGCTTCAGTGCGTCAACCGCACCATCTAGCAAACTCTCATTAATAAAGCTATTAAAGCGAGAGATAACAATAGCAACCTGCGCATTGGGCGCGGCAAATGCACCTTCGATTACGTTCATGAGCCTTCCTGTGACTTGCTTTCCGGAATGAGAAACCGCGCGATTCTAGCATACTTTTTACCATTGACACCATGCTCAGTGTCTTGGGAAAAGCGCCCGAGCCTCATCGTTTCTCTCAGTATTTATTCGGTCACGTATTCAACCACGTTCAGACCAAAGCCTGACAGGGCGTGATAACGCTTTGTCGATGAAGAGAGCAAACGCATTTGTTTCACGCCCAGATCGGCTAATATTTGTGATCCAATTCCGACTCGGCGTGACGTGCCCTGCCATTTGGCACCTGCTGGTTTCTCACCTTTATCTTGCGCTTCAAACGCTTTGACTTTACTGATAATGGAATCAGGCGTCTCTTCTTTCCCCAAAATAACCAACACACCGCCTTCTTCACTGATGCGCTTCATCGCACGAGTCAGCCCCCAGCTGCGCTCAGCAGTACGATCGGAGCGAAGTAAATCGGTAAACGTATCTTGCAGATGAACCCTTACCAATGTCGGATCGGTGCTAATCTCGCCTTTACGCATCGCGTAGTGAATTTGGTTATCAATGGTATCCCGGTAGGTTACCAGATCAAACTCACCAAATTCGGTCGGCAGAGTACAGGCAGCAACACGCTCGATGGTCGTTTCGTTTAAATTACGATACTCAATTAGATCGGCAATGGTGCCAAGTTTAATACCATGCTTGTCACAAAACACTTCTAAGTCAGGACGACGCGCCATGGTGCCGTCTTCATTTAAGATCTCAACAATCACCGAGGAAGGGTTAAAACCGCCTAGGCGCGCCAGATCACAGCCCGCTTCTGTATGACCTGCGCGAGTCAGTACACCGCCCTCTTGCGCCATGAGCGGAAAAACATGCCCAGGCTGTACTAAGTCGGCGGCTTTGGCATCTGACGCCACCGCCGCTTGCACGGTGCGCGCGCGGTCGGCCGCCGAAATGCCAGTGGTCACGCCTTCGGCCGCTTCAATTGATACCGTAAAGGCGGTGGAAAACTGCGCATTGTTATCTGACACCATCAAGGGCAATCCAAGTTGCAGACAGCGCTGTTGAGTCAGCGTTAAACAAATCAAACCACGCCCGTGGGTCGCCATAAAATTGATCGCTTCTGGCGTAATGGCTTCTGCTGCAATGATCAAGTCGCCTTCATTTTCGCGATCTTCGTCATCCATCAATACCACCATCTTACCTTGGCGGATATCATCAATGATTTCTTGGGCGCTACTAATTGCCATCTTGGATTCCTTATTTCAAAAAACCGGAACGGGCGAGCGTTTCAAGACTCACGCCCGTTGATTGTGTCGGTTCAGCCGCTTTGTCTCCGAGCATCAATCGCTCAAGGTAACGGGCGATGACATCGACTTCAATGTTCACCTTACGCCCCGAAGCAAAGTGCTGAATTGTCGTTTGTTCAGCCGTATGCGGTACGATAGTGAGCTTAAACGCACTGCCATTGACGTCGTTCACCGTCAGGCTAATCCCATCCACCGTAATCGATCCTTTCAACGCCACATACTTGGCAAGTTCAGGCGGTAATGCAATCCAGTACTCCCATGCACGCCCCGTTTGACTCACTGACGTCACTTCCCCTAGGCCATCCACATGCCCAGAGACCATGTGTCCGCCAAAACGCGTAGTCGGCAACATCGCCTTTTCCAGGTTGACGTTATCGCCAACAGACAAGATCCCGAGTGATGAACGCGCCAGCGTTTCTGACGACACATCGGCGCTATAACCGGTTGCGGTCAATGCAACCACGGTTAAACACACCCCATTGGTGGCGATGCTGTCGCCCAGTTTGACATCCGAGAGGTCGAGGGCACCACTCTCTATGGTGAGGGTCATGTCTTGGCCACGGCGAGTCAGCTTTTGAATTCGGCCCACCGCTTCGATAATTCCAGTAAACATCGTATTAATACTCTTGCGTGATGACCGCATGCTCCGAGAGCGTTGCGATTAGGCGAACATCGTCACCGATAGGCGTCACTTGATTAAAATGAAAACGCGGTACGTCATCCATACGTTGCAACCCGTCTAAAGCAATCAGCGGGCGGCTATCTGCCCCCAGCAATACCGGCGCTTGATAAACAATCAGCTCATCCACTAACGACTCAGTTAATAACTGATTCGCCAGCCTCGCGCCTGCTTCTACCCAAACCTTATCGATATCATGTTGTGCCAATGCGTGAAGGATAGCGCTGAGCGAAGCGTCGGGCATGACCCATTCGTGGACGTTATCCGGCCATATCTGACTACTTGGCATATCGACAATTCGGATCACCTCGCCCTCAAGCTGATAGACGGTCGCTTCAGGTGACGTTTTATTATGTTTATCCAAGATCACGCGCGTCGGCTGGCGCAGTACTGATTGCGGGTAATGGTCGAGGATCTCAGTTGCAAGCTGGCTACGACGTATATTTAGGCTGGGGTTATCGGCTAATACCGTGGCGCTGGTCGATAAAATAGCGCTCGCTTGGGCGCGAAATGTCTGCACATCGGCGCGCGCTGGTTCACCCGTGATCCATTTACTTTGACCATTTGCCAAGGCGGTGCGCCCATCAAGACTGCCCGCCAGTTTGAGCTGAACATAGGGCATTTGGGTTTGCATACGTTTAATAAAACCAGGATTCAGCGCTTTGGCCTGCTCAGCCATCACACCGACCACGACCTCAATACCGGCTTGTTGTAACCGCGCGAGACCGCGCCCTGCCACTTTAGGATTAGGGTCTTGCATCGCACAGACAACACGCGTGACCTTGGCGGCAACCAACGCATCACAACACGGCGGCGTGCGACCATAATGAGAGCAAGGCTCTAAGGTGACATAAGCCGTCGCGCCCACCGCGCATTCCCCCGCTGCTTTTAAGGCGTGAACTTCGGCGTGTGGACCACCTGGAGCAATGTGAAACCCCTCACCCACAATGTCATCACCGTGAGCAATCACACAGCCGACATTGGGGTTAGGTGTGGTGGTAAAGCGACCTTGGGCCGCAAGCGCTAATGCGCGCGCCATCATCATTTGATCTTGGTGGCTAGTTGTCATTTTTGTAACCGTGCAATCTCTTCACCAAATTCGCGAATATCTTCAAAGCTATGGTAAACAGAGGCAAAACGGATATAAGCCACCTTATCAAGCTCCTTCAGTGCTTCCATGACCAAGTTGCCAACCATGGCTGATCCTATTTCTCGCTCACCCGTCGCTCGCAAACGCGACTTAATGCTATTTATCGACTTTTCGATATCATCCGTACTGACAGGACGCTTCTCCAACGCACGTTGAATACCGCCCCGCAATTTATCTTCGTCAAAGGGCTCTCGATTACCGTTGGTTTTGATCACCCGTGGCATGACTAATTCCGCTGTTTCAAACGTCGTATATCGCTCAGCGCACGCCAAACACTGGCGACGACGGCGAACTTGATGGCCATCAGCCACGAGTCGAGAATCGATCACTTTGGTGTCGGTAGCACCACAGAATGGACAGTGCATGCGCGTCGTCTCCTCAATATTGTCCTGCTAGTGTAACCGATTTGCGAGGATGAAAAAGCCTCTCTAAGGAGACGGAGTACGGGTTTTGTGTCTCAACTAGACTTCGTTCTCAGATAAATATAAAAAAGGCGCCCATAGGCGCCCATCTTTTTAGATAATCTGTATTGCTTTATTAAGCATATACCGGCAAACGACGGCAGATGGCTTGGACCTTCTCTTTGGTCTCTGCAATCACTTGCTCATTGTTGATGTTATCAAGCACATCACACATCCAATGCGCGAGTTGTTCGGCGTCTTGCTCGGTAAAGCCACGACGTGTAATCGCTGGCGTCCCCACACGAATACCGGAGGTGACAAACGGGCTACGTGGATCGTTCGGTACACTGTTTTTGTTTACTGTGATGTTAGCGGCACCTAACGCGGCATCGGCTTCTTTCCCAGTAATGTCTTTATCAATTAAATCAACCAACAACAGGTGGTTGTCAGTGGAATCCGATACGATTTTATAACCGCGAGCTTGGAACCCTTTCACCATCGCACGTGCGTTATCAATCACGCGCGCTTGATAGGCTTTGAACTCTGGCTCCATCGCCTCTTTAAACGCGACGGCTTTACCCGCAATCACGTGCATCAATGGGCCGCCTTGGCCGCCAGGGAACACCGCAGAGTTGAGCTTTTTATAAATATCTTCACCGGCATTTGATAAGATCAAACCACCACGCGGACCTGCAAGGGTTTTGTGCGTCGTCGTCGTGACCACATGTGCGTAAGGCAGTGGATCGGGATAAACACCAGCGGCAATTAAGCCAGCCACGTGTGCCATATCCACCAAGAACCAAGCCCCGACTTTATCTGCAATCTCACGCATGCGTTTCCAATCAACCACTTGTGAGTATGCAGAAAACCCGCCAATGATCATTTTTGGCTTATGCTCGAGTGCAAGCTGCTCCATTTGCTCGTAATCGATTTTACCGGCTTCATCGATACCGTAAGGGATCACATGATAATGCTTGCCGGAAAAGTTAACTGGCGAACCATGGGTTAAGTGACCACCATGCGCCAAGCTCATACCCAGTACCGTATCACCTGGGTTTAGCAGCGCCATGTAGACCGCGCTATTCGCCTGTGAGCCAGAGTGCGGCTGAACATTGGCATACTCACAGCCAAAGAGTTGACAAGCACGCTCAATCGCCAAGGCTTCGGCTTTATCCACGTATTCACAGCCGCCGTAATACCGTTTACCAGGGTAGCCTTCCGCGTATTTATTGGTCAGTTGAGAGCCTTGCGCTTCCATCACGCGCGGGCTGGTATAGTTTTCTGACGCAATCAGTTCAATGTGTTCTTCTTGACGCGTACTTTCTTCTTCCATCGCCGCAAACAGCGCTGGGTCATAATCCGCGATATTCATGTCACGCTTTAGCATTGGTCTCTCCTGACTTAACATTGGCGGGCAATCACCCATAAAGCGAACGCTAGGATCCGATAGGCCACCTAGCAACAATTAGTCTCGGTGTGATGTTTTAGATCACGCCTTGGCTTAATCGCTTTCACCTTCGAATCAAAGCGATTAAGCCAAGGCAACATCAAACGTTTGACTCACTTACGCAAACGTTTTCGTTACCGCCATGACTGCGTTTGCTATTCTACAAAAATTCCCTTCAATCAGGTAGCCTGGGGGATGATTTTTTTATTTAAAACCTGGCTGTTTTGGCTTGTATCACGGCGCAGCAGCACGCTATCCACTGTAAACACTTTACAGCGGAGTATCATAATAATGACAATCAAGACGCAGGTTATTTACGTTGTCGACTGTTTCCCAAGACTCATTGGCGATAGAATGCGCGCCCGCACCCGCAGGCACTCGTCGCCAGTGCCCATTAACCTTTTTTAACCGCCAGCCTATTGGGTTTTGGCGGGGCTTTTGTTGCTAACACGTTTTTGTTTTTATCACGCTAATTAAGTAGGGAGAAGCCGTGTGAGCCAGTATCAACACAGCTTTAAAGAAGACATTATTGCTATCGCCTCGGGCGCGTTTTTAGTCGCCCAGGGGGTATTTTTCTTGCAACAGGCCGGACTCTTAACCGGGGGGACCACAGGCCTGGCGTTATTAGTCAGCCAATTTACCGACCTATCGTTCGGTACTTTGTATTTTCTTTGCAATTGCCCGTTTTATGTAATGGCTTGGTTTCGTATGAGTCCGCGATTTGCATTACGCAGTTTACTTGCCGGTGGCGCCGTATCGGTGATGGCTGATCATATTGCCTACTTTTTTCAAATCACTTGGCTGGCCCCCGCCTACTGTGCGGTGATTGGTGGACTATTGATGGGCGTCGGTATGTTAATGATTTTCCGCCATAATGCCAGCTTAGGCGGTTTTAACGTACTGGTGCTCTATTGTCAGGACAAGTTTGGGATCTCGGCAGGAAAGCTACAAATGGGCATCGACTGCACCATTCTCGCGTTATCTTTCTTCCTTATCGATCTGAACCTGCTGATGTGGTCTGTGGCCGGTGCGATTGTACTCAATTTAGTGTTAGCGATGAACCACAAACCGGGACGCTATCAAGCGCATCCGGCCAATCGTGGCGCGTAGACAGTATCTACACCGAGCATACGCTATCTACACCGTGAATACAGTATCTACACCGTAAATACAATAAAGCCAAGCATTACGCTTGGCTTTTTATTACTTGCCGTATTGGTCTAACCCGTGAAATTAAATCGCTTCTTCGTCTTCTTCGCCGGTACGGATACGCACCACACGCTCAACGTCAAAGACAAAGATTTTACCATCACCAATTTTGCCGGTTTGCGCGGTCTCAATAATGGTATCGACACATTGCTCAGCAACATCGTTAGACACCACTACCTCCAATTTCACCTTAGGCAGAAAGTCCACCATGTATTCGGCACCACGATATAGTTCAGTGTGGCCTTTTTGACGACCAAAACCCTTTACCTCTGAGACGGTCATCCCTGTAATCCCGACGTCTGCCAGCGCTTCGCGTACGTCATCGAGTTTGAATGGCTTGATGATGGCTTCAATTTTTTTCATTCCGTTATCCTTCTCGTTGGCCGCAGCCGGTCCTGATGGATCAGTTGTTTAGCTGAAATTGTATCGCAGCAGGATAAAAAATCATCCATCGATTCTCGCATATCACCAAAAAGCCGCCAAAGTGTGGCGGCTTTATTGGTACGGTGCTTACCCTAGAGTAACCCGCGCGTTGCGGAACATCCGCATCCACGCACTATCTTCACCCCAATCATCTGGGTGCCAAGAGTTAGCGACAGTACGGAATACCCGCTCAGGGTGCGGCATCATAATGGTCACACGGCCCGACTCGGTAGTCAGCGCGGTAATGCCATTTGGTGAGCCATTCGGGTTGGCAGGATACGCTTGTGTTGGCTGGCCGTGATTATCGGTGTAACGCAGCGCTATCGTGCCTGACGCCTCAATCGCCGCCAAGTGCTCAGCATCGCGCACTTCTACCCGTCCTTCACCATGCGATACCGCAATGGGCATCCGTGACCCTGCCATCCCGGCAAAAAAGGCGGATGGGCTTGATTGCACTTCCACCATGCTAAAGCGGGCTTCAAAGCGCTCGGACTCATTGCGAACAAATCGTGGCCAGTGTGCAGCCCCTGGGATCAGTTCATGCAGGTTCGATAGCATCTGGCAGCCATTACACACCCCAAGTGCTAGCGTGTCTTCACGGCCAAAGAAGGCACTAAATTGGTCGCGCGCACGGCTATTAAACAGAATGGATTTCGCCCAACCTTCACCAGCGCCTAACACGTCACCGTAAGAGAAACCGCCACAGGCCACCAGCCCTTGGAAACCGTCCAAACTAACGCGTCCTGAGAGAATGTCACTCATATGAACGTCCACGGCGTTAAATCCAGCGCGATCGAAGGCGGCGGCCATTTCCACATGCGAATTCACGCCTTGCTCACGCAAAATAGCCATGGTCGGTTGTTGACCGGTCGCGATATATGGCGCAGCAACATCTTCGTGCACATCAAAGCTCAGACTAGCGTGCAACCCAGGATCGGCCGCCTGTTTGGCGTCAAACTCTTGGCGTGCACAGTCCGGATTATCGCGTCGCGCTTGCATTTGATAGGTGGTTTCAGCCCAAATCTGACGTAAGTGCTGGCGACTGGCTTGATAGATAGGTGCCTCACCGTGACGCACGATAATCTCATCGCTATCACTTAGGCCGCCAATCAGGTGACTGCATGCGGTTAATTGATGTTCATCCAACACCGCATTAACACGCTCGAGATCTTGCGTCGCCACTTGGATCACCGCGCCCAGCTCTTCGTTAAACAACACCGACAAGGCATCGTCGCCTAAACGGGCGATGTCCACGTCAATACCGGTGTGACCGGCAAAGGCCATTTCAGCCAAGGTAACGAATAGCCCGCCATCGGCTCGGTCGTGATACGCCAGCAGTTTTTGCTCTGCCACCAAGGTTTGCATCGCATTGAAAAAGCCTTTTAGGCGGGCGCTGTTGGTGACATCGGCAGGCTTATCGCCCAATTGATGATACACCTGAGCCAGCGCGGTTGCGCCCAGACGCTGCGCGCCTTCACCAAGATCAATCGCAATCAGGTGGCTGTCACCTTTATCGCTACGCAATTGTGGGGTCACGGTACGACGCACATCTTCCACGCGGCCAAAGGCGGTGATGATCAGCGACATCGGTGCCGTCACCGTTTTGTTTTCACCGTCTTGCTGCCACTGAGTTTTCATCGACATCGAATCTTTACCCACCGGAATGGTCAGTGATAGCTCAGGACACAGCTCCTCACCCACGGCTTTGACCGCTTCGTACAAGCCAGCATCTTCGCCCGGGTGACCCGCCGCGGACATCCAGTTGGCAGACAGTTTAATGTTGGTCAGACTGCCAATATCGGCACAGGCGATATTGGTCAACGCTTCACCCACTGCCATACGGGCAGAGGCAGCAAAATCGAGCAAGGCGGACGGGGTACGTTCGCCCATCGCCATCGCTTCGCCGTGATAACTGTCATAACTGGCCGCCGTCACCGCACAGTTCGCCACCGGCACTTGCCACGGGCCAACCATTTGGTCACGCGCAACCAATCCGGTCACCGAGCGGTCGCCGATGGTGATCAAGAAGGTTTTCTCCGCCACTGCTGGCAAGCGTAAAACACGCTCGCAGGCTTGTGCCAGTTCAATGCCTTGGGTGTTTAGCGCGGTACCTGTCACTTGTTGGCGTGTAACGTCACGGTGCATTTTGGGCGCTTTACCCAGCAGAATATCCATCGGCATATCGATAGGGCTATTACCGAAGTGGCTATCTTCAAGCGACAGGTGACGCGCGTCGGTGGCATCACCAATGACTGCGTACGGGGCGCGTTCACGCTCGCACAAGGCTTCGAAAAGCGCCAGGTTTTCGGGTTTGACCGCCAAGACGTAACGCTCTTGTGACTCGTTACACCAAATGGCGAGCGGGCTCATTCCCGGCTCATCATTCGGAATATCACGTAAGTTAAAACACCCGCCGCGGCCGCCATCATCAACCAGCTCTGGCATCGCATTTGAAAGGCCACCCGCGCCCACATCGTGGATAAAGGCAATTGGGTTATCCTCGCCAAGCTGCCAGCAGCGATCAATCACCTCTTGGCAACGGCGTTCCATTTCTGGATTCTCACGTTGTACCGAGGCAAAGTCCAAGTCTTCCGCCGACTGGCCGGATGCCATCGACGATGCTGCTCCGCCACCAAGGCCGATGTTCATCGCCGGGCCACCTAACACAATCAGTTTGGCCCCCACGTCAATCTCACTTTTTTGCACATGGCCATCGCGGATGTTGCCCATTCCGCCTGCGAGCATGATCGGCTTGTGATAGCCGCGCACTTCCTCACCGGCATGCGAGGTCACTGATTGCTCATAGGTACGGAAGTAGCCCAGCAAGTTAGGACGGCCAAATTCGTTATTAAACGCCGCACCGCCTAGCGGGCCTTCCAGCATAATATCGAGCGCAGTGGCAATGCGCTCAGGCTTGCCATAGTCTCGCTCCCACGGCTGAATAAAGCCCGGGATTTTCAGATTAGAGACGGAAAAACCGACCAACCCTGCTTTGGGTTTACCGCCGACACCGGTCGCACCCTCGTCACGAATCTCACCGCCAGAGCCGGTCGCGGCCCCTGGCCACGGTGAAATCGCGGTGGGGTGGTTGTGGGTTTCCACCTTCATCAAAATATGGGCGGGTTCATGGTGATACTGATAGCTGTGGCTCTCTGGCGTCGGGAAAAAGCGCCCAACGTTTGAGCCCGTCATTACGGCTGCGTTGTCTTTATACGCCGACAGCACGTTATCTGGGGTTTGCTCATAGGTGTTTTTGATCATCTTAAACAGCGATTTAGGCTGCTTTTCACCATCAATGGTCCAGTCGGCGTTAAAGATTTTGTGGCGGCAATGCTCTGAGTTGGCTTGCGCAAACATCATCAGTTCGATGTCGTTGGGGTTACGCCCCAGCTGGGTAAAGTTCTCAACTAGATAGTCAATTTCGTCTTCTGCCAGAGCCAATCCTAAGACTTGGTTCGCCTCAGTCAAAGCGGCTCGACCACCCACGAGAATGTCCACGCTGTGCATCGGCGCAGGTTCCGCTTGTTCAAACAGCACCTCAGCGGCCTCAAGCTCACTAAATACCGTTTCCATCATCCGATCGTGCAACAACCCGATTAAGGTTGCGTGTTGCTCATCAGTTAATGGCGCAGAGAGTTGAATATAGTACGCGGTACCACGCTCTAAACGTTTCACCGCGTCCAACCCGCAATTATCGGCAATATCGGTTGCCTTGGATGACCACGGCGACAAGGTGCCGGGACGAGGCGTAACGAGAAACAGCGTCCCTTCAGGTGCGTGCGGCGGTAAAGTGGGTCCGTAAGTCAGCAGCTTTTCGAGCTTCTCGCGACTCGCGCTATCCAAAGGGTGATGCAAATCAGCGAAATGAATAAACTCAGCATACAGTGCCGTGACCGGTAACTGATGCGCTTGGCAGCTGGCCAGTAGTTTATTGACACGAAACTCAGACAGTGCGGGGGAACCACGCAAAATATCCATGTGCGTACGTCTCTCGTTAGCGGTAAATGAAAGGGTATACCCAAATTGACGCATCCTGGCACGATAACTTGGGTATCACCACGCTCTTGACCGCAGTGGTTTGAACACGCAAAAATGCGTTTTCGCTGGCCTTTTAAGCAGACGGCGGCCATTATAGGGCAAAATCCTTAGCGACAACACACCTGACGCAACCGTTTGCGCAAAAAATTTTCCCTCTATCCGTATCCAACCTATTCACGTAGAATGTGGCGTCTATCGATCATCGCTAGCACTACCACGCTAGCCAGCAACTGCGAGCGACAGCCTTTGATACAGCGTGACTTTTCTCTGAAATCATGGATGACTAGCCTTGTCGTGCTGGTAGTTAGCCTGGTATTAACGGGGTGTGATTGGCACTTCGACGATCGCACCGTACTGGAAAAATCCGCGACCGCGGCGTGCTAAGAGTCGGAACGCTCAATAACGAACTTTCTTATTACATTGGTCCTGATGGCCCGACCGGGCTGGATTACGAACTTGCATCACGTTTTGCTGACAAGCTTGGCGTAAAGCTGGAAATGGTGCCGACCTATACGTTATCCGGCCTCTTTCCTGCATTAGAGCGCGGTGATGTCGATTTAATTGCTGCAGGACTCACCATTACCGACCAACGCTTGGCCCAATTTCGCCCCGGCCCCGCCTACTATTTTGTCAGCCAACAAGTGGTGTATAAAAAGGGACATTGGCGCCCTCGCGATGTTGGCGATTTTAACCGCGAGAACGCGGTAATGGCGGTAGTGGAAGGTTCGAGTCACGATCTCACCTTACAATCGCTTAAAAACGATCACCCCGATTTAAGCTGGAAAGTTGTGCAAGACGCCGACGACGATGAACTGCTTAAACAGGTTGCAGACGGTGATATCGATTTTACCATTGCCGACTCCGTCGATATTGCCTTAATGCAACGCACCCAACCTGATATTGCCGTCGCCATGGCGCTGAGTGAAGATGAGCCCGTCGCCTGGTTTATGAAAAAGCAGGGCGACAGCAGCGCCTATGCCCTAATGGTGAATTTTTTTGGTGAGCTGAACCAAACCGGTGAATTGGCAATTTTAGAAGAAAAGTATTTTGGCCACGTGAATCAATTTGATTACGTCGATACCCGCGCATTTTTGCGCGCCATAGAAAGCAAACTCCCGCAGTGGGAGCCCCTTTTCAAAAAGCATGCGAACGATTTTGATTGGCGCCTGCTTGCCGCCTTGTCGTATCAAGAATCGCACTGGAACCCACGCGCCATATCTCCCACAGGGGTACGTGGGATGATGATGCTGACGTTACCGACCGCTAAATCCGTCGGCGTGCGCAACCGTCTGGATCCCGAACAAAGCATCAAAGGCGGCTCACTCTACCTGCAGCGTATGCTCGACCGGATTCCCGACAGTGTTAACCCACACGAGCGGATTTGGTTTGCTTTCGCCTCTTACAACATTGGCTTTGGTCATATGATGGATGCACGGCGACTTACTGAAGCGCAAGGTGCCAATCCTAACTCGTGGAGTGATGTGAAACAGCGACTTCCCTTGCTCGCTAAGCGCCAATATTACACGCAAACGCGATACGGCTATGCACGTGGCTATGAAGCGCTAAGCTATGTTGAGAATATTCGCCGTTATTATCAGAGTATTCTAGGCTATGAAAAAGCACATATAGAGTCGCTGGACAGTCAGCAAGTCGAATCGCTCGGTGGGCTGCAAACCATCATTGCGCCCGAGCCATCCTCCGAGCAAGTTGCTGAACCAGCGCCGGATACTACGCCAGAGGGCTCTGAACAAAACCCAATATCGCAATCAGAAAAGCAACCACAATGAGGATCCTATGGTGCCAAAAAAACGGCTGGTGAAACAAAGCTTTCGTAAAAACAATATTTCATCGGCTAACCGTCGCAAGCGCATGCGCCAAAATATGCACAAGAAAGTACTATGGCGCCAACGCGCGTTTGCGATTCGTGAGTTTGCCGCGTTTGATGAGGCGTTTTAAGACGCTTGGTCTGAATCAGACGACACAATAGAAGCCTCACCACGGGCTGTTTTTTTTGCAGCCTTTTTTTCAGCACGACGACGGCGGAAAAACGCTTGCAGTTGCGCACGGCACTCAGCTTCTAATACCCCACCCTCGCTTTGCACATGGTGATTTACCTCTTCATAACTGAGTAGGTTCATCACCGAGCCAGCCGCGCCGGTTTTGGGATCCGGCGCGCCAAAATACACCTTTCTGACACGGCCATGCACCATCGCCGCCGCACACATCGGGCACGGTTCGAGTGTCACATAAAGATCCGCGTCTAATAGGCGATAATTACCCAGCACTTGGCCGGCTTGGCGTAAGGCCATCACTTCGGCATGGGCAGTGGCATCATGCTGGGTAATGGTTCGGTTCCACCCTGTGCCCACAACCTCACCTTGATACACCACCACGGCGCCGACAGGCACTTCACCTTCTTGCTCAGCATTGTCGGCCAGTGTGATCGCCTGGCGCATATAAACGTCGTGAATCGTATCCGACGTTTGTGGCTCGTTCATTCCAACCTCGATTTATTGGCTATGTAATTCATCGCTAGTATACGACACAAATAAGCCGGCTCGAAGGCCGGCTTGTGTCTGCAACGTCATGATAGACGATACGCGCTCTATGTGACCGTTATTGCACCAGGTACTGATAGCTTGCTTGAATACCCAGTGGCAATCCGAATGCCCAGTACGCTAGCAAGAACAAGGTCCAGCCCACCAGCATGGTCAATGAATAAGGGATCATCATTGACGCCACGGTGCCAATGCCTGTTGCTTTAACATAGCGCTGGCAATACACCACAACGAGTGGGAAGAACACCATTAATGGCGAGATAATGTTCGAAACGGAATCCCCGACACGATAGGCCGCTTGTGACAATTCAGGGGAAATACCGACAACCATCAGCATTGGCACCAAAATCGGTCCAATCAGACCCCATTTCGCTGACGCAGAACCGATTAACAGGTTCACGAGTGCGGTGAGCAAAATCATCCCCACAATCGTCATCTCACCTGGCAGGTTCATTGACTGCAATAGCTCCGCGCCATTCAGCGCTAACAAGGTACCAATATTTGATTGGGTGAATGCGGCTAAGAATTGCGCACAGAAAAATGCCATCACCATATAAGCGCCCATGGTCGCCATGGTGTCAGACATGGATTTAATCACATCTTGGCTGGTTTTAAAGGTGCCTGCGGTTTTGCCATACACAATGCCTGGAATAATAAACAGCACAAAAATGAGCGGCACGATCGATTGCATAATCGGTGCATCAAAGGCGGTGAGCTCGCCCGCCGGTGACCGAAGCGGCGAGGTTTCCGGCCATGAGGCCGCCACCAGCGCGGCAATCCCGGCCAGCATCGCCAATCCGGCACGGTTAAAGGCTTTACCTTCAATGGTGGTGAATGAGCCCAGATCAGGCGCCTCTTCGGCATCCTCATCAATCGGTGTGCGATTTAAGCGTGGCTCGACAATTTTCTCAGTCACAAACCAGCCCAGCGCCACGATTAAAATCGACGACAAGCCCGTAAAGTAGATGTTAGCGAGGGGATTAACTTGGTAGCTGTCATCCAACACGTGTGCGGCCGACTCGGTAAAGCCTGCCAGCAAAGGATCAATGCCAGACGGAATAAAGTTGGCCGAGAAGCCTCCCGACACTCCAGCAAAAGCAGCCGCAATTCCCGCTAGCGGATGACGCCCCGCAGCGTGGAAGATAATCCCGCCTAATGGGATCACCAGTACATAGCCTGCATCCGCCGCCGTGTGTGAAACGATCGCCACCAAAATCAGCATGGGTGTGAGTGCTTGCTTCGGCGTCACACTCAGCATTTTCTTCAAACCGGTGGTGATAAAGCCTGACTGATCAGCCACACCCACCCCTAACATCGCAACCAATACAATCCCAAGCGGCGCAAAACCTGTAAAAGTGTCAACCATATTGGCTAAAAAGTGGGCGAGCGCATCACCGGTGAGCAGGTTTTTGACTTGGACGGTGTCCCCGGTCAATGGGTGAACGGAATTAAACGTGATTTGTGACAAGAGAGCGGAGAGCACCCAAACCGTCACCAGGCCCCAGAAAAACAATAAGGCAGGATCTGGGATCCGGTTACCCGCACGCTCTATCATATTTAAAAACCGATCCATGCCGCGCGGTCGGCCTGTATCGGTTGCTGGGTTAATGTGTTGACTCACTGGGAACTCCATTATTTTCGATGTTGTGTTTTGGCTTACCTGATCCAGCAGGCTTTAATGACAATAAAATGACAAATTATCGTCAGTAAAGCAAAAATCAGCATAGTTAGCCATAAGTAAGCCAGTTAACCCAATGTTAAATTCCTTTAAAGTTAGAAAAGCAGCACAAAAAACGGATGCTTACAGACAGCAATGAAACATTTAGAAACAAAAAAGCCCACGCTAGGCATGGGCTTTATGTCGTTAAACTAGCGTTTTACTTTCTCAAACGCTTATTCCCACTCAATCGTCGCTGGCGGTTTGCCGGAGACGTCGTAAACCACGCGGGAGATACCGTCGACTTCGTTGATAATGCGGTTCGACACTTTGCCAAGGAAATCGTATGGCAGGTGTGCCCAGTGCGCAGTCATAAAGTCGATGGTTTCGACGGCACGCAACGCAATGATCCAATCGTATTTACGGCCATCGCCCATCACACCTACCGAGCGAACCGGCAGGAACACCGCGAAGGCTTGCGAGACTTTCTCGTAGAGGTCAGCATTGCGCAGCTCTTCGATAAAGATAGCGTCAGCGCGACGAAGCAGATCGCAATATTCTTTTTGGATTTCGCCCAGAACACGCACGCCTAAGCCTGGCCCTGGGAAGGGGTGGCGGAACAGCATGTGATATGGCAAGCCAAGTTCAAGGCCGATTTTACGCACTTCGTCTTTGAACAGCTCTTTGAGTGGCTCAACCAGACCCATTTCCATCTCATCCGGCAAGCCACCGACGTTGTGATGTGATTTGATCACATGCGCTTTACCGGTTTTCGAAGCCGCCGATTCGATCACGTCTGGGTAGATGGTGCCTTGCGCCAGCCATTTAGCATTGTCCATTTTACTCGCTTGCTCGTCGAACACTTCGACAAACACCCGGCCAATGATTTTACGCTTCGCTTCGGGATCGGCTTCACCTTTCAAGGCATTAAGGAAGCGGTCTTCCGCATTGACATGAATAATGTTCAACCCAAAGTGATCGCCGAACATTTCCAGCACTTGCTCACCTTCGTTAAGGCGCAGCAGGCCGTTATCAACGAACACACACGTGAGCTTATCGCCAATCGCACGGTGAACCAGCATAGCCACTACAGAAGAATCGACGCCGCCAGACAAGCCAAGGATCACCTCGTCATCCCCCACTTGCTCACGAATACGCTCAATCGCATCGTCAATAATGGTTGCCGGTGTCCACAAACGCTCGCATTGGCAGATTTGCATCACAAACTGCTCAAGCATCCGTTTGCCTTGGCGCGTGTGCGTCACTTCTGGGTGAAACTGAACACCATAAAAACGTTTATCTTCGTTGGCCATGGCTGCAAACGGACAGGTATCTGTTTCAGCGATTTTGACAAAATCTTCCGGAATCGCGACCACTTTATCGCCGTGGCTCATCCACACATCTAAAAGTGGGTGACCATCATCGGCAATAGCATCTTCAATGCCATCAAACAGTGCGCTCTGGCCAACGCGTTTTACTTGCGCGTAGCCAAACTCGCGATGCTCAGAGCCCGCAACCTTACCACCAAGCTGCTCAGCCATGGTCTGCATGCCATAGCATACGCCCAACACAGGCACGCCTGCGTCAAAGACATATTGCGGTGCACGTGGCGAGTTGGCTTCTGCCACGCTCTCTGGGCCACCGGATAGGATGATGCCGTTGGGAGCAAAGTCACGAATGTCTTGCTCATCGACATCCCAGCTCCAAAGCTCACAATACACACCAATTTCACGGACACGGCGCGCAATCAACTGGGTGTACTGGGAGCCAAAATCAAGGATCAAAATACGTTGAGCATGAATGTTCTGGGTCATTATCTGGCTTTCTCAATTAAGTGGAACAAAGGGGAGCTGTGCTCCCCTCTCAAATGCATCGCGGTAGTGATGTCTTTAGCCGAGGCGATAGTTCGGCGCTTCTTTAGTAATGGTGACATCATGCGCGTGTGATTCTTTCATGCCCGCGCCGGTCACGCGAACAAACTGCGCGTTAGTGCGCATCTCTTCTATGGTGGCAGAGCCCGTTAAGCCCATGCTTGAACGCAACCCGCCCATTTGTTGGTGGATGATCTCTTTCATCATGCCTTTGTAATCAACGCGCCCTTCTATGCCTTCAGGCACCAACTTATCGGCGGCGTTATCGCTTTGGAAGTAACGATCAGATGAGCCTTTTGACATGGCGCCCACTGAGCCCATACCGCGGTAAGATTTGTACGCGCGGCCTTGGTAAAGCTCGACTTCACCCGGAGACTCTTCGGTACCGGCGAGCATTGAGCCCACCATCACACAGGATGCGCCGGCAGCAATGGCTTTACACAAGTCACCCGAGAAACGAATACCGCCATCGGCAATTACCGGAATACCATACTCTTGCGCGACGGCAGCGGCATCACTGATCGCGGTAATTTGCGGCACACCCACGCCAGTGACGATACGCGTGGTACAAATAGAGCCTGGGCCAATACCGACTTTTACGGCATCCACACCCGCGTCAATCAAGGCACGTGCGCCCTCGGCAGTGGCAACGTTACCGCCCACAATTTGTAAGTGCGGGTACGAGGCTCTGGCATCACGAATACGTTGTAGGACGCCCTCAGAGTGGCCGTGTGATGAGTCAATAAGTAACACATCGATTCCCGCTTCCACCAAGGCCGCGATACGCTCTTCATTGCCCGCCCCTGCGCCGACGGCACCACCGACACGCAAACGACCTTGTTCGTCTTTACAGGCGTTAGGCTTGCTTTCCGCTTTCTGGAAATCTTTGGCGGTGATCATGCCGCTGAGGTGATGGTCTTGGTTGACGACCAGAATTTTTTCGACGCGATGCTGCTGCATCAACTGTTGCACTTGCTCACGCTCAGCGCCCTCACGCACGGTGGCGAGACGAGACTGAGGGGTCATCACATCTTCAACACGTTTGCTAAGATCTGAGACAAAACGCACGTCGCGTCCTGTAATAATGCCAACCAGCTCTTTTTGTTTATTCACCACTGGATAACCGGCAAAGCCATTGCGTTCGGTCAAGGCTTTGACATCGGCAATGGTCATCTCAGGCGTCACCGTAACCGGGTTAGACACCATGCCCGCTTCATAGATTTTCACCAAGCGCACTTGCTCGGCTTGCTGCTCGATGGTCATATTTTTATGGATAAAGCCAAGGCCGCCTTCTTGTGCCAATGCGATGGCCAAACGGGCTTCGGTCACTGTATCCATTGCTGCAGAGAGCACAGGGATGTTCAGGCTAATTGAACGGGTCAATTGGGTCCGCAGATCCGCATGGTTAGGGAGTACATTTGAGTGAGCAGGGACGAGGAGTACATCGTCAAAGGTTAACGCTTCTTTCGCGATTCTCAGCATTGCAATATCTCACACTAAAAGTTGTGAAGGGGAACAAAATATTGCCGTAGAATTATACGTGCAGCGCAAACGTTTGGCTATCGATTTTTACTAAGAATAGCGATTGATTGTCCAAGACAGATTTAGTCGGTTGATTTATCAACGGATACATTGTTCATTTTTTCGCAATCGATTGCTTTGATCGCCTGGCTATCGTCATGCTGAGTCAGTTGGCATCCCAGTATACGGCAGGTAGTATGCGATCAGGTTTATCAAAAGGATCAGCGATTGTGACCGCGAGTAATCAACATATTTTGTCCGTTTCCCGCCTCAATGCGGAGGTGCGTCTTTGCTTAGAAAAAAACATTGGCATTGTCTGGCTAACGGGCGAACTCTCCAATTTTACCGCGGCAACGTCTGGCCATTGGTATTTGTCACTCAAAGACAACCAAAGCCAAGTGAAGTGTGCCATGTTTCGTGGTAACAATCGTCGCGTGACCTTTAAACCCAAAAATGGGGATCAAGTCCTGGTGCGCGCGCGTGTGTCTATGTACGAGCCTCGAGGCGACTATCAGCTAATCTTAGAAAGCATGCAGCCCGAAGGCGATGGACGACTGCAGCAGGCGTTTGAGCAACGTAAACAAGCGTTAGCCGCAGAAGGGTTATTCGCACAAACCGCTAAGCAAGCTTTGCCCGACCAACCAAAGCGCGTTGGCATAATCACCTCCAAAACCGGCGCTGCCTTGCATGATATTCTGAATGTACTTAAAAGACGGGACCCTAGCCTGCCGGTGGTGATTTATCCGACCCTGGTGCAAGGGCAAGATGCGGCAGTATCGATAGCGCAAGCGATCGGGCGCGCCAATAGCCGTCATGAGTGTGACGTACTGATTGTTGGTCGTGGCGGTGGGTCACTCGAGGATTTATGGTGCTTTAATGAAGAAATCGTCGCCCGTACTATTGCCGCGAGTCAGATCCCCATCGTCAGTGCCGTAGGCCATGAAGTGGATGTGACCATTGCTGACTTTGTTGCCGATGTTCGCGCCCCCACCCCATCAGCTGCCGCAGAACTTGTTAGCCGTGATCTGAGTTATCGCTTGCAGCAATATCAGCAGCGCGAGCAAGCGCTTAAAAACGCGATCGGCACGCTACTTTATCGCCAGCAACGGGCACTGACGCAACACGAACACCGTTTGTCTCACCAACACCCCCGTCGTCGTCTGCAACAGCAAAGTCAGCATATTGATGAGCTGCAAAGGCGCATTCACCAAGGACTGACGAAACAGCTTTCACGATATAACCACCAGCTTAATGCCCTGGATAGCCGGTTACAACGCGTGACGCCTGAGCATCGTATTCATCAACATCAGGCTCAATTGGCACAGCACCATCAACGCCTCGTCCACGCGATGAACTCGCAATTGTCACACGCGCAGCAGCGACTTTTGACCTTAGTGGCGACCTTGGATGCCGTCAGTCCATTAGCGACGCTCTCTCGTGGCTATTCGATTAGCCGTGACAGTGATGGGCGAATTATTAATAACATCAATCAACTGCATGAAGGCGATATCCTGCGCACCCAGCTCAGTAACGGCGAGATCACCAGCGTGGTACAACAGCGTCATCCAAGTCAGTCGGCTGATTAAACTCTGTACAATACACATCTAACCGATCAGTAAGCGATCGAGCGATCTTGGGGTTAATTCCCCTTGATCAGCTTCCTACCCTGAAAAGAATATTTATCAATACACTTCCCGAAAGCATAAGTTACATGTTCTGCATTTGGATTTTTATCGATATAAAACACTAAAAAAGAGTGTTGTAAATTAAAGATCCAGCATAAATGAAATGAGAGTGGCGTGAAGGGGTGATGCAATTATCGCCGCTCAAAACCTGCCCAGTCACGCGATAAGCTAAGATCCACGACATCACAGACGACGTGGCTTTAATGTGATTATGATCACGAATGATAAATTCAAGATCCAGATTGGATCGTTAAAAGTAGGCGGGATCAAAAAAGCCCAGCATCAAGGCTGGGCTTTCGTTTACTTCTTATTGCGGTTTTTAACCATGTCCATCAAGCGTTTGCGTTGACGTGACTGAGATAACGTCAGCTTTTCTTTTTTACCCTCATACGGGTTTTCACTGTTCTGGAACTGAATCTTTATCGGTGTGCCCATAATGTCTAAGGTTCGACGATAATAATTCATCAGATAGCGCTTATAGGAGTCTGGCAACTCACTCACCAAGTTACCATGGACGACCACAATGGGTGGGTTATATCCACCGGCGTGTGCATATTTTAGCTTCACTCGGCGGCCACGTATCATTGGAGGCTGATGGTCATCTTGCGCCATTTTCAAAATACGGGTTAGCATCGCGGTTCCGACACGTTTGGTCGCCGACTGATAGGCTTCTTGAATGGACTCAAACAAGTGACCGACACCGGTACCATGCAACGCAGAAATAAAGTGAACGCGTGCAAAGTCGACAAAACCAAGGCGACGATCCAGCTCGGATTTCACCCGCGTTTTAATCTCGCTATCTAAGCCATCCCACTTGTTGACCGCCAACACGATCGAACGGCCCGCATTCAAGGCAAACCCTAGCAAGCTCAAGTCTTGATCAGATATATTTTCTCGAGCATCAATCACTAGCAGCACGACGTTCGCGTCTTCGATAGCCTTAAGTGTTTGAATAACAGAAAATTTTTCAACTTTTTCACTGACATGTTTACGACGACGTATACCGGCCGTATCAATCATCACGTACTCGCGTCCATCGCGCTCCATCGGGATATAAATGGAGTCTCGTGTGGTCCCCGGCATATCGTAAACGACGACTCGTTCTTCACCGAGCATGCGATTGGTCAAGGTCGATTTACCCACATTGGGGCGACCTATAATACCAATTTTAATCGGCAGTGATTGAAGGTAGGCGTACTCATTTTCAGCCTGCTCTTCTGTGTTCACGGTCGGGTTGTCTTGATCATCGATGTCATCTTGCCCATCGGTCAGGTCAACCAGACCTGTCTCTTCCTGCGCTTGCTGTAGCGCTTGTTCGGCAAAGGGCGTTAGAGCACGATTAATCAATCCGCTGACCCCACGACCGTGTGCGGCAGCAATTTGATACATGTTGTCCATGCCTAATTGCCAAAAGTCTGCGGTTGCGGTATCTGGGTCAATACCGTCTACTTTGTTGACGACCAAAAAGCTGGTTTTTTCGCGGACACGGATATGTTGAGCAATATCCCGATCAGCAGGTGTTAATCCTGCACGCCCGTCCACCATAAATAACACCACGTCGGCTTCTTCAATCGCAGCAAGCGATTGTTCGGCCATTTTGGTTTCTACACCCTCTTCTGTACCATCAATCCCGCCGGTGTCGATCACGATAAATTCGTGCTCATCCAGCAATGCCTTGCCGTATTTTCGATCCCTGGTCAGTCCCGGAAAATCCGCTACTAATGCATCGCGCGTGCGGGTAAGACGGTTAAAGAGCGTCGATTTTCCCACATTCGGGCGCCCTACTAGGGCTATAACAGGAATCATGTAGACCTCTTAATTTTCATTCTCTTATCAATAAACAAGGCTCCCAACTGTCTATACAGCCAGGAGCCTAAATATAAAACTGGGTGGCTGATACTAGTCGATAGCCAGCTTTCTCAATTGGCCATCGCGTGTTATCACGATATAGCCATTATCGGTTTGCACGGGCGCCACCGCAATACCCTCGCCTTCAAGCGATTGCTGGGCAACAAAATCCCCAGTTTCTGGATCGAGCCAATGCAAGTACCCTTGGCTATCTCCAACCACGAGATAACCATCGCTTGCCGCTGGCGCAGTTAATATGCGATACGCTAACTCACTGTTGCGCCATTTCTCTAAACCATTACGTGCATCTAATGCGACAATATTGTCTTTATCATCAATTAAATAAAGGCTATTACCCGCCGCAATAAAATCGTTGGCCGATGAAAAATCACGCTTCCATGCTGCTTTTCCCGAGCGTAAATCAATCGACACTAACTGCCCATTATAGCCCACGGCATACAAACGGTCGCCATCAATCACAGGGGTCGCATCCACATCAACAAGACGATCAATTTCGGTCGCCCCTTTGGGTGTCGAAATCGGAATTTGCCAAATAGAGCGACCCGTTTCGATCATCGCGGCGCCAAGACGACCATTTGCCATCCCCCAGAATACACCGCCTGACACGGTTACGGGGGCACTCTCGCCGCGCAAACTTAGATTAGGGACATCATTGGCGTTACTCCACTGAGGCTCACCGGATTCCGCATCAAGCGCAACCAACTCACCGCGGCTGGTATTAACGATCACCATACCAGCATCGACCAAAGGCTTGGCCAAGATTTCACCGTTCACATTTTGCTGCCAAAGGCGCTCGCCCGTTTCAGCATCCAAGGCATACAGTTCGCCGGTTTCTCCGCCAACATACACCTTACCGTAGGACGCACTCAGCCCACCAGATAACAACGCTGGCGTCTCAGTTTGCACCGACTGCTGCCAAATACGCTCGCCACTTTCAAGATCAAACGCAGCCACTTCTCCCTGGCGGTCAGCGGCGAATACCTTATCGTACGCGACCGTCGGTTGAAGGGCCGAATAATATTGCCCGACACCATCACCGACTTGGGCTTGCCAAATCTGTGATGATGCAATTTTATCCGTTACAGTGGGTAATGGTGCCATTTGCACAACATCTTCTTCACCCGCACAACCGGTCAGTATCGCCAAAGTCGTGGCCACAGCGGCTATGCGCCATAATCCTTTTTTCATACCACGCCCTTATTGACTGAGGTTATCAAGCTTCATCGTGACGGTTGGACTCGCTCCTGCCTCAAGCGAGGCGGTATAGGCATCACGAGCGGCCTCACTGTCCCCTTGGCGAAGCAAAATATCACCGCGAATTTCCTGTACTTTGGCTGTCCAACTTGACGCGGTCACTTTATCCAGTTCACTCAGTGCCGCGTCATACTGACCCAGCTCCGCGTTCACACGCGCTAAACGCGTGGTTACCAACCCATAGAGCGCATCATCATTTACCGCTTGCTGGGCCGTTTGCAGCTGTTTACGTGCACTGTCTAGCTCTCCCTGTTCAACCTGTTTCTTTGCCAGGTTAAGTGCCGCCAGCGCTTGATAACCTTCATGCCCCTCGAGCTGGCTCAGTGCCGTGCCATCACCGCTCTCGATACTGTTCAAAGTTTGTTCGTATTGTTGAGAGGCTTGTTCCTTACTTTCGACCTGTTGCGACTGGAAATAACGCCAGCCGTACAAGGCACCTAAACCGACAACAGCGCCGATTACAACCGCTTTCCCGTTATCTCGCCACCACTTTTTAATGGCTTCAACTTGCTGCTCTTCTGTGGTGTAGACGTCCACGATCTGTCCTCTCTAAATCAATGCTTTTAATGTCGCAGCGATCTGATCCTGCTTCAGAGTTTGTTGCTCGCCGCCTTTTAAATCTTTTAGCGCTACCGTTTGATTAGCGACTTCGTCTTCGCCCAAAACCAATGCGACGGATGCGCCGACTTTGTCTGCACGTTTAAATTGCTTTTTAAAACTGCCACCACCAAAGTGCGACATAACGCGTAACCCCGGCACTTGCTCACGCAGGTTTTCGGCTAGTTTCATCCCAGCGGCTAAGGCGCCCTCGCCTGCCGTCACCATGTATACATCCACCACTGGGCGGATATCATCTTGGCTCAGGTTTTCGAGCATCAAGACTAAGCGCTCAAGGCCCATTGCAAACCCGACCGCCGGTGTTGCCTTACCACCGAGTTGTTCAACCAAACCATCGTAGCGGCCGCCGCCACACACCGTGCCCTGCGCGCCTAAGCTATCGGTAATCCACTCAAAGACCGTGCGGTTGTAATAATCAAGTCCACGTACTAGACGGTGATTCACTTGGTATTCGATACCTGCCGCGTCCAAGAGTTCACACAATCCAGCAAAATGTTGTTTTGATTCGTCATCCAGATAATCACTAAGCTTTGGCGCGTCAACAAGAATCGCCTGAATATCCGCGTTTTTGGTATCTAATACACGTAGCGGATTGGTCTGCATGCGACGTTTACTGTCCTCATCCAACACCGATTCGTGCTGCATCAGAAAATCGACCAGTGCTTGGCGATAATCTGCACGCGCTTGCGGCGAACCAATGGAGTTAAGTTCTAAACGTACGTGTTCAGCAATCCCCAGCTCACGCCACATCCGGGCCGTCATCATGATCAATTCGGCATCAACGTCAGGGCCATTCAAGCCAAAGACTTCCACTCCAAATTGATGAAATTGACGATAGCGGCCTTTTTGTGGACGTTCATGACGGAACATTGGCCCGGTATACCACAAACGGTGTTCCTGGTTATAGAGTAAGCCGTTTTCAATCCCTGCGCGGACACAACCCGCCGTGCCTTCAGGTCGTAGCGTTAGGCTGTCACCGTTTCGATCATCAAAGGTGTACATTTCTTTTTCGACAACGTCGGTCACTTCACCAATCGCACGGCTAAACAGATGTGTTGCTTCGACGATAGGCATACGTACTTCACTGTAGCCATAGGCACTGACGACCTGTTTAATCGTATTTTCGAGCTTCTGCCACAAAGGAGATTGAGAAGGGAGGCAGTCATTCATGCCTCGGATTGCTTGAATTGTTTTAGCCACGTTAACTTCCGTTACCGATATCATATATAAAAGGGGAAAAGGCAGCCTGATGGCTTAGCCTTCTTGATCGATTTGAGACACCTTGATGCGGTTGCGCTCATCCATCATCGCCGCTTTGGCGCGGATTTTTGCTTCTAACTCATCCACCAAGTTGTCATTGGTAAAGCGCTCTTTTTGACGTTTGCCGTCGAGATAATAAGCACTGCGCTTGTTGCCACCAGCAAGGCCAAGATGTGACGCTTCGGCTTCGCCTGGGCCATTGACAACGCAACCAATGATTGAAACGTCCATTGGCGTCAGAATATCTTCTACGCGCTGTTCAAGCGCATTCACGGTGCCGATGACGTCAAATTCCTGACGAGAGCAGCTTGGGCAGGCGATAAAATTCACCCCGCGTGAGCGAATTCGGAGGGATTTAAGAATATCAAACCCAACTTTAATTTCTTCAACAGGATCGGCCGCTAACGACACACGCAACGTATCGCCAATACCTTCAGCGAGTAACATGCCTAGCCCAACCGATGATTTTACCGCCCCTGCGCGCGCACCACCTGCTTCGGTGATCCCGAGGTGAAGAGGTTGCTCAATCTGTTGTGCTAATTTGCGGTAGGATTCCACCGCTAAAAAAACGTCTGATGCTTTCACACTGACTTTAAATTGGTCGAAGTTGAGTCGATCGAGAATATCAACATGACGCATCGCGGATTCTACTAGCGCGTCTGGCGTTGGCTCACCGTATTTTTCCTGGAGATCACGTTCTAGCGAGCCACCGTTAACACCAATTCGAATCGGGATGTTTTTATCGCGAGCAGCATCGACCACCGCACGGATGCGCTCTTCTTTACCGATATTCCCAGGGTTGATCCGCAAACAATCGACACCGTATTCAGCGACTTTAAGCGCGATACGATAGTCAAAGTGAATATCTGCCACTAGCGGGATCGACGTTTGCGCTTTAATTGTTTTGAAGGCTTCAGCGGCATCCATAGTGGGGACCGACACGCGAACAATGTCTGCACCCACATTTTCGAGCGCTTTTATTTGCGCCACGGTCGCCTCAACATCCGTGGTGCGCGTATTGGTCATTGATTGCACTGCAATGGGCGCACCATCACCAATCGGCACATTGCCCACATTGATACGTTTGGACGGACGACGTTTAATCGGATTTTCGTTGTGCATATTGACGTTCTCTGATTACTGCGGAAGGCGCAACCGAGCCACTTGCCCGGTTGGGTAGCCATCAAGATCAATATTGTCGCCATTAAAGGTAATGTTCACCACACTTGGCGCCCCAAGTACCAATTGGTACGGCGTTTCGCCAGTTAAGGTAATTTGCTCACCTTCAGCTTTTATTCCTGTCGCCAAGCGTTCGCCATTGGCATCACGCACATCAATCCAGCAATCGCCAGTAAAGGTCATGACCAGGCGGTTTTCGTTGGCGCTTGCGGTTGTTTTTGCTGCCGGATCCGTCACTGGCGCTTGTGCTGTTTCCTGACGACTCGCTGCGTCAGTCGTTTGCGCCTCCATTTGTGTCTTAGCGGCTGTTGCCTCATCAGAGATAGACACAGGATTCGATTGCCCCTCATCACTGGCTTTGGCCGCGGGTTCTACCGGCTGCGGCGCATCGACTGCTTTAGCAGGCTCAGTGTCGAGTTCATCGGTGCTCGGTTGGGGCTCAGCGGCAATCACAGCACTGTCTTGGTCAGAAGGGGTGGTTACTAACTCATCGGCTTGTTCGCTATCCAGCTGCGTGGGTAACGATGTCATCGCTTGTTGATTTTGCCAATACCACACGCCAGTAATACCCACCGCAATAGCAATGATCACCCAAGACAACCACATCAAACGGCTTTCACTCCTTTGCCGTCGTGTCTTGCGCGAAAAGCTTTGCATTTTCTGAACCGTTGCCGCACTGCTTGCTTCCATATTGCTGTCACCGAGAAGCTGGTCGGCGTCGATTTGCATTAACTTGGCATAGGATCGCAAATAGCCACGCGTAAACGTGGCCAGTTGATCCATATCTGGATTATTGCTTTCGAGGTCCTCGATGACACTGACGCGCAATCGCAGTCGGTCAGCCACATCGCGAACACTCCAGCCCATTTTTTCTCGCGCTTGCTTTAATACTTCCCCGGGCGCAGGTTGCGTATCTTTTTGCGCGTGTTCTTCCGTCTGTTCAGTATTCATTCGCTAAGTACAATTGATATTCTTTGGATTCTGGAAACTGGTGCGCCAATCGCTGAGCATCATGGGCAGCTCGCTCCGTGTTACCTTGTTGCTGATAAGCTTTGACCAACAATAATAATCCGCTGGGATGGGCACCAACGCGTTTATGGAGTCGTTTGATACGCGTAATGGCACCTGCCTCTTGCCCTCGTTCTATCTCTAACTTGGCAAGTTGTAATCCTGCGCGGACATTCAGCGGGTCATGCTCAGTCGCTTTTTCCAACAAGGCCTTCGCGCTCTTGGTTTCGCCCGCTTTTAGCTGGCAGAACGCGGCATTTTCATAACTGTCTGACACGCGATGATAATACGGTTGTGCGACGGCTTGCAAAAATGCTTCTTTTGCCTCAGCAAAACGCTGTTGTTCGCACAAAAACACACCGTAGTTATTATACACATCGCCTTTTTTAGACGCTTGCGATAACGCTTTTTGATATAAACGGTCCGCTTGGTCGGTTTCACCGACACGTTGTTGATAATACGCCATAGACAGCGAGGTACGATAGTAATTAGGCGCATATTGGTGTGCTTGCTGCAAGTTTTGCTGCGCTTGTTGATAGCGATCACTGTTTAAGTAACCTAACCCCAACGAAATTCGTGCCTCGGCCGCTTGAATCTTATCAAACTTAGCGTCGTTTTGCTGTGAAACTGGCGAGGCACAACCTGCCAACGTGATAATCAACACCCATACCCAGCCAGTTTTTACCATGTTCTTCCCTTATAAAGACCTATAATGCTAGACGGGTCGAACAGGGATCACCTCCTGCGCACCCAGTCGCTTTTCGGCGCGTTTTGTCCGGTCGACAATGTCTCCGGCTAATTGGCCACACGCCGCATCAATATCATCGCCGCGCGTTTTACGCACCGTGACCGTAAAATCGTATTCCATTAAGGTTTTCATAAACCTATCAATACGAGAGTTACTTGGTTTATTGAATGGCGATCCAGGATACGGGTTAAATGGGATCAGGTTAATCTTCGCCGGTGTATCTTTTAACAGCTCTGCGAGTTGGCGCGCATGCTCCATGTAGTCATTAACATGATCGAGCAAAATATATTCAACCGTGACACGGCCACGGTTGGCATTCGAGGTTTCAATATAACGATGCACCACATCTAAGAAAGCGTCGATATCCCAGCGATCGTTAATCGGCATAATTTGACTACGCAGTTCATCATTCGGCGCGTGCAGTGAAATCGCTAGCGCAACATCAATTTTACCAATCATCTGCTCCAAGCCAGACACCACACCAGAAGTCGATACCGTGACACGACGCTTCGACAAGCCATAGGCATTATCATCGAGCATCAAGTTGAGTGATGGCAGCAGGTTTTTCATGTTCAGCAACGGCTCGCCCATCCCCATCATCACCACATTGGTAATAGGACGGCGTCCGGTTTCTTTTTCGATACCAATTTCTTTTGCGGCACGCCAAACCTGGCCAATAATTTCAGAAACCCGCAAATTACGGTTAAAACCCTGCGCACCAGTCGAGCAAAATTTGCAGTCGAGCGCACAACCAACCTGAGAGGAAACACACAATGTCGCCCGGTCATCTTCAGGGATATACACGGTTTCCACATCTTGACCGCCCACTCGCATCGCCCATTTAATGGTGCCATCTTTTGAGTAATGCGCTTCACTCACCTCAGGGGCTTTAACCTCGGCGACAAGCTTGAGTTTTTCACGTAACTTCTTGTTGATGTTGTTCATTTCATCGAAGTCATCGCAACCAAAATGATACATCCACTTCATGACTTGGTCAGCGCGGAAGGCTTTTTCACCGAGTTCATCGGCGAAATAGGCACGCAATCCTTGCCTGTCAAAATCAAGCAGATTTACTTTCTCTGTCGTCATTGGGGTTGCCTCGTAAAAACTAGCTATATGGTAAGACACGGGTATTGGCCTGGCGTTCTCGAGTGAATACACCTTGAATCTAGTCAAGATCCCTGTTCGGAACGCGCTTAAGGCGCGAAATTGTACAGGCTTTAGATCACACTTTCCACTCTCTATGAGCGTGGTTATTCAGGTAAGAGGCAGGAGAAGAACAAAACAAAAAAGAGGCTCGCGCCTCTTTATAAACCTTTTATATCCGTCTTTGCGTTAACAACGAGGATGAATCTCATCCGCGGTGAAAAAATACGCAATTTCACGTTCAGCCGAGCCTGGGCTATCCGAGCCATGTACGGAGTTATATTGCATACTTTCCGCGTAGTCAGCGCGCAATGTCCCGCAAGCCGCTTCTTCAGGGTTAGTTTTGCCCATCAACTCACGATAACGGTTAATGGCACCCTCGCCTTCCAACACCTGCACCATAATCGGTCCAGAGGTCATAAACTCGACTAAGGACGCAAAGAAAGGTTTACCTTGGTGCTCAGCATAAAACCCCTCAGCCTGTTCTTTGCTAAGGTGTAACATTTTCGCTGCCACGATGCGTAAGCCAGCACTTTCGATACGCTGATAAAGCGTACCAATCAAGTTACGCTCTACGGCATCAGGTTTGACGATAGAAAAAGTGCGTTCAATGGTCATTCGCTTGTCCTTTTACTGTCTAAATCAGGCTCACTAGGAGCAACAACGCGCTTACCCTAGCAAACTTTATTGTCTGCCCCTATCACCAATGCGGTGAAGCGTTAACTCACACAAAAAATTCGTTAACACCTCACCGATTAATTGATGAGGTTATTTGGCTTCATCCAATAACACACGCGCCAAGGTTTTCACGCCCATCCCGGTGGCACCGACCGCCCATTTGTCACTGGCGGCTTTACGATAAGTCCCCGAACAGTCGATGTGCATCCAGCCTTTTTGGTAATCTTCGACAAAATACGATAAAAACGCGGCGGCCGTGCTCGCACCTGGCATGTACGCGCCTGTCGATACGTTGGCAATATCAGCAAATGAAGAAGGCAGTAACTTACGATGGACTTCAGCCACAGGGAGAGACCACATTCCTTCACCCTCTTGCTGTGCCGCCTCAAGGGTACGATGGGCGAGCTTATCATCAAAGCTAAACAATGCGTGATAATCGTTACCCAATGCGGCTTTTGCTGAGCCCGTCAGGGTGGCGCAATCAATTAAGAGTTCAGGCTTTTGCTCACTGGCATACATTAAGCCATCCGCGAGCACCAAGCGTCCTTCGGCATCGGTATTCAATACTTCAACCGTCACGCCGTTTTTGTAAGTGATAATATCACCTAGCTTGTAGGCACTGCTTGAGATCATGTTCTCTGCACAGCAAAGCACTAATTTCACGCGCTTATTTAGGCCCTTCGCCACTGCCATCGCCAATGCGCCTGTCGCGGTTGCCGAGCCACCCATATCGGCTTTCATGGTGGTCATAAAATCTGAGCCTTTGATGCTATAGCCGCCCGAATCAAAGGTGATCCCTTTTCCGACTAAGCATGCATAAACCGGTGCATCCGGATCGCCGGTCGGGTTGTAGTCCAATTGCAACATGGTCGGTTTACGGGCAGAGCCTCGTCCAACGGTATAGATGCCGTGCCAGCCTTTTTCTAACAGATCCGTGCCTGAAATAATCTTGTAAGTGACATGCTCCGGCTCCGGTGCCATCGATTTTACAAATTCCCCTGCGCGGGCCACCAACTGATGCGGACCGACTTCTTCTGCCGGTTGGTTGATAATATCGCGCACCCAGTCACCAACAGTTTGCCGAAGTTCGAACTCCTTGGTGTCTGTGTCATTTAAGACCGCTTGCGCAAAAGCCACTTTATTTTTAGGACCGCGAAGCCCTTGGTAAAAGGCCCACACTAATTCAAGATCCCAATGCTCGCCGGTCAGCGTCAGTGCAGGGACACCTTGCCCCTCGAGTTTACGCGCGGCTTGTTGCACCTTATCTCGTTGATTGGTGTCGCTCGGTGCATGGATAAGCGCTTTATCGGCGTCAAAAGAGACCAGCGCATTATCGCCCCATTGCGCGGCTGCCGGCTGATGCGACAGGGTTACTTTTAATGTTTCTGACATTTTGTACTCCTTGTACTGTCGCGCTGTTTTTTACTGTACAGCGTGTTTGACTGGGCAGCGTACGTTGAGTACATGGCACCCAGTGGAATAAAAAAAGCGAACCGATGGGCCCGCTTTTGGTAATAACTCTATTTGGCCGTCGATACTGTGCCGAGCCGGTGACAATAACACAAGTATTATCAATCACTCACGAGAGCTAGCCCTCAGTCTTGCTCATCCATCCAGCACATAATGATCGCTTCCAAAATCCGTTCATTCGAGCGCTCAGGATCATCGTCAAAGTCATCCAGTTCGGTGATCCATTGATGCAAGTCGGTAAAACGTACTGTTTTAGGATCGACATCTGGGTAAGCGTCACACAGCTCAATCGCAATATCGAGTGAATCCGTCCATTTTAAACTCATTTTGCTTCTCCGTCCGTTACAGCATTAGATTAATGATTTTCCGCTGCATGGTTTAGGGTGTAGCGTGGAATTTCGACCACCAGATCTTCATCGGTAATTTTCGCCTGACAGCCCAAGCGCGACTCTGGCTCAAGTCCCCATGCTTTATCGAGCATGTCATCTTCAAGCTCATCACTTTCGTCGAGCGAGTCAAAGCCTTCGCGAACCACAATGTGACAGGTAGTACACGCGCAAGACTTTTCACACGCGTGCTCGATGCCAATGCCATTTTTTAGCGCCACATCGAGGACGGTCTCCCCTTCTTTCCCTTCCAGTTCCGCACCTTCTGGGCATAACTCGTGGTGCGGCAGAACAATAATCTTAGGCATGATTACACCTCATCAATGGATTGACCGGCCAACGCATTACGAATCGATTTGTCCATACGACGTGCCGCAAAGGTCTGGCTGGCTTTATCTAGTGCTTTGATTCCCGCTTCAATGGCAGCGCCATCATCGCCGTTACGCAGCGCGATCAATGTTTCAATTTCGTTCACGAGCGCTTGTTGCTCATTATGATCGAGCAAGGTGTCACCGTCTTGTTGCATGGCGACCAGTAGGCCTTCGATCACCCGATCGGCTTCAACGCGTTGCTCCGCCAAATAGCGGGCATCTTTGTCTTCTTCCGCATGGGTAAATGATGATTTGATCATGTTGGCGATTTCGTCATCATTGAGCCCGTAAGACGGTTTAACCTGTATCGACGAGGCCACACCAGTCGACTTTTCCATGGCCGACACAGACAGCAAACCGTCGGCATCCACTTGGTAGGTCACGCGGACATGGGCTGCCCCCGCGGTCATCGGTGGAATGCCTTTTAAGGAGAAACGCGCCAACGAGCGGCAATCATCCACCATTTCACGTTCACCTTGTACCACGTGCACTTTCATGCCGGTTTGACCGTCTTTAAACGTGGTGAACTCTTGGGCTTTCGCCACAGGAATGGTGGTATTGCGTGGAATGATTTTTTCTACCAGGCCGCCCATGGTTTCAATGCCGAGCGAAAGCGGGATCACGTCCAGCAACAACATGTCAGAGTCGGGCTTATTGCCGACCAAAATATCCGCTTGTGTTGCGGCACCTATCGCGACCACTTTATCTGGGTCGATACTGGTTAACGGTTCACGACCAAAGAAGTCGCCGACTTGATGGCGAACGGCCGGTACCCGGGTTGACCCGCCGACCATCACGACTTCTAGGATTTCATCGGCACTGACGCCGGCGTCTTTAAGCGCACGACGGCACGACATCAAGGTCTTTTTAACCAAAGGGGCGACCAAGGCATCAAAGGTGTCACGTGTCAGCGTACCTTGCCAACCGAGTACGTCAATGTCGGTACTGGCAGAGGAAGACAATGCGATTTTAGCCTGTGTCGCTGCGTGGAGCACCGTACGGCGCTCATCACCACTGAGGGTTTCAAACCCGGCTTGCTCACAGATCCATTGCTCGAGCAGGTGGTCAAAATCATCCCCACCTAGTGCTGAATCGCCCCCGGTGGCCATGACTTCAAACACGCCTTGGGAGAGACGGAGAATCGATATATCGAAGGTCCCGCCCCCGAGATCATACACAGCGATCACGCCCTCTTGGCCCGAGTCGAGCCCATAAGCAATGGCCGCTGCGGTTGGCTCATTGAGTAAACGGAGTACATTCAGGCCCGCGAGTGTCGCGGCATCTTTGGTGCCTGCTCGCTGCGCATCATCAAAATAAGCTGGAACAGTGATCACCACGCCTTCAAGCGCATCACCCAAGCTGACTTCTGCACGTTCACGTACCGCCCGCAAAATATCGGACGAGCCTTGAACTGGGTTGATGGCACCACGTCGTGTCTCGACTTGTGGCAGGCCATTTTCAGTTTGTGAAAACCGATAAGGAAGTTGCGGATAACGTGTCTGGACGTCATCCAAAGAGCGTCCCATCATGCGCTTGACCGATACCAAGGTGTTGGCACTATCCGTTTGCACATGAGGAAGGGCATCATAACCCACTGAAATGGCATCACCACCATAGTGGACCACCGACGGGATCAGTGATCGATCGTGTTCATCGTTCAAGGTGGTTGCGACACCGCTTCGTACCGTGGCAACCAAAGTGTTGGTCGTACCCAAATCGATGCCGACTGCATGCTTGTGTTCATGCGGCGCGGCACTTTGACCGGGCTCTGAAATCTGTAACAGTGCCATGTCTAATCCTTAAACTTTACTGCGTTGACAGGCGAATAGTGCCGATCAGCTCATCAGCTGATCTTCGACGCGCTCCACTTCGGAGCAAAGCTTCTCTGCAAACTTAAGCTTGCGCACAATCACTGCCGCCTCTTGCCATTGAGAAGCAGCGAGTGCCTGCTTAACCTCTTTGATCAAGGCATCATAAAGCGCTTGTGCTTTTGCGCCAAAATCAAATAACGCAGCATCGTCTTGGCTATCAGTGATCGACTCCAGTTCTTCACGCAGTGTCATTTGCTGCATTAAGAACTCAGGATCCTGCATCGTTTGCTGTTCGTCTTTTATATCAATGCTTTGTAACGTCAGCATATATTCAGCGCGTCGAACGGGATCTTTCAACGTCTGAAACGCATCGTTAATTTGCGAGGCTTTCTGCACCGCCTGAAGACGCGTTTTATCGTCTTGGCTAGCAACGTTATCTGGGTGATACTGGCGTTGCAGCTCCCGAAACGTTGAAGAAAGCGAGCTACCGTCCAGCTCAAACTGATACGGTAGCCCGAAGAGTTCAAAATGATTCATGTGCTCTCACGTATTACACGTTGAAGCTTTCGCCACAACCACATTCGCTACTGACGTTAGGGTTGTTGAACTGAAAACCTTCATTTAGGCCTTCTTTGACAAAATCTAACTCTGTCCCTTCGAGATAGAGCAAGCTCTTGCCATCGACGATTACCTTGACGTCATCGTATTCGAATACCTGATCACCTTCTTGAAGCTCATCAGCAAATTCAATGACATAGGCCATGCCAGAACATCCTGACGTCCGTACGCCAAGACGCAAGCCAATGCCCTTTCCACGGTTGTCTAGAAACGCTCTTACGCGATCTGATGCCGCTTGTGTCATGGTAATAGCCATAGTATCAACAACCCCTTCGTTTTACTGCTGGTGTTTTTTCTTGTAGTCGCTAACTGCTGCTTTAATGGCGTCTTCCGCTAAGATAGAGCAGTGGACTTTAACCGGTGGCAGCTCAAGCTCTTCCGCAATCTCAGAGTTTTTGATTGCAGCGGCATCGTCAATCGAACGGCCTTTTACCCATTCGGTGACCAACGAGCTCGATGCGATCGCTGACCCGCAGCCATAGGTTTTAAATTTAGCGTCTTCGATGATGCCTTCGTCATTCACCTTGATTTGTAGCTTCATGACGTCGCCACATGCAGGGGCACCGACCATGCCGTTACCGACGGATGGATCGCCTTTTTCAAACGAGCCAACGTTACGTGGGTTTTCGTAGTGGTCAATTACTTTTTCGCTGTAAGCCATAATTGTTTCCTCAATATGATTGCTCACTGTTGCCAGTTGGCGCGTTTTTCGTATTAGTGGTGCGCCCATTCAACGGTACTTAAATCAATACCGTCTTTGTACATGTCCCAAAGTGGTGACATTTCTCGCAGCTTGTTCACGGCCTCACGGACTTTTTCAATCGCGTAATCCACTTCTTCTTCAGTAGTAAAACGACCAAATGAAAAACGTAGTGAGCTGTGTGCTAGCTCATCGTCGCGTCCTAGCGCACGAAGAACATAAGAAGGCTCAAGGCTTGCTGATGTACACGCCGACCCAGACGATACCGCCAGATCTTTTAGCGCCATCAACAAAGACTCACCTTCAACAAAGGCAAAGCTCACGTTCAAGTTGTGTGGAACGCGCTGCTCCAAATCACCATTAACGTAAACTTCTTCTAAATCTTTGACGCCGTCATAAAAGCGATTACGTAACGCAAGTGCATGTTCAAAATCTTTTTCACGCTCTTCTTTAGCGATACGGAAGGCTTCACCCATACCCACAATTTGGTGGGTCGGTAAGGTGCCTGAGCGCATACCACGCTCGTGACCACCACCGTGCATTTGCGCCTCAATACGCACCCGTGGCTTACGGCGAACATACAAAGCGCCGATGCCTTTTGGTCCGTAAGCTTTGTGCGCGCTGAAAGAAATCAGATCAATTTTCATTTCTTTCACATCTAAAGGCACTTTGCCCACAGATTGTGCAGCATCCACGTGGAACATGATCTTGCGCTCGCGGCATAATTCGCCGATAGCCGAAACGTCTTGAATCACGCCAATTTCGTTATTCACGTGCATGATAGAAACCAAAATGGTGTCATCACGCATCGCCGCTTCTAGCTTTTTCAGATCAACTAAGCCGTTTTCTTCTAGGTCGAGGTAGGTGACTTCAAAGCCTTCTCGCTCTAGCTGCCGGCATGGATCAAGTACCGCTTTGTGCTCGGTCTTGCAGGTAATGATGTGCTTGCCTTTTTTCGAGTAGAAATTGGCAATACCTTTAATGGCTAGGTTGTCTGATTCCGTCGCGCCAGAGGTGAACACGATCTCACGCGGATCGGCATTGCAATAATCGGCAATGTTTTCGCGTGCGGTATCAACGGCTTCTTCTGCTTGCCAACCAAAACGGTGCGAGCGAGAGGCTGGGTTACCGAAGACCCCGTCCATGGTCAGATGCTGACTCATTTTTCAGCAACGCGCGGATCAACCGGACACGTGGCTGAATAATCAAAATATATGGGCAATTTCATGTTTTTCTCCAATTACACCGACATTGGTCATCAGGAGCGAACGTTCACGCCTATGGTGGCGCTATCTTGTTTGACCTTCGAGCTAAACGTGTTTCTTGGCGCCAATGAGGCGTCCAGTTTAGCATCCTGACGATCTGCTACTTGCTTCACTTCGTTATCATGCATCAGCTCACCGAGCGTGATGTCGTTTAGAAAACCGCTAATACGGGCACTTAAGTCGTGCCACAAGGTGTGTGTCAAACAACGGGTTCCGCCTTGGCAGTCTGCTTTACCTTGGCATTTTGTCGCATCAACCGATTCGTCAACCGCGGCAATCACCGCGCCAACGGCAATCTCGTTGGCTGCTATCCCGAGACGATAACCACCGCCTGGACCACGAACACTGCTGACCAGTCCCGACTTACGGAGCCGTGAAAAAAGTTGCTCAAGATAAGACAAGGAAATGCCTTGACGCTCAGAGATGTCCGCCAGGGGCACAGGGCCCTGCTCGGCATGAAGCGCCACGTCGAGCATGGCGGTAACCGCATAACGGCCTTTCGAAGTCAATCTCATAACACGCTACCTGTGGTGAATAGATGCTCAAATGGTTACATACCTGAGTGTTTTGGTCAAGTATTTACCTGAGTATTTTTGTCAAGTTTTCACCAAGGTGTACGACGCCTCATTTGAAAGGATCAACGTGGGGAGTGATTATCGGTATTTTGCTCGCTCGATGCCGCCTGTTTGGTCACCTTTTCCACCGAAGACAGCACGCCTCGTAAAATATTGAGCTCCTGACTCTCTAAGCGCGCGCGATTAAATAAGCGACGTAGTTTTGTCATGACCATGCCAGGGTGCTGAGTACGGATAAACCCTGTTTTAGTAAGAACCGTTTCGAGGTGCGTATAAAAACGCGCCAAATCTTGGTTCAGCGGATAGTCTTGTTCAAGGGTTGGTCCTTGATAGGCTTGACTGTCCAACCAGGCGACACGCATTTCATAACACAGCGTTTGCACAGCCATGGCCAAATTCAAAGAGCTGTAGTCTGGATTGGATGGAATCGAAACATGATAGTGACATGTTTGCAGCTCTTCATTGGTTAAGCCAGTTCGCTCTCGGCCAAAAACGATGGCAACCGGATGTGTTGCGGCTTCTTGAATGGCTTTTTGGCCGCACGCTCGCGCATCCAGCATCGGCCATTCTAATGTTCGGCTTCTTGCGCTGGTGCCTATCACTAGGCCACAATCGGCCACCGCTTCTTCAAGCGTATTCACCACTCTCGCGTTATTGGCAATATCACTGGCCCCTGCGGCTAAGGCAATGGCTTGACCGTCTACTTCACAGCCAGGCGCCACTAATGTCATGTTGGTCAGTCCCATGACTTTCATCGCTCGGGCGGCTGAGCCAATGTTTCCGGAGTGGGACGTGCCTACTAATACAACGCGAATTTGATCTAGCATGATGTTGTTTTCGTCTCTTGCTCTGTCCATCTTGGATGGGATGGGCAGCGGTCTGTCAGATCTGCGCAGTTTATCACAGTGCAATCGATAATACTTCTCAGCTAAGCCTGCGGCTGGCGTCATATTTAGCAGAGAGCACGCGCTTATTGACGGTTAAAAAATACCCACTTTCCTTTTGCTCTGGCTCTGTTATACTCCGCCCCGCTTTCGTTCTTTAACATCCGTTGGGAAAACCGTATGCATCCGATGCTAAACATCGCCGTCCGTGCTGCACGGAAGGCTGGCGATTTTATCGCTAAATCTGCAGAAAACAAAGACAACATCGAAACCGCACAAAAAGGCACTAATGACTTCGTCACTAATGTCGACAAAGCGGCGGAACAAATCATTATCGATATTATTAAAAAGTCATATCCGGACCACACCATCGTTGGCGAAGAGTCAGGCGTGGCGGAAGGCAAAGATAGCGATTATCAATGGATCATCGACCCACTGGATGGCACCACTAACTTCATTAACGACTTCCCGCATTTCTGCGTTTCCATTGCTGTGCGCATTAAAGGCCGTACAGAAATTGGTTGCGTTTACGATCCTATCCGCAATGAGCTATTTACCGCTCAACGTGGTTCTGGCGCACAACTCAATAACAAGCGTATCCGTACTGGCAGCGCCAAAGAGCTTGACGGCACCCTCTTAGCGACCGGCTTCCCGTTTAAAGCTAAACAGCACGCTGAAGGCTTTATCGCCGTTGTTGGGGCGTTGTTTGTCGATTGTGCTGACTTCCGTCGTACTGGATCGGCAGCGCTCGATCTTTGCTACGTTGCCGCGGGCCGTGTTGACGGCTTCTTTGAACTAGGCCTTAAGCCTTGGGATCTGGCTGCGGGTGAGTTAATTGCGCGCGAAGCGGGTGCCATTTGCACTGACTTTAACGGCGGTACCGACTATATGCGCTCTGGCAATATTGTCAGCGGTGGCGCACGTGTGGTGAAAGGTATACTCGCCAAAGTTCGCGAACACGCGCCTGAGTCGATGAAAAAATAAAGACACCGATAAGATATTAATAAAAAGCGGCGCTCAATGAGCGCCGCTTTTTTGTACCTGAAGATGATGACGGCTTGTAAACAATTCGCCACTTGGTCACTGCATAGCCCCACTCTAAGCACAGGGCAAGCGTGGTTAAGGCATCGCGTCGAACTCTTCCCCTTCTTTTTCCACTTCAGGGATCAAGAGGTGCTCGCGCGCAATACCGAGTTTCAAGGCCAGCGCCGAAGCGACATAAATCGATGAGTATGTCCCGACGGTAATACCAATCAACAGTGCCATGGCAAACCCATGGATCATCGACCCACCCAAGGTAAAGAGCGAAATCACCACAAACAAGGTAGTGCCTGAAGTAATGGTTGTCCGACTTAGGGTTTGTGAAACAGACGCATTGATGATTTCGTCTGACTCGCCTTTACGAAGTTTGCGGAAGTTCTCACGAATACGGTCAAACACCACAATGGTATCGTTAAGCGAGTAACCCACGACTGTCAGCAAAGCAGCGACGATAGTGAGATCCACCTCCACGTCGAACAGAGAGAAAATCCCCAGCGTAATAATCACATCGTGAGCCAGCGCCATGACGGCACCGGAAGCTAGACGCCATTCGAAACGGAACGAGACGTAGATCAGGATACAAACCAATGCAATGATGATTGCCAAGCCACCCGCTTCGGTCAGCTCGTCCCCGACATTGGGGCCGACAAACTCGATGCGGCGCATCTCGACGTTATCACCGGTACCGGCTTTGATGGCATTCAGTACTTCATTACCGAGGTTTTCACCTTCCATGTCATCACGTGGACGCAGCCGAACCATCACGTCCGTGGCGCTACCAAAGTTTTGCACCACCGCATCGCCAAAGCCTTCAGCGGATAACGAATCACGGATTAGGGCAAGATCAGCCGGTTGTTCAAAACCGACTTCAATCAAGGTACCGCCGGTAAAATCGAGCCCCCAATTCAACCATTTGGTTGATAAGGTGACCACAGACGCCGCAATCATGAAGATCGAGAACACGAAGGCCACTTTAGACCAACGCATAAAGTTGATCGACATGTCCGGTTTAAATATTTGAAACATGCTTGGGCTCCCTTAAATCGACAGTTTTTCGACGCGCTTGCCGCCATACACAAGATTTACCAGTGCACGCGTTCCCACGATAGCGGTAAACATGGAGGTCAAAATACCAATCGATAGTGTCACCGCGAAACCTTTAATTGCGCCAGTACCCACAGCAAACAAGATGATCGCCGTAATCAGCGTGGTAATATTAGCATCGGCAATGGTACTAAAGGCGTTGGAATAACCCCGATCAATCGCATGTTGTGGACTACGCCCTTCGTGCAGCTCTTCTCGAATACGTTCAAAAATAAGCACGTTAGCATCCACCGCCATCCCCACGGTTAAGACAATACCGGCAATGCCCGGTAGCGTCATGGTGGCGCCCGGAATAAGCGACATAATCCCAATAATCAAGATGATATTCGCGAACAAGGCACAGTTAGCAAACAAGCCGAAGCGGCGGTAATACACCAGTGTAAACAGCATGACTGCAACGAGGCCCCATAAACAGGCTTGTATACCCATATTGATGTTTTGCTGCCCCATGGATGGACCTATGGTGCGTTCTTCAACAATCGAAATGGGCGCAATCAACGCACCGGCACGTAGCAATAACGCAAGGTTGTGAGCTTCAGCTGCTGAGTCGATCCCGGTAATTCGGAAGTCACGGCCTAATGCCGATTGAATGGTCGCTTGGTTAATCACTTCTTCGTGTTTTTCCAAGATCACTTTGCCATTTTCGTCACGCTCACCACTGTCTTTGTACTCAGCAAACACCGTTGCCATCAGCTCGCCAATGTTACGCTTACTGAAGTCAGACATTTTGTCACCGCCCTCGCTGTCGAGCGAGATATTCACCTGTGGGCGACTGTACTCATCACGTGATGAACTGGCGTCTGTGATGTGTGAACCGGTTAAGATGACCCGCTTTTTCAATACTGCAGGACGCCCGTCACGCGAGCTCATTAGCTCACTACCCGGCGGAACACGCCCTGCCATCGCTGCAGATAAATCGGCATCTTGGTCGACTTCACGAAATTCCAAGGTCGCGGTCGCGCCGAGAATTTCTTTTGCTCGGGCCGTATCTTGCACACCTGGCAACTCAACCACGATGCGACTCGCACCTTGACGTTGGACCAAAGGCTCTGCGACCCCGAGCTCATTGACACGATTACGCAAAATAGTGATGTTTTGCGCCACCGCGTAGTTACGGATTTCTTTTAATCGCTCTTCTTTGTACACCGCGGTTAAGGTGCCGTCGTCTTCATCAATCGAGAAGTTCATATCCCGATAATTGTTCGACAGTAGCTCGAGCGCTTTATTGGTGTCTTCTGCGTTACGCAAGTTAACCATTACGCGCGTGTTATCTTCGACACGTAAACCACGATAGCGAATGCGCGCTTCACGTAAATCAGTACGAAAGCTGTCTTCTTGCTGGGTAATCAACTTTTCTAGCGCAGCGTCCATGTCCACTTCCATTAAGAAGTGTACCCCGCCACGTAAATCGAGTCCCAATTTCATTGGTGTTGCGCCAAGGGCGTCCAACCAAGAAGGGGTCGCTGGCGCCAGGTTTAATGCGACCACATAGTTATTGCTATCAAAGCGAGACATCAACGCATCACGAGCACTGATTTGCGATTCAGTGTCTTTAAAGCGAGCTAAGACAGTGCCGTCTTCAAGCGCAATGGATTGGTAGGAGAGGTCATTAGATTCGAGGGTTTGTTTGATGGAGTCCAGCGCAGTCATATCTACCGAGGCGCCACGCGCCCCGGAAATTTGTACTGCTGGATCTTCACCGTATAAATTGGGAAGCGCATACACGATGCCAATAACCAAGGCTATTAGCACCATGATGTACTTCCACAAAGGATAACGGTTTAGCACAGCATGCATCCTTTATGGTTGCGAGAATTAGAGAGACTGGATAGTACCTTTGGGCAGTACTGCCGTCACGAAGTCTTTTTTAATGGTCACTTCGTTATTGTCGTTAAGAGCAATAACAATAAAGTCATTGTCTTCAGCAATTTGGGTGATTTTACCCACCAAACCACCACCGGTCAGTACTTCGTCTCCTTTGCTCATGGATGCCATTAGGTTTTTATGCTCTTTAACACGCTTAGATTGCGGGCGATAAATCATAAAATAGAAAATAACCGCAAAGAGACCAAGCATAATAAAAAGCTGCATACCACCACCTTGTGGGCCGGCTTCAGCCGCTGCGTGAGCTTGTGAGATAAACATTCAATCACGTCCTCGTTTTAGTTGTTGAATTCGAAATCAATCGAGCGGTGGCACTTCCTTGCCACGACGCGCGTAGAAATCCGCTACAAAGGCATCTAATCTACCTTCGTCAATCGCGTTACGCAAACCTTCCATGACGCGCTGATAATAACGCAAGTTATGGATAGTATTGAGTCGCGCACCGAGGATTTCATTACAACGGTCTAAGTGGTAAAGATAGGCACGGCTATAATGGCGGCAAGTGTAACAGTCACACTCAGGATCCAGAGGCGAGGTATCACTTTTATGTTTCGCATTACGGATCTTGATCACACCACCGGTAATAAATAGGTGACCATTTCGGGCATTTCGGGTCGGCATCACGCAATCGAACATATCAACGCCACGACGCACCCCTTCCACGAGGTCTTCCGGTTTACCCACTCCCATTAGATAACGGGGTTTGTCTTCCGGCAACTGCGGGCAGGTATGCTCCAAGATGCGATGCATATCTTCTTTTGGCTCACCGACGGCAAGTCCGCCAACGGCGTAACCATCAAAGCCAATCTCAGTTAGGCCTTCTACCGACACATCGCGTAAGTCTTCATATACACCACCTTGCACAATGCCGAACAGCGCATTTTTGTTACCAAGTTTGTCAAAATGATTGCGACTACGCTTGGCCCAGCGCAGTGACATCTCCATCGACTTTTTCGCTTCAGCGTGCGTCGCAGGATACGGGGTACACTCATCAAAGATCATCACGATGTCTGAGCCAAGGTCGTATTGGATCTCCATGGATTTTTCCGCATCCATGAAAATCCGATCACCGTTAACCGGGTTACGAAAATGCACTCCTTCTTCAGTGATTTTACGGATATCTCCTAAGCTAAAAACTTGGAAGCCGCCAGAGTCGGTTAAGATAGGGCCATGCCACTGCATAAAGTCATGCAAATCCCCATGCAGTCGCATAACTTCTTGCCCCGGACGTAACCATAGGTGAAAGGTATTACCGAGTAAGATCTCAGCCCCGGTGCCTTTCACTTCTTCAGGGGTCATGCCTTTTACGGTGCCATAGGTCCCCACGGGCATAAATGCCGGGGTTTCGACCGTGCCGCGCTCAAAAATCAAACGGCCACGGCGGGCGCGTCCATCGGTTTTCTTTAGTTCGTATTCCACGAATCCTCCTCAGTGCCAGAGAAACAGTCTGGCGTGTGTCTTATGCTAACAAGGTTTACCCTGCCGCAAGCTTAGATCACACGAAGCCAGGCTTCGCGTGAACTTAATTAATCAGGTTGTTGCTGACGGGTTATAAACATGGCATCGCCATAGCTGAAAAAGCGATAGCGTTCTTCAACTGCCGCGCGATAAGCGGCCATGGTATGTTCGTAACCGGCAAAAGAACTCACCAGCATGATCAAGGTTGATTCCGGCAAGTGGAAATTGGTGACAAGCACATCCACTAGCTGCCACTGGTAACCTGGATAGATAAAAATCTGGGTGTCATTAAAAAATGGCGCCAGTGGTTCACCTTTTTGCTTCGCCGCTTGTGCTGCACTTTCCAATGACCGTACTGACGTGGTCCCCACCGCAATCACGCGTTTACCTTGTGCACGCGTTTGATTAACCGCATCGACCACCTCTTGAGGCACTTCAGCATACTCGGCATGCATGATGTGCTCTTCAATGTTGTCGACCCGAACCGGTTGGAATGTTCCGGCGCCCACATGCAAAGTAACAAAGGCAATATTGACGCCTTTTTCTTTGAGCGTTGCCATAATGGCATCATCAAAGTGTAATCCCGCCGTTGGCGCAGCCACCGCCCCAGGTTTTTGGTTATACACGGTTTGATAACGCTCTTTATCGCTTTCTTCATCAGGACGGTCGATATACGGCGGCAACGGCATATGGCCGATGTCGTTGAGTGTATCCACTACGCCTTTATCGCTGTTTAGCTGGATTTCGAACAGGGCGTCATGGCGTGCCACCATTTCTGCCGGGATCTGTCCGTCATCACCGAGGAATAATTCAGCACCGGGTTTTGGCGCTTTAGACGCGCGCACATGGGCAAGGAAACGACGTTCGTCGAGCACACGCTCCACCAGCACCTCTATTTTTCCACCCGAGGCTTTGCGGCCATACACGCGTGCAGGGATCACACGTGTGTTGTTGAACACCATCAAATCTCCAGGTTCAACCAGTTCGAGGATATCTTTAAACTGACGATGCGCTACCTCACCGCTGGTGCCATCAAGTGACAATAAGCGACTTGCACTGCGATCCGGCTGTGGATAGCGCGCAATCAACTCATCAGGGAGTTCAAAGTGAAAATCGGATAATTGCATGACGTTTGCCTAGATAAAAAGCAGGCCGCTAGTATAGGTAGCCCACCGTGAATATCAAGCGAGCGAAGCAGGCAATCGTTTCAGTGCGCATTAATAGCATGGCGATATTTACGTTTGAAGCCTTTGCCGGATGATTAACTTTGGCGGATGATTAGCTTTCGCGGATGATGTCCTTTTGCAGATCATTGCCTTTTGCGAATAATAGCCTTTTGCGGATAATAGCCTCGCGCAGATAATTGATGTGTATCACGTCCACCCCGTGCCAAGTGCACTACAGTTAAATTAATCCTGTGCACTGATAACAAGGAGGTGCCATGTTTACCGTTGATGATATGATGACTCGCCATCCACATACACTGAGTCCGGATCATACGCTTGATGATGCCCACCGCTTAATGCGCGCGGAACGCTTCCGTCACTTACCCATCGTCGATGATAATGAACGCTTGCTTGGGCTCGTTACCCAGCGCGATGTGCTTTCAGCCCAGGCATCGTCTTTAGGAAGAGCAACCAATGGCGATCATCAAATCCATACCCCACTCGCACAATTTACCGATAAGCAACTTGTCACCGTCTCGCCAGAGGCGTCGTTACGTGCCGCAGCATTATCAATGTTAGCGCGTAAAATAGGGTGTTTACCCGTGATTAGAAATCAACGCCTTGTTGGGATCATTACTGATAGTGACTTTGTCGCCATTGCGTCGACCTTGCTCGAAATTCAAGAAGAAAGCGAGCCGATGGAAGAAGGTGAATAAACAAAAGGGAGTGTTTCCACTCCCTTTCTGGCTTCATTTCCATGATAACGGTTTTAATTAAAACTGATCTTCTTCCGTTGAGCCCGTCAGTGCGGTTACCGAAGATTGACCGCCTTGGATAATATTAGTCATCTGGTCAAAATAGCCAGTACCGACCTCCTGCTGGTGAGCCACAAACGTGTAACCACGCTCCGCCGCAGAAAATTCAGGTCGCTGTACCTTCTCTACATAATGGCGCATTCCCTCACCTTGCGCATAAGCGTGGGCAAGATCGAACATGTTGTACCACATGTTGTGAATGCCCGCTAAGGTGATGAACTGATACTTGTAACCCATGTCGGACAGCGCTTGCTGGAAACGAGCGATGGTGTCGGCATCCAAGTTCTTTTCCCAGTTAAAGGATGGCGAGCAGTTATATGCCAATAATTGATCCGGATATTGCGCATGAATCGCCTCGGCAAATTGACGTGCTTCTTCCAGATCCGGTGTCGCGGTTTCACACCAAATCAAATCAGCATACGGTGCATAAGCGAGACCACGGGAAATCGCTTGTTCAATCCCTGGACGCACGCGATAAAAACCTTCTGCGGTGCGCTCACCTGCAATAAAGTCTTTATCATAAGGGTCGCAGTCTGAGGTAAGCAGATCAGCCGCATTAGCATCGGTACGGGCAATCACGAGCGTGTCAGTCCCTGCAACATCCGCCGCCAAACGCGCTGCAACCAGCTTTTGCACGGCTTCTTGGGTTGGCACCAATACCTTTCCACCCATGTGACCACACTTTTTCACTGACGCCAATTGATCTTCAAAGTGGACGCCTGCTGCACCTGCCTCAATCATATTGCGCATCAACTCATAGGCGTTGAGTACACCACCAAAGCCAGCTTCGGCATCGGCAACAATAGGGAGAAAATAATCAGTCCCCTCTTCTGGGGTCCCACCTTTTGACCACTGTATTTGATCCGCGCGGCGAAAAGCATTGTTGATACGTTTAACAACCGAGGGGACTGAGTCAACTGGATACAGTGACTGGTCCGGATACATGCTGGACGCTGTGTTATTGTCCGCTGCCACTTGCCAGCCTGACAAGTAAATAGCTTCAATGCCGGCTTTTGCTTGCTGCACAGCTTGGCCTCCCGTTAACGCGCCCAAGCAGTTAACATAGCCTTTTTTCGCACTGCCGTTAACAAGGTCCCACAGCTTAGCTGCGCCGCGTTTAGCAATGGTATTCTCGGGGACAAAAGAGCCGCGCATACTGACCACTTCTTCAGCGGTGTACGTTCGCTTTACGTTTTTCCAGCGTGGATTTTCAGCCCAATCCTTTTCCAGTTGCGCGATTTGTTGTTGGCGAGTCAAAGTCATGTTCCATTCCTCTTTGTTAGCAGAGCCTTGTCAGCCCTTCGCTTTCATTCCATGTTGTTGTTTTGCTTCCATGCCCATTAAGGCAAATACTCGTACCCTGGTAAGGTTAAGAAGTTAACTAGCTCATCACTGGTTGTCAGCTCGGCCATTAACGTTGCCGCTTGGCGGTATCGCCCTTGAGCAAAACGTTCAGTGCCCAGTTCGTTTTCAAGCACAGCCATTTCTTCTTCGAGGTACTGCGTAAATAGCTCTTTGGTTACCACGTTGCCATTGCTGAGCGGCTTTTGATGCTTGATCCATTGCCAGATCGACGCACGCGAAATTTCGGCGGTCGCCGCATCTTCCATCAAGCCGTAAATCGGCACACAGCCATTACCCGAAATCCATGCCTCGATATATTGGACCGCAACCCGGATATTGTGGCGCATGCCCGCTTCGGTGCGTTCTCCATCGCAAGGCGCAAGCAAATCCGCCGCGGTAATTGGCGCATCTTGCTCACGAGAAACCGTTAGCTGATTCGGCTTATCGCCGAGCGCTTTATCAAAAATGGCTTTCGCCGTGTCTGCTAATCCGGGGTGGGCAATCCAGGTTCCATCATGGCCATTATTTGCCTCTAGCGTTTTATCTTTTTCGATTTTCTCGAGCACTTGTTGGTTTTCGGTTGGGTCTTTGCTCGGGATAAATGCCGCCATCCCTCCCATGGCCAATGCACCGCGCTTATGACAGGTTCTCACCAACAGTCGCGAGTAAGCATTGAGAAAAGGTTTGTCCATGGTGACCACCTGACGGTCAGGTAGCACCCGATCAGGATGATTACGAAGCGTTTTGATATAACTGAAAATATAATCCCAGCGACCGCAGTTCAGCGCGACGATGTGATCGCGTAAGTGATATAAAATCTCATCCATTTCAAACACGGCCGGTAGGGTTTCGATCAATACGGTTGCTTTGATCGTGCCTCGGCTTAGCCCAAATTCATCTTCTGCAAATGAGAACACATCGCTCCACCACGCCGCTTCTTGATAGGCTTGTAGTTTGGGCAAGTAGAAGTAAGGACCGGATCCTGTCTCAAGCAACCGACGATAGTTATGGAAAAAGTAGAGCGCGAAATCAAATAAAGCACCGGGTAGCGGTTTACCTTGCCACATGACATGTTTTTCTGTCAGATGAAGGCCCCTAACCCGGCAGATCAGGCGCGCGGGATCATCGTTAAGTTGATAACGCTTTCCTGTCTCTGGTTGTTCATAACTGATGGTGCCGTTAATAGCATCGCGCAAGTTGCGCTGCCCCTCGACCACTTGTGGCCAAGCTGGTGCGAACGAGTCTTCAAAGTCCGCCATAAACACTTTCACATTGGCGTTCAGGGCGTTGATCACCATTTTCCGATCCACTGGGCCAGTAATTTCTAGCCGTCGATCTTGCAAGTCTTTGGGGATGCCACGAATGGTCCAATCATCGTGGCGAATCGATTGCGTCTCAGGAAGGAAATCGGGCAGCTCTCCCGCATCAATACGCTGTTGGCGCTGCTCGCGAGTGGCAAGAAGCCCAGGTATACGATCCGCAAATCGATTAGCCAAACTGGCTAAAAAACACAAGGCATCATCGGTTAGGATTTCTGCCTGCGCTGGGGTAACGGTCTCGTTAATTACCAGTGATTCGCGTAAGGTTGAGCATGCTTCTGTCATATCGCCTCCCTGGCTGTCATTTGTAATCCAATCACAACAAAAGTTGTTTTCGGACATCAAGTGGCATCTCACTCACTCAACGCCGCGCTAGTTATCTTACGTTGACTCAACCTCGGATAAAAATCAACCTAACACCTCACATCTATCAATCAAAAACCAGTAATAAACACTTAAAATCAGACATTTAAATAATTTAGAGCATAAGCTCGAATATGCTTTTTTGAATGGATTAGCAGAATGATGTAACACTGCTACCAAGATCATATTTTTGTCACTTAAGTGTAACCACTTACGTAATTAAGTTACAAAACAAGCCACTAGCAACTGAACAGAAAAGTTGTTTTTTTATTTAAAATCATAATATTAGCTGTAAAAATAAAAGCAGCACTCAGGCGTGCTGCTTTTTTTCGTGATAATAATCCAACGTCGGTATCGTGGTTTTTATGACACTCAAACAGAATATAAAACTAATCTTTTGCCTTTAATGTAGAATTTATCACTGATTTTCGGTCAATATGTCTTTACCTGTTGGGGAAAGCAGTCCTGTCACCAGATCAGCGAGATTATTAAAGGTCTCTAATCGACTGGAAGATGGCCGCCATACCATACCGATATCACGATAGGCTGCTTTTCCTGGTGGGGTTTCTAGATGCACATCTAAATTAGCAATTAAACCATGATCAATCGCCATTTGCGGTATAAAGGTCACACCATTGCCGTTGGCCACCATTTGCACCAAGGTATGTAAACTGGTCGCCATAAAAGGATTAATCTTCTGCGAGGCAGTCATCTGGCAGGCAGAGACAGCATGGTCGGTGAGACAGTGTTCACGCTCTAATAAAAAGACAGACTCATCGGGGAGAGATTCATAATCAACGGGCAATGTAAGCTGTGCTGCTTGTTTGCCGCTCATGACCATTTTAAAGGGATCGCGGCCAACAATTCGACGCGTCATGGTGCCAATATCCATGGGGAGTGCAAGGATCAATATGTCCATTTCGCCATGTTTAAGCGCCGTGAGTAAATTGGCGGTAGTATCCTCGCGCAGCAGTAAATCTAAATTTGGATAGTGTTGATTGACTTGCTTGACCACATCACATAGTAAAAAAGGTGCAATGGTCGGAATACACCCTAAACGCACCTTACCATGCATGGGATCAGACTTAACTTGCGTTAGCTCCATAAGATCTTGGCTACGGGCGAGAATCTCCCGGCTTCGGCGTACCACCTCTTCACCCATGCCGGTGAGGACTAAGGTTTTATTGTCACGCTCAATCAGCTGTGCTCCAATCAACTCTTCTAGATTTTGAATCCCTGCGCTCAGTGTCGACTGGCTGACAAAGCATAATTTCGCCGCCTCACCAAAGTGACGCGTTTCTGACAGGGTAACCAGATAGTGTAGCTGCTTTAATGAAGGATATTTGTTCATAACGTCATATTTTAAACAATCGTATTTTCCGATTATAACAATCTATTAATTCCACTTTTTTCAATCTAACAAGTTAGCTATAGTTTGTCTCGCTTATATAGGAACCTGATTATCAGGACAACAATTAAATAGGAGCTGAGATATGGTACTCGTAGGTCGTCAAGCACCAGATTTTACTGCCGCTGCCGTACTAGGTAATGGCGAAATCGTTGATAACTTCAACCTGAAAGAGTTCACCAAAGGCAAAAAAGCAGTTGTCTTTTTCTACCCACTCGACTTCACTTTCGTGTGCCCATCAGAGCTGATCGCATTCGATAAGCGCCTGAGCGATTTCCAAGCTAAAGGTGTTGAGGTAATCGGTGTGTCTATCGACTCTCAGTTCTCACACAACGCATGGCGTAAGACAGCTATCGATGATGGCGGTATCGGCGCAGTAAAATATCCACTGGTTGCTGATGTGAAGCACGAAATTTGTAAAGCATACGATGTTGAACACCCAGAAGCGGGCGTTGCATTCCGTGGTTCATTCTTGATCGACGAAGACGGTGTTGTTCGCCATCAAGTCGTTAACGACCTGCCACTAGGCCGTAACATTGACGAGATGCTACGTATGGTTGATGCATTGAACTTCCACCAGAAAAATGGCGAAGTTTGTCCTGCACAGTGGGAAGAAGGTAAAGCAGGTATGGCTGAGTCACCTGAAGGTGTTGCCGCGTATCTGTCTGAGCACACTGACGACCTGTAATAAGGTTACGTGCCCCGCACTGAGCAATGTGCCCATACTAAGCAATGTAACAGTATAATGAGGCCCGGTTAAACCGGGCCCTTTTTTTATTGTCTCTCAACGCCTTCCTTCCCTCCCGTTTCTCTACATGTCACACCTTGTCTGATTTGTTCATGACGCTTGCTCTGGTCACGGTTATGCTAGACCGTTCAAACAAGGAGCACCTATGACCGTCACCGTCGAAGTATGTATTGATAGTATCCAATCTTTATCGATTGCTCAGCAAGCGGGCGCAGACCGTATCGAGCTTTGTGCTTCACTCAAGCTCGGTGGCCTCACGCCAAGTATGGGCACCCTGAATCAAGCGATGCAACAAGCTCGCGTGCCTATTTACGCGATTATACGTCCACGAGAAGGGGACTTTGTTTATAGCCATGATGAAGCTGAAGTGATGCTTAAAGATATTGCCACTGCCCGCAAAACTGGCTGTCATGGCGTGGTGATTGGCGCCTTACGCCCAGATGGGACAGTAGACTTAACGTTACTCGATGCCATGCTGGCCGAAGCCCGAGGTATGGGGGTGACGTTCCATCGGGCGTTTGATCATTGCACCGAGCCAATGGCAGCGTTAGACGCCCTTATCGCGCGACCTGCCGTGGAACGTATTCTGACCTCAGGTGGTGCCAACCATGCCGAGCAAGGCAAAGAAACACTAAAAGCCTGGGTCGATTACGTCCGTCATACGCCGCTTCGGATCATGCCAGGTGCCGGGATCACAGCGCATAATGCCGCAGAAATCATCGCTCATACCGGCGCACGAGATATCCACCTGTCCGCGCGTACCACACAAGCAAGCGCCGCCCACACTCATGCGATGGCGACGATGGGTGAAGGTGAAAAGATCGGTTACCCCATCACTGATCCCATGCAAGTCAGGGCGGTAAAGCAGGCAGTCGCTCGGTTCAGTTAAATGCAATATGTCAGCCGCTCTCACCATACTGTGATTGACCAAACCTTTTTGTCGATAAGCTTGTGTCCTAGAGACAAGGATATTGCATCTCACCGTTGAGTTTCCTAACTTGAAATGATGGTCTTCACAAAAGGAGTGCTGCTTTGTCGGATAAAAAGCCCCTTAAAATCAGCAAAAAACACTACGAAAAAAAATTACTTGAGTTGCAAACCGAGCTAGTCAAATTACAAGAGTGGGTAAAACACAAACAGCTGAAAGTCGTGGTGATCTTTGAAGGGCGAGATGCCGCCGGTAAAGGTGGGGTGATAAAACGGATTACCGAAAAACTCAACCCACGCGTGTGCCGTGTGGTTGCACTAGATAAACCGACGGAACGCGAGCGCACACAGTGGTATTTTCAACGCTATATCGAACACCTTCCAGCGAGCGGAGAGATAGTTTTATTCGACCGCAGTTGGTACAACCGAGCCGGCGTAGAACGTGTCATGGGGTTTTGTACCGAGGAAGAATATGAAGAGTTTTTCCGCACTTGCCCTGAATTTGAGCGAATGCTGATCCGCTCGGGGATTATTTTGCTCAAATACTGGTTTTCCGTCTCCGACGAAGAACAAGAAAAGCGTTTTGCCGAGCGAATAAACACGCCAATAAAACGCTGGAAATTTAGTCCCATGGATTTGGAGTCACGCAGCCGCTGGGTGCAATACAGTGAGGCGAAAGATCGCATGTTTGCTTATACCGACACCAAGGAAAGTCCATGGTGGGTAGTGGAAGCTGATAATAAAAAGCATGCGCGACTTAATTGTATCGCGCATCTTCTCTCCCAGATCCCCTATCAAGAGATTGAATACCCAGACGTTATTCTTCCCGAGATCAGCAAAGAGGGCTATGTGCGCATGCCGCTTCATGACCAAAGTTTTGTCCCTGATAAGGTCAGTGAGTGGATCGATAACGACTAAACGCCTATTTGAGGAGCTTTTCGAGCTCCTCTTTTTGAATGTGACGAACATCTTTCCCTTTTACAAAATAGATGATGTACTCACAAATATTCTGGCAGCGATCGCCCACGCGCTCGATCGCACGCGCTGACCACATCACTTTTAGCACATTAGGGATAGAACGAGGATCTTCCATCATATAGGTCATCAACTGACGCAAAATTCCCTCATACTCACGATCGAGAGAATCGTCTTTACGGTAGACTTTCATGGCCGCATCAATATCCATCCGCGCAAACGCATCCAGTACGTCATGCAGCATTTTGGCAGCACGCTGACCCAATGCCTCTAGAGAAACCAAAAAAGGTTGCTGAGAATGACTGGCATTGTCCAATGCCATTTTCGCGATGCTATCAGCCACATCGCCAATACGCTCTAGATCCGTGATGGTTTTAATGATTGCCATCACCAGGCGCAGATCGCTTGCCGTCGGTTGGCGCTTAGCAATAATCCGTGTGCAGGCCTCGTCAATGGCGACTTCCATGCCATTGACTTTGTGATCTTCACGAATCACATGGCGCGCTAGCTCTTCATCTTGATTGTGCATGGCACGAAGAGCATCGGTGAGCTGACGCTCCACCAGCCCCCCCATCGCTAGGACGTGAGTGCGAATCGCTTCTAACTCAGCATTAAATTGGCCAGAAATATGGCGGCTAATATTGTAATTATCCAAGGCCTGCTCCTTATCCGTAGCGACCGGTGATGTAATCTTCCGTCTGTTTATTTTTTGGTGTAGTAAACAAGGTGTCAGTATCCGCATACTCTACCAAGCGGCCCATATTAATAAAGGCGGTTTGGTCTGACACCCGTGCCGCCTGCTGCATATTATGGGTAACAATCACCACTGTGTATTGTTTTTTAAGATCGTTGATCAACTCTTCAATCGTCAGTGTTGAGATAGGATCCAGCGCCGAAGAGGGCTCATCCAGCAATAACACTTCTGGCTCAATCGCGATTGCTCGGGCGATCACCAACCGCTGCTGCTGTCCACTTGAAAGACCAAACGCATTATCGTTAAGACGATCTTTTACCTCACCCCACAGCGCCGCACCTCGCAGTGAACGCTCCACCGCATCATCCAAGGTTCGGGGATCATGAATGCCTTGCAGCCGCAATCCAAAAACGACATTTTCATAAACGGATTTCGGAAACGGATTAGGACGCTGAAATACCATACCGACTTGACGGCGTAACGCAGGCACATCAACCTCGCGGTGATAGATGTTTTGCCCATGTAAGGTGACTTCGCCCCGCACGCGACACCCATCCACCAAATCATTCATGCGGTTAATGCAACGCAGTAAGGTCGACTTCCCACATCCAGAAGGACCAATAAACGCTGTGACCTTGCCCTTCGGGATACGCATACTGATATCAAACAGTGCTTGAGTCGCCCCGTAATAAAGATTCAAATCCCGAATAGCTAACGCCGTTTGCTCGTTCGGTAAGTTTCCCAAATCTAAGCTCGGCGTGGCGCCTATAGGCGGGTTTATCGAAAACATCGAGCAGGATCCTTATCGTTACAGTTCTAATGCGCGATATTTTTCACGCAAATAATGACGGATACCGATCGCGGATAAGTTCAGTGCCACGATCACAGACACGAGTAAAAACGACGTCGCATACACCAAAGGTCGCGCAGTCTCGATATGCGCACTTTGAAAGCCCACATCATAAATATGGTAGCCGAGATGCATAAACTTCCGTTCTAAGTGTAAAAAAGGAAAGTTGCCATCAACCGGCAGAGAAGGCGCCACTTTCACCACCCCAACCAACATTAAAGGCGCCACTTCACCGGCGGCACGGGCAACCGCTAAAATTAACCCCGTCATCATCGCCGGGCTTGCCATCGGTAAGACGACTCGCCATAGCATTTCAGATTGGGTCGCGCCCAAGGCAAAGGCACCATGACGGACGCTTGTAGGAATACGCGCTAGCCCTTCTTCTGTTGAGACTATCACGACCGGTAAGGTTAAGATCGCCAACGTTAACGCTGACCACAGAATGCCCGGCGTACCAAACACAGGCGCGGGTTGCGCCGCTTGATAAAAGATATCGTCAATGGTGCCACCAATGAAGTAGACAAAAAAGCCTAAACCAAACACACCATAAACAATGGATGGCACCCCAGCGAGGTTAACAACCGCAATCCGAATCAACCGAGTGAACGCCGTTTTAGGCGCATATTCATGCAGATAAATCGCCGCGACCACGCCCAAAGGGGTAACAATCACTGCCATTAATAAGACCAGAAAAACGGTGCCAAAAATCGCCGGAAAAACCCCACCTGCGGCATTACTGTCACGCGGTGATTCAGATAGAAAAGCCGCCACTTGGTGCCCCCAAAATGTCAGCTTATCGACGCCGCTCATCGCATTGGGGTACCAAATATTTAGCACATTCTCGAGCGGTAATGCGACCTCATCACCATGGCTATCTTCGACAACCAGTTGCCCTGTTTTTTGTTTATCCCGCAGCTGTGCGAGCTTTTGCTCCAGTTGTTGATACTGAGTGAGCAACTGCGTGCGGCGGGATGCAATCTGCGATTGGGCGCGCTTGTCCAACGTCCCCTCAAGTTCGCGAGATTTTTCCTCTAATCGCAACTGTTCGAGCTGATAGTTCACCCCTGCCAGATGGACTTGTTCAATTTTATTGATCGCATCACGACGTGCCGCCAAATCCGCCAGTTGCTGACGCAGCGCAGAAATCACTAATCCATGACGTGTACCGCTTTGATCAATATACGCTGTTGGCTTGCCATAAAAGACACCGTTCTCGCTGCGCTCAATCATCGCCATCTCAATCGGCGTGTGTTGGCTTTTTATCTGAAACGCAAGTAACTGACGAAAGTCGAGCCCTTCTCGTTCACGGTTGCCAATTTTAACCACCAAGCGCTGATACGCGGATTGCCGGTATGCGGGTAAGCGAACACCGGCGTCTATAAGCTGAGTCGCATCAACCTCATCGGTTCGATAAATCTGGCCAACGACAGTTTCTACGCCCTGTTCCGTCTGTAACTCAAAACTGGTCACCGGTGTGGGCCAAAAATAGCCTAAGCCACGAACACCGAGCAAGAGTAAGACACCGAGAATGGCAATAAGACTGACGCTAACCATCCCTGCCGTCATCCAGACCCAAGGCGTGCCAGATTTTATCCATGGACGCATGCGCACTCTCATCTCAATTAAAGGTGACTGTATTTGTCGCGTAAACGCTGACGAACAAGTTCAGCCAACGTATTAAAGACAAAGGTGAAAACAAACAAAATAAACGCGGTTAAAAACAACACACGATAATGCGAGCTCCCCACTTCGGACTCTGGCATTTCGATCGCAATATTGGCCGACAAGGTCCGAAGCCCTTCGAGCAGGTTCCAATCCATAATCGGTGTATTCCCTGTGGCCATCAACACAATCATGGTTTCACCCACCGCGCGACCTAATCCCATCATCACCGCCGAGAATATCCCTGGGCTAGCGGTAAGCAACACAACCCGCATCAATGTTTGCCAATGCGTTGCCCCCAGTGCTAACGCACCTTGCTTTAGATGTGGCGGAACCGAAAAAATCGCATCTTCAGCAATCGAAAATATGGTGGGAACCACAGCAAAGCCCATCGCGATCCCAACCACTAAGGCATTACGTTGATCATAACCAATGCCTAGCTCGTGGGTAATGAATTGACGAGCATCGCCTCCCAGCCAAATCTGCTCAATCCAAGGTCCTAAAGACACGGCCATTGTCCCCACTAACAGCAACACCGGGATAATCACCAGTATTTGGGCGTTGTCCGGCAAGCGACGGCGAGCATAGCGGGGGATCATTCGCCAACAGGCGCTCAACCCCAGCAACACAAACGGGATCAGGATCAACAACATAAAGACGCTAGCAATATGTGCTTCAACCCAAGGGGCAAGCCATAAGCCGGCTAAAAAGCCAATGATCACCGTAGGTAATGCTTCAATCGTCTCAACCGTCGGTTTGACCCATCGCCTCAACCCTGATGACATAAAGTAAGCCGTATAAATAGCCGCACCAATGGCCATTGGCACCGCGAACAGTAAGGCAACCACGGCCACTTTTAGTGTGCCAAAGATCACCGGCACCACACTCAACTTTGCTTCAAAGCTATCGTCGGCCGATGTCGACTGCCACACATATTGCGGCGATGAGTACCCCTCGTACCACACTTTTTGCCATAAAGAATGGAGACTGACTTCAGGATGAGGATTATCCACTGCCAACCACTGCCACTGATTTTGTGTCACCGCCATCAAGGCGTTGGCGCGAGGAGCAAATGCCAGCGCCTCCGGGACCGAGGTAAACCGTTTATCAAAATGCCGCTGTTTTTCACTGGTCACATGTACCAAGCTCAGCTGCCCAGTATCATCCACGGTGGCCACGCTTTTACGATGTAACTCTGGCGCTATTATTTTTGCCCCAGCACCGGGCGAAAACGTACGCACGTTGGTCAATGACGGCTCACCACTTTTGAGGACATCAAACCATTGCGTCAAGTCACCATTTTGATGCTGCAATATTAACGAGCGTCCCCCCGCTAGCAGCGTCATATTAACCACCGAGCTATCGTTCACATGAGTGAGGTCTAGGCGTTCGCGCTTAATGGGCATGTCATTATTAACCTGCCAAACCGATAAAGTATGATGCTGACGGATAAATAACCGTTGTCCATCGCCCGACAATGCCAACTGATTGACTGGCGCGCTCAAAGGGAATGATGTTTTATGCTGGCCGCGGTAGATCATCAATTGATTATCGGCAGTCACAGCCGCCAACACAGGCGCTATCGGCTGGCCATGCAAGCTATCCGGTATCGCCAGGGCAATCTTATCCAGCGGCTGTCTATTCGCATCCACCGTTACGGGTCCACCAAACGCAGATATACGCGATAACTGCGGGATCACCGCATCACCGGCTTGGTCATCGTTGCCAAAGCGTAATTGCCAAACGCCCACTTCACCGGGAGCATTTTCCACTGCGATAAAAGGCGCCGTTGCTTGAGCCCAACTCATCGCAGGATCACTGAGGGTCGATAGCGCGCGTTGTAAGACAGTTTCAGCCTGCGGGAAAGTTGTCTTCTCTTGAGGCTGTTGGGGCTGTTGGGGCTGTTGAGGCATCGATGACTGACGAGGACGACGCGCTACCGTCAAGACGCCTGTCTCATCCAAGCTATAAACGAGTTGATTGCGATTATCAGCGCCAACAAACCGTGGCGCTCCAGGTGAAGAGACAGAAAAGCGTTCACTTAACGTCACACTGGCTTGATGAAACAGCGGAATCACGACAGTTAAAAGATAAAAAAACAGCAGCAACAAGGTCACTAGTACCATCACACCACCAAAGCGCACTGTTTGACGCGTCAGTTTATCTTTTAAACGTCGCGCACGTTTGGTGTCAGAAAGTGATGGTGAGGAGTGGGTCATTTGCACCTCTTATTTTAATCAAGCTCTTGATTGTATTTCATTACAATGACAATTTTGTGACAAATCGGCCCGCTATGATTATCCATATAAAAAAAGTGGATGATGGCTAATCATACTGCCTCTTGCGGGCTAACGCCTCGACACCGGGACGATGCGTTGCTGAGCGGTACGCAATAAATATGCAACAAACGGACTTTAGGCTGGCCCAAGTTGATATTGGGCACACTTTCGTGAGTTTACTGCCGTGAAGCATAGACAACACCTTGAACGACCTCAATAATTGTTTAAACAATCGTCTTAAGGATCACGCATGATGCGTTTTGTTTTCACGTATCGACACACTGGATACGTTCCTACAAAGTGCAGCCAACATCAGCGTATTGTACAAAGCCCTTGAAAGGCTGTCTGACGCTTTAGCGGTCTTGCTGACAGCCATCTTATTCAGTAGAACAGGATTTTCTCACACGCTATGACTTTAGACTCCCATCATGTCGACAAAGAACTGAGCTGGCTCTCCTTTAACGAGCGCGTACTGCAGGAAGCTGCGGACAAAAGCGTGCCGATTATCGAACGGGTTCGCTTTTTAGGTATTTTTTCATCCAATCTTGATGAATTTTATCAAGTACGATTTGCCGATGTGAAACGCCGTATCATTATTGATGAAGAGCGCGGAGTGGATAGTCACGCCAAGGAGTTACTCAGTAAAATTCAAGCGAAAGTGGTCAAGCTCAATCAAGATTTCGATCATCTATATAATGATATTTTGCTTGAAATGGCACGCCGCAATATCTTTTTGGTGAATGAACGACAACTGTCGGAGCATCAAGCCCAATGGCTCAAACGCTATTTTCGTAGCAATATCTTGCCTTACATTACACCGATCATGCTCAATAAAGATGTCGATGTTTTAAGCTTTTTAAAAGACGCTTATTCCTATTTAGCGGTCGAGCTAAAAAAAGCCGGTGAAGAGCCAAAATATGCCTTAATTGAGATCCCAACCGACGATCTGGACCGGTTCGTCAAAGTGCCTGAGCCTAAAGGAAAGCGGCAGCGCAAAACCATTATCTTATTGGACAATATTATTCGACTCTGTGTTGATCAGATTTTCAGTGGTTTGTTCGATTACGATACCGTCGACGCTTATGCGATGAAAATGACGCGTGACGCCGAATACGATTTGACCAACGAAGTCGAACATAGCCTGCTCGAAAATATGTCAGAAAGCTTGGACCAACGCTTAACCGCCCTGCCTGTTCGGTTTGTGTATCAGCGTGATATGCCACCTGAAATGGTGAACAAACTCATCCAAGTTTTAAAGATTTCTGATTATGACAGTGTGCTACCCGGGGCGCGCTATCATAACTTTCGTGATTTTATCGGCTTTCCCAATGTGGGACGCCAGTATCTAGAAAACGCACCGCTTCCGCCTTTCGAGAGTGCCGATTTTCAATTGCAAAACAATGCGTTTCGGGCCATACGTGAACGCGACATACTGCTGTACTACCCCTATCATACCTTTCGGCATATGACCGAACTGGTGCGACAAGCATCGTTTGACCCTAAAGTGCGTAGCATTCGGATCAACGTGTATCGCGTGGCAAAGAACTCGCGGATTATCAATTCAATGATTGATGCTGCCAATAACGGTAAGCGCGTCACTGTGGTGGTTGAACTTCAGGCACGATTTGATGAAGAGGCCAATATCGAGTGGTCACGGGTACTGACCGACGCAGGGGTCAAAGTGGTATTCGGCACGCCAGGGCTAAAAATTCACTCCAAGCTGTGCTTGATATCTCGCCGCGAAGATGGCGAACTTCGCGATTATGGCCATATTGGTACCGGAAACTTTCATGAAAAAACGGCACGAATCTATACTGACTTTGCGCTTTTTACCGCCGATCAACAACTCACCTCAGAGATCCGAAAAGTTTTCGACTTTATCGAGAACCCTTATCGCCCAGTAAAGTTTAACCACCTGATTGTGTCGCCGCGTAACTCACGCCGCCGAATGTGTAAATTGATCGAGCGCGAGATTGAACATGCGCGCGCCAAACGCAAAGCTGGCATTACGCTTAAAGTCAATAACCTCGTTGATAGAGGCTTAGTTAATCTCTTATACAAAGCCAGCAATGAAGGGGTCAAAATTCGAATTATCGTCCGCGGCATGTGCTCGCTCGTGCCGGGCGTAAAAGGGGTGAGTCAAAACATCAAGGCGATCAGTATTGTGGACCGCTTTCTCGAGCATCCACGTGTATTTGCCTTTGAAAATGGCGGTGAACGTGATATCTATATTTCATCTGCCGATTGGATGACCCGAAATATTGATAATCGTATTGAAGTGGGGGCACCCATTCGCGATCCAAGACTCAAAGATCGCATCATGGCGATCTTGGAAATTCAATTTGCCGATCGCGCCAAAGCACGAGTCATCGACAAAGCCATGTCTAACGCCTATGTTAAACGCGGTAACAAGAAAAAGATCCGCTCACAAGTCGAGATCTATGATTACCTCAAACACATAGAACGCCAAGCACTCAAACACGCGGAAAAGTTGCAACATGACACACCCCCAGTCAAAGGATAAACCGCGCGAGATTGCTGCGGTTGATCTCGGCTCCAACAGTTTCCACATGGTCGTCGCACGCGTCGTCGGTGAAGGGCTTCAAATCGTCAGCCGCCATAAACAGCGCGTTCGTCTCGCTGCGGGGCTAGACAGCCACCATTGTCTTAGCGAGGAAGCGATTGATCGAGGCGTGGAATGTTTAGCCATGTTCGCTGAGCGCCTCAACGGTATTGACGTGGATAACGTCCGCATTGCCGCGACCCACACGTTACGCCAATCTCGTAATATCGAGACGTTTATCCAGCGAGCGAATCAAGTTTTCCCTTACCCAATAGAAGTTATTTCGGGTGAGGAAGAAGCACGTTTGATTTACATGGGCGTGTCACACACCCAACAAAATATCGGCCGCAAACTCGTCATCGATATTGGTGGCGGCAGCACAGAATTAGTCATTGGTGATAACTTTGACCCCCTTCTGGTTAATAGCAAACGCATGGGCTGTGTGAGCTATAATGAACGGTTTTTCCCCAAAGGGGCCATTAGCTCAAAGCAATTTGCGGCCGCTCAGCTCGCCACTCGGCAAAAACTAGAGAGTCTCGCAAGCCAATACCGCCAAGCAGGCTGGCAAGTGGCTTTAGGGGCTTCAGGAACGGTGAAAGCGATTCGTGAGGTCATCATCGGCTTGGGTGACGACGATGGCATAATCACCCGCAAACGCCTGGATAGTTTGATTGAAACGCTACTGACATTTAAAACCAGTGAGAGCATCAATTTGCCAGGCTTATCAGCCGATAGGCAACCTGTGTTTGCTGCGGGTGTGGCTATCTTGTCGGGGATATTTGATGCGTTAGCCATCGAGTCACTGCGCTTTTCCGACGGGGCACTGCGTGAAGGTTTACTCTATGAGATGGAAGATCGTTTTCAGCGTACGGATATCCGCGGCCGCACCACAGATGACATGGCGGCTCGCTACAATATCGATCTGAGTCATGCTCGACGTGTACAGCAAACGGCGGCCCACTTTTATGCGCAAGCAGAACCGGATAAAGGCAGTAAAAAGTCCGAGCTCGCCGGATTGCTCAACTGGGCAGCACTGCTCCATGAAGTTGGCCTGAGCATTGGCTATCCGGGTTATCACAAACATTCAGCCTATATTTTACACCACACCAATTTGCCGGGTTTTAATCAAGAGCAGCAGACAGTGCTCGCGACATTGGCACGCTTTCACCGAAAGGCGCTAAAGCTCAGTGAGATGCCCAAGTTTACTTTGTTTAAGCCGAAACTGATTGAAACCCTAATTTGCGCATTACGCTTAGCCTGTGTGTTGCACTCCCAACGTAACGACCAGCCACTACCTGATATCGCACTGAATGTGGATAAAAAAGGAACATGGCAGCTCGATTTCCCTGCAAGGTGGCTCCAAGATAACCGCTTATTAGCCGCCGATCTTGAAGCCGAAAAACAATACTGGCAATCCGTAAACTGGGCGTTGACCTGTAACGACTAATCCAATCCCAGCGCCTGTCGCTGTGCGTGTACCGTTTCTGCCGGCAATGGAATATATCCTTGCTGGCTGACGGCTTTTTGTCCTTGCTTAGAGAGAATATATCGCATAAAAGCGGCATCTAAAGGCGCAAGCGGTTGATGCGGCGCTTTGTTGATATATAAATAGAGATGTCGAGTAAGTGGGTACTTACCTTCTCGAATCGCCCTGTCACTAGGGATAACGGCTTTGTCGCCATGACGAGAAATCGCAAGCATACGGGCGCCCGAGGCTTGATGACCGATCCCTGCATAACCGATAGCATGGAGTGAGGAAGCCACCGACTGTACCACCGACGCCGAACCGGGCTGCTCATTCACATCGGCTCGAAAATCGCCGCGACACAGGGCTGATTGCTTAAAATAACCATAGGTGCCAGAGACCGAATTTCGGCCAAACAACTGTAAATCACGATGCTGCCAGCGGCCGGTTAAGCCCAGCTGCCCCCAGGTTGTAATAGGGTCACTCGCACCGCACCACAGCGTTCTGGAAAAGAGCGCGTCAAGCTGTTGAAAACTGATAGTACGAAGTGGATTGTCTTGATGGACATAGACGGCCATCGCGTCAATCGCAACTGGGACTGCGGTTGGGGGGTAACCGAACCGCGCTTGAAAGGCGTTTTCCTCACTGACACGCATCGCGCGGCTCATTGGCCCAAGTTGCGCAGTGCCCTCCACCAGCGCGGGCGCCGCCGATGCCGAGCCAGGGGTCTGCAACTGCACATTGACGCCCGGATGCAAGCGCTTAAATCCGCCTGTCCACGCCGCCATAAGATTACCGAGCGTATCAGAGCCCACAGAGCTTAAGTTGCCGGATATGCCGCTGGTACGTTGGTAATCCGGTAAAGGATGGGTTTGGCTTAACGCATTCAGACTCCATACGAGACAAACAAACAAGATAACGCGTTTTAACATGCGAGCCGCTCCGGCAACGTGAATGCAAACGTGCTACCTATCCCGACTTCGCTTTTAATATCCAGTTCAGCATCATGGTGGCTCAGCGCGTGTTTAACTATAGCAAGCCCTAGCCCACTGCCACCGGTTTCTCGCGATCGCGCTTTGTCGACACGATAAAATCGCTCAGTCAATCGGTCTAAATGTTGTGGCGGAATGCCCTCACCACTGTCGATAACCTCTAAGCGCGGGCCTTTTTTAGAACGATACCAACGCACCTGGATCTCTGCCTGGGCGGGAGTGTGTTTCACCGCATTATAAACAAGGTTTGAGATCGCACTGCGCAGCTGATCATCATTGCCGCGGACTTTCAACGCCGTGTCGACGTCAAAGGTAAGTACATGCTCACTGTTACCACTTAATGCCTGAGCCTCTTTTTGCAGCACATCGAGCATCGCGGGAACATCGACATGATGGTCGAGATCGGGTTTGGCTGCAGCTTCAATTTTAGACAGCGTAAGCAGTTGCTCAACCAAGGATTCCATCCGAGATAATTGCTCTGTCATCACACCATGTGCTTTTGGCCACATGGGTCCAACAACCATATCCGGATCTTCAGTCATTTCTAAGTACCCACGCAATACCGTCATTGGTGTGCGCAGCTCGTGCGAAACGTTGGCGAAAAAATTACGTCGCATACCTTCCAGTTGCTTTAACTGTGTGATGTCACGCACCACCATCAAATATTCGCCTTCCGCGTAGGGCATGGTCCGAAATTCGAGTGTGCGAGCGCTATTCAGATGAGAGCGCATTTCCAGCGCCGTATCGTAATTGGCATTGGCGATATAACTGACAAATTCCGGTGCGCGGATCAAGTTACTAATATGCTGGCCGTTATCATCCGGCATGCGCAAGCCAAGTAGCTCCTGAGCGAGTTTGTTACACCAAACAATGGCGCCATCGCGCTCAAATACCACCACCGCATCGGGCAAAGACTCCGCGCCGTTACGAAAACGGCGAATTAAGTTAGCAAGCTCTTTACGACGCCGGCGGTTACGCTTTTGTAAGCGATAAATACCATTAAATAAAGGCTCCCACGATCCCGTACCGGATGGAGGCGTTAAGCTTTTGTCTTTCCATAACCAGTCAGACAGCTTTATTTGCTGGTGCAAGTGCCACAATAACATCGCTACAGTGGCGCCGAGTAATAACCAAGGTAGGCCGCCAAACAATCCACCTACTACGAGCCAAGGTAAATAAAAAAAAGCCAGCTCCCAGGCTAGCTTCTTCCAAGACAGTCGTTCGACCATTATATCTCCATATCGGCTCATCCCTTTAAAGGGATGTTCTAGCTACGTGTTGAGAAGCGATACCCCGCCCCACGAACGGTTTGTACTAACTTAGCATGTCCACCCGCCTCTAACACCTTTCTCAGGCGACGAATATGCACATCAACCGTTCTATCTTCAACGTAAACATTGGTGCCCCAAACATTGTTAAGCAGCTGTTCACGGCTATAGACACGCTCTTGGTGAGTCATAAAAAAATGTAGAAGTTTGAACTCGGTTGGCCCCATATCAAGGGGATCATCATTCGCTGTAACACGGTGTGAAACCGGGTCGAGTTTTAGACCTTGCACTTCAATCACATCTTCCAACGTGGTCGGTGAGACACGCCGCATGACCGCTTTCAGTCGTGCGATTAACTCTTTCGGTGAGAAAGGCTTGGTGATGTAATCATCGGCACCCACTTCAAGGCCTCGAACTTTATCTTCTTCTTCGCCCCGAGCGGTCAGCATCACCACTGGGATTTGACGCGTAAGCTCTTCACGCTTCAAATGTTTAATCAAGTTGAGTCCAGATCCACCAGGTAACATCCAATCCATGAGGATCATTTCTGGGTAAGGCTCGCATATTTGCGCCAGCGCTGAGTCGTAGTCTTCTGCCTCAACCGTTTGATAGCCTTTTTGCTCTAAGACAAAACAAAGCATCTCGCGAATGGGGGCTTCGTCTTCAACAACGAGAATCCGTCTAACCATGATAATTACCTAGTGTTATCATTTAACTGGCGCCATTATGTGCATTTATTATGACATTTTTGTGACCCGGCGCGAGCAAATTTCGCGTTGTGTTAACAGGCTGTGACCTAGCCAACACCTTGCTATGTGACCAGGACGCGGCTAGCGCCCCCACCTTGACTATCGACGCGCACTTGCGCACCAATGCGCTCAACCAGTGTGCCTACATGGGAAATTACCCCAATTTGCCGCCCGTCGGCTTGTAAGGTGTCTAAACAGGCCAACGCCATTTCCAGGCTTTCCGGATCCAGTGTGCCAAAGCCCTCGTCTATGAATAAGGATCCAAGTTGCCGTGTATCCGCCGCTAATGATGCCAGCGCAAGCGCCAGTGACAAAGAGACTAGAAAGCTTTCACCGCCAGATAAGGACTCAACACTGCGTACTTCATCGCCCATATCATGATCAACGACTTGCAACGCCAGTAAGCTATCGGGCACGGTTTGTAACGCATAACGAGGTGATAATGAGGCCAAATGCTCATTGGCAATCTCGACCAGCTGCGCCAGCGTCAGCGATTGTGCGAGATTACGGAATTTAGCTCCGCTGGCCGAGCCAATTAAATCGGCCAGTTTTAACCACTGTTCTGTTTGGCTACGCTGCGCGTCAATTTTCTCGGTCAGCGATCCGGCCTGCTGTTTGGCCTTCTCTGATTCGGTTAATTGGTGACGCAAGGTAAACAGCTGCTGCTCGGCGTCTTCTAACGCGTGTTGCCAGGCATCGTGCTGGGCGGTCAACGCGGCATCATCATCCGGTAGCTGCTGCTCATCAAACCACACTTGCGCCGCGGCAATCGCCTGCTGGCAATGGGTTAATTGTTGCTGACGTTCGTCTAAGCGCGTGTTAGCTTCTTGGTAAGCCGCTTCTACTTCACTGATCGCTTCCCGCTCACTGGCTCGCCAGGTTTCAGAGTAAGATAAAGCTTGGAGGATGTCGTATTGATGCATGGCTAGTGTCGGTTGCCATTGGACCCAACGTCGAACACTGGCGCGATACTGTTGCGCAGCCTCTTGCTGTTGTTGGCGCAAGGTTTGCTGACGTGCCTGTACCCCTGCCCGCTTTTCACTGGCTTGGCTATAGGCTTGTTCAGCCTGCGCACGCTTAGTCTTTTGCGCCTCGATTGCTGATTTATACGCCTGTTCAAGCGCCGCCAAGTCTGAATCGGGGATCAACGCCTGACGCGCCGCGCTGCGCTGTTGATGCGCTTGCGCCAGATTCACTAATTGCGCTTGCCGTGCCTGCGTGTCCTCTGACAGGCTCTGACACTGCTGGGTTAATGACGCTAGCTCGGTCTCTATCTGTTGTTTTTGCGTGGCAAGCGATGTTTTTTCGTCCTGCAGCGCACGATAGCCCTGAATTTTTTGCTCCATCTGGCGAATATAACGTGCGGCGCCCACCTGTTGCAGGCTTGTGAGCCACTGTCCTGCACCGAGTTGCTGATCAAGCGCTTGGCTCACGCGCGTCAGCTGTTCGTGTTGTTGCTGCCACTGTTCATCAATGGCGTTCAGCCGCGTCTCACACTCGGTCAATGACTGATCCAGTTGATGTCGGCGCGCAACAAGCTGTTCTCGTGCGTGTTGTAAATCACTCAACGCGGCATCCATTTGCTGAATTTGCGCTAACTGGTGTTGACGTGCAGTGATCGCCTGATAACAAGCGTGATAGTCGCTGTCGGTTTGTTTTGCGTGCGCTTCTATCTCGCTCAACGTCTCATCGAGGGGGTGTTCAGGCGCCAACTGCCACCCAAGTTCTACCATTGCGTCGCGTAGCCCGTTCTCATACTGCTGACGCTCAGCCTGCCACACTAAGCCCTGCTCACGTAGTTCAGCACAGACATGCTGGCTGTGTTGATGCTGTTTTTGCCAGTAATAGTATTCGGCGTTGTGTTGATTATAAGAGGCTTGCAACACATCGACACGCGACTGTTGCTGCGCGATCATGCCTTCAATTGCCGGTGCATGATGCAAGTAAGGATGCTCAGTTGCCCCACATAACGGACACGGATCGCCCTCTTTCAGCGCTTGACGAAGATCGTCTAACTCGACAACAGCCATTGCTTGTTGCAAGCTATGTTGCGCTTCATCAACCTGGGCCTGTTCACGGGTCAGCGTCTCTTTAAGTCGGTCTAAATGCGTTTGGCTGTCGCGATAAATCGCTTCATGCTTTTCAAACTCTACATGGTTATGCTGGCAGCGTTCTTGCCAATATTGCCAATTTTGCGCCTCATGGAGCAGTGACTCTTGTTGCCGTTTTTGCTGCTGAAGCTTAGCATAACGTGCTTGGTCGGCTTCTTGTGCCGCGAACAAGGCTTTAGGGTTTGCCGCCTGACGCTTGGTTTTCAATTGCACGCTGCTATCATCGACCTGCGCAATATCTTGGTCGATTTTCTCTCGTTGTGGTGCCCACTGCTGACGTTGGCGGTAACGCGTTTGATATTCTTCTTGTAACTCGGTCAGGGTGTCTTGGCAGTCTAAGTATTGGCGAAGATTGTCGAATACTGGCTGATAATGCTCAGCAATATGCGAAAAGTCCCCGTAACGCGCAATCTCCTGCTCTAATACGCGCGCTCGCTGCGCCTGTTGTTGAGATTTTTCACGCGTTTGCGTGAGTGTTTGTTGGGCGTGTCGGTACTTTTGCTGTTGTGCATTCAGCGCCATATTTTGCTCATGCATTTGGCTGTCTAACCCTGCCAACTGCGTATCTAGCTGCTGCGCCTCACGTATTTTAGGTTCGATATCAGCCCAAGCTTGCTCCGCTTCCGTGACCCCTCGGTTAGCATCTTGCCAGTGCGCGGCTTGCACCTCATAATCGTCGGCTATCGCTCGTTCTTCGCGCGCCAAGTGAATAAGATCCTGCGTTAATGCCTGCTGCTGCCATTGACGCGTTTGCACAGCCTGCCAATCGTCTCTGGCCACTTGCACGCGCGCAATGTCATCCAGTTTTTGCCGCCGCGCCGCCACCCCTTTTCGCGCGTCACTGGCTTCATCCAAGGCTTTTTGGGCAGCGGCGAGCCCTTGTTCCGCCTGCGCCAAATGCGTGTGCTGCTGGCGATAATCGTTCAGTTTTTTTAATTGCCGTTGCTGCGTTTGAATCTGCTGCTGACACGTTTGTTGCGCTTGGTGTAGTTGTTGCTCTTCGTCACCACTGAGTATGTTAATATCCCCAAGCTGTTGGGTGAGCTGATCCAGCGCGTTTTTTTCTTCACGCGCACGCTCATGCGCCATTTGCGACAAACGGCTGTAGATTTCGGTGCCTGTCATACGTTCAAGCAACGCCGCTCTGTCATCTGCCGAGGCTTTTAGAAACGCAGCAAAATCCCCCTGCGGTAACATTACCGCACGGCGGAATTGCTCATAACTGAGCCCCACTAGACGCTCTATCTCGCTCAGCACTTCTTGTTTTTTGCCCGCAATACGCTGGTCTGTGGTCAGGTTTTGTAACCAGTGCTCACTGGCTTGGATCCGACCGTCTGCTTTTCCTCGCGCGCGACGCACCGACCAATGTGCACGCCAGCGGCTGCCATCATGGGCAAGAAAGTCGACTTCGGCATAACCTTCGCCTTTGCCTCGAGACAAAATACTCCGAACGTCATTGGCTTTAACGCGGGTTGCCGGGTCGCCCAAACCAATATCGGCATCGTGTTTTTTATTGGATTGAAAACGCGGGATCTTATCGTAGAGCGCCAAACAAATCGCATCCAAAAGCGTCGATTTTCCTGCGCCCGTTTTCCCCGTGATGGCAAACAAACCGCTATCACCGAGTGGGCCTTGGGAGAAGTCCAACGCAAACGGGTATTGGATACTGGCTAAATTCTCGCCACGCAATGCCAGAATTTTCATGATTTATTGGTCCTCGTCCTGTTCCAATTGCTCCAATAAGTGAGAAAACGTCGCCGATAACGCCTCATCCGGCTCACCTTGGTATTTTTGTTGCCAGCCATGACGCAATACCTGAAACGGTTCTACGTCGGAAAGGTGTTGCTGGCGAAAGCCCGTATCTTGGGACGTCTCGCGATAATGCGGCGTAATCTTTGCCAGACGCACAGGTTTGTCCTCAAGCACGGCTAAAATCTTCTCGCGTAACATCGGCTGTGGTTTATCTAACAGCACAGGCACATCGAGTAAGGGTTGCTGAGCGAGCGGCAAATCTTGCGGCGCCAACGCTGCCAAGCTCGCTAACACAGTGTCAAGTGGCGAAGCTTTTTCTGGCACCCGCCAAAGATCCACGGCACGCGGGACAATGTGAGGCGTCACACTCTGCAGTTGGTTACCTTCTAATGTAACGGCCAACACTTGATGCCGATAATGGCGCTCTGACAGTGATAGGGGAAGCGGTGAGCCGCAATAACGAATCCGTGTTTGTTTGGCGACTTGCTGAGCTAAATGCAAATGCCCAAGCGCGACATAGGCCACATCGTCACTGAAAATATCAGCGGGCAGCGCATGCTGATTACCACCTAGAATACGCCGCTCTGACATCTCAGATAATTCACCACTGGCCATATATACATGCCCCATCGCGATCAATGCTTGCATCCCTTTGCACTTAGCGCGCGCCGCTTGTTCAGTTTGCTGATAAACCTGTCGAACCCCTTCGATGAGACGATCATCCTCTTCTCCCAACCCTTCAGTACGCAAATCACCACTGCGTAAAAAAGGCACCGCGAGTATCCATGCTGCCGTCTCGCCACTGTTATCAGTGATCGGTACCATCATGCGCTCGGTGTCTAAACGCCCATCATTATCGCGGGCAATGGCACCAATTAAGTGTAAATCAAAGGCTTTTAGAAGCTCATGTGGGGCGTCGAGTTTGCTAGGTGAATCATGATTTCCCCCGGTGATCACCACATTTAAATGGGGCAACGCTTTTGCTATGTCGGCTAAAAAGCGATACAGCATCCGCCATGCGCTTGCCGGTGGATTCGCCGTATCAAACACATCACCGGCCACTAACAATGCATCGGCTTGCTCATCAATGAGACATTGCTTGAGCCAATCGAGAAAGACTTGATGTTCATATTGACGATCGTAACCGTGAAGCTGATGACCAAGGTGCCAGTCGGAGGTATGAATGATTTTTAACACAGCTGGGGTAATCCATTTTATTTGAGCGTTCGGCAAGTGCATCTCGCACAACACGCGAGTAGGGTTAAATTCTACGCTAATTGCAGCGACATTCGAGAGTGAATGCAATACCATGTTGCCTTTCTCACAACAGGATGGATAAAGCCTCACCATGATTTGGTTTAAGAATTTACTCGTCTATCGTCTCACCCGTGATATTCCTCTCGATCCCGCTCAGTTGGAAGGCCAGCTGAAAGAATTCGATTTTACCCCGTGTGGCAGCCAAGACATGCAAAAATTTGGCTGGGATCATGCGTTGGGTAAACACGGCGATATGCTCACCCATGTCAGCGGTAACAATATTCTGATCCGCGCTCGCAAAGAAGAAAAGCTCTTACCTGCCTCGGTCATTAAAGATGCCTTGGAAGAAAAAGTGGACGCCATGGAGCAAGCGCAGGGTCAACGCTTGAAAAAGCGCGAGAAAGACAGCTTAAAAGACGATGTGGTCATGGAGCTATTACCACGCGCGTTTACTCGCCAAAGCCAGATGTGTGCGCTGATTATGGCCGATAAAGGCTTGATCCTCGTTGATGCGGCAAGCATTAAAAAAGGGGAAGAGCTGCTCGCCCTATTACGTAAATCGATTGGCAGTTTGCCCGTGGTGCCGGTTGAAACGGAAACACCAACCGAGCAAGCGATGACAGAATGGGTCAAGCAAGGCCAAGCCCCACAAGGCTTCCACCTCGGTGATGAGGCCGAGCTTAAAGCGCTACTCGAAGAAGGTGGGGTGATCAAATGTAAGCAGCAAGATCTCACCAGTGATGAAATCCAAGCGCACCTTGAGGCAGACAAACAAGTCACTAAGTTATCGATGGATTGGCAAGAGCAAGTTCACTTCGTTCTTGGCGACGACCTTAGCCTAAAGCGGATCAAATTCTCAGAGGAAATCCGCGATCAAAACGCCGATATTGACCGCGAAGATGTCGCTGCTCGCCTTGATGCAGATTTATCACTCATGTGTGGTGAGCTCGACACCTTGCTCGATGGCATATTTACCGCGCTAGGCGGACTGAAAACCGACTAATCCTTTACCGCATTAACCCTTACAAAGATTAGGTAAATTCGGCTGGTAGTGTGGGCAATGTCACAGTAAAATGGCGCCCACACTCACCTTCAACGTGAAGGTGCCTGACTTACACTCAGACTCAAGCTTGGAATTATGTTGACGCCAGAATTACTCTCTCCCGCCGGTAGCCTAAAGAACATGCGCTACGCGTTTGCCTACGGGGCTGACGCTGTTTACGCCGGTCAACCACGCTATAGCCTGCGTGTGCGCAACAATGAATTTAACCACGACAACCTAAAAATTGGGATCGACGAAGCCCATGCGCAGGGAAAAAGATTCTACGTGGTTTGCAACATTCAGCCGCACAACGCAAAGCTTAAAACCTTTATTCGTGATCTTAAACCTATCATTGATATGGGTCCTGATGCGCTGATCATGTCGGATCCTGGCCTTATCATGATGGTCCGCGAACATTTTCCTGATATGCCGATTCATCTTTCCGTGCAAGCTAATGCGATTAACTGGGCCACGGTTAAGTTTTGGCAACAACAAGGCATTGAGCGTGTGATCTTATCGCGTGAATTATCACTGGAAGAGATCGAAGACATCCGCCAACACTGCCCTGAAATGGAGCTTGAGGTATTTGTTCACGGTGCGCTCTGTATGGCGTATTCTGGTCGTTGTTTGCTATCAGGCTATATTAATAAGCGCGATCCAAACCAAGGTACCTGCACCAATGCTTGCCGCTGGGACTACAAAGTCCATCAAGGCAAAGAAGATGATGCTGGCCAGGTGGTACAAGTTCAAGAAGTGACTCCCACACTTGGTAAAGGCGAGCCGGTTGATGACGTAGTATTGCTCGAAGAAGGTGGACGTCCCGGTGAGTTAATGGCGGCATACGAAGATGAGCACGGCACCTACATCATGAACTCAAAAGACTTGCGCGCCATTCAGCACGTTGAACGGCTTACGCAAATGGGCGTTCATTCGCTCAAAATCGAAGGCCGTACTAAGTCGTTCTATTACTGCGCACGCACAGCACAGGTGTATCGCCAAGCCATTGATGATGCCGTGGCCGGTAAACCATTCGATGAGAGCCTGATGAATACCCTCGAGAACCTTGCACACCGAGGCTATACCGAAGGCTTTTTGCGCCGTCATACCCACGATAGCTATCAAAACTACGACTATGGTTACTCGATTTCTGAGCAGCAGCAATTTGTCGGCGAATTCACTGGCAAGCGTCGAGGCGATCTAGCCGAAGTGGAAGTGAAGAATAAATTTATGCTCGGTGACAGCATGGAGCTAATGACGCCACGCGGCAATGTGCATTTCACCTTAGAGGCGATGGAAACCGCAAATCAGAAGCGATCGACGATGCCAAAGGCAGCGGCCATTTCGTGTTTATTCCCGTGCCCGCTGATATGGATCTAGAGTACGCGCTACTGATGCGTAACCTACAATCAGGCCAAGATACGCGTAACCCATCGGGTAAGTAATATGGCACTACTCATCACCGATAAATGCATAAACTGCGACATGTGTGAGCCCGAGTGTCCCAACGGGGCTATCTCTATGGGTTCCGAGATCTTTGAGATCGAGCCTGATTTATGTACCGAGTGTAAAGGCCATTACGACAAACCGACGTGCCAGTCGGTTTGCCCGATCTCCAAATGCATTATCACCGATCCCGATAATGTCGAGACTGAGGATCAGCTCCTAGAAAAATTTGTGGTCATCCAAGGGATGGCCTAAACCACTAAAAGCGCCGCGAGGCGCTTTTTTTATGTCTTTTATTCTCCAGCAATAACCCTAACACTATAGGGGCGCTTTAAACGCAAAAAACCCAGCTTTTCAGCTAGGGTTTCTAAGTAGTGGCGGAGGGCCGGGGTTGCGGACAACGGGCAGGCCATCCTGCGGGACTCATTCGCCCGCAGGGCGAACCTGGCCAATAACAAAAAACCCCAGCTTTCCAGCTAGGGTTTCTAAGTAGTGGCGGAGTGGACGGGACTCGAACCCGCGACCCCC